>NZ_LAQR01000040.1:0-1278 GCF_000968645.1 Salinivibrio sp. KP-1 | reverse complement strand
GGTCCCCCCATGTTCAGACAAGATATCACGTGTCCCGTCCTACTCGTTTTCACGTCTAAGGCGCCGTCGGTTACGGGGCTATCACCCTTTATTGCCAGGTTTTCCAACCTGTTCACCTAACGCCTAAGCCGCTTAAGGGCTGCTCCGGGTTCGCTCGCCGCTACTGCCGGAATCTCAATTGATTTCTTTTCCTTCGGGTACTTAGATGTTTCAGTTCCCCGAGTTCGCCTCTTAGCGCTATGTATTCACGCTAAGATACCTGCTTATGCAGGTGGGTTTCCCCATTCGGACATCGATGGCTCAAATGCTTCTTACCAGCTCACCATCGCTTTTCGCAGGTTAGTACGTCCTTCATCGCCTCTGACTGCCAAGGCATCCACCGTCTACGCTTAGTCACTTAACCATACAACCCCAAAAGGTCTTGCTTATTTACTTTCACTTTAAAAAAGTGAAAACAAACGGTTTAAACAACTAAGGTTTTGTTTTTGCCGGACTCAAAATAGAGACTTTGCTTATTACTAAGACAAAGCCCAAGCACACTTGATTGTGTGAGTGACATTTCTGTCACTGATTGAGAACTTTACTGTCATTCTTTAAGAATGACTTGTCAGCTTTCCAGATTGTTAAAGAGCATCTCTTTTCAGAGTAACGCCTAAAAGCGTTAACCAATGGCTTACATTAGTTAGCGCTTTTCAATATGACCGTGCAATCTGTGTGAACACTCGCAACAATAGCGTCAGTAAGGAGGTGATCCAGCCCCAGGTTCCCCTAGGGCTACCTTGTTACGACTTCACCCCAGTCATGAACCACACCGTGGTAAACGCCCTCCCGAAGGTTAAGCTATCTACTTCTGGTGCAGCCCACTCCCATGGTGTGACGGGCGGTGTGTACAAGGCCCGGGAACGTATTCACCGTGGCATTCTGATCCACGATTACTAGCGATTCCGACTTCATGGAGTCGAGTTGCAGACTCCAATCCGGACTACGACAAACTTTAAGGGATTCGCTCCACTTCGCAGCTTCGCTGCCCTCTGTATCTGCCATTGTAGCACGTGTGTAGCCCTACTCGTAAGGGCCATGATGACTTGACGTCGTCCCCACCTTCCTCCGGTTTATCACCGGCAGTCTCCCTGGAGTTCCCACCATTACGTGCTGGCAAACAAGGATAAGGGTTGCGCTCGTTGCGGGACTTAACCCAACATTTCACAACACGAGCTGACGACAGCCATGCAGCACCTGTCTCAGAGCTCCCGAAGGCACCAATCCATCTCTGGAAAG
>NZ_LAQR01000039.1:0-1686 GCF_000968645.1 Salinivibrio sp. KP-1 | reverse complement strand
CCCCTCACAGGGGTTCTTTTCGCCTTTCCCTCACGGTACTGGTTCACTATCGGTCAGTCAGGAGTATTTAGCCTTGGAGGATGGTCCCCCCATGTTCAGACAAGATATCACGTGTCCCGTCCTACTCGTTTTCACGGCTAAGGCGCCGTCGGTTACGGGGCTATCACCCTTTATTGCCAGGTTTTCCAACCTGTTCACCTAACGCCTAAGCCGCTTAAGGGCTGCTCCGGGTTCGCTCGCCGCTACTGCCGGAATCTCAATTGATTTCTTTTCCTTCGGGTACTTAGATGTTTCAGTTCCCCGAGTTCGCCTCTTAGCGCTATGTATTCACGCTAAGATACCTGCTTATGCAGGTGGGTTTCCCCATTCGGACATCGATGGCTCAAATGCCTCTTACCAGCTCACCATCGCTTTTCGCAGGTTAGTACGTCCTTCATCGCCTCTGACTGCCAAGGCATCCACCGTCTACGCTTAGTCACTTAACCATACAACCCCAAGAGGTTTTATTTACGGCGAGATTGTCTAAAAAAGAAATCTGCGTCGCAAAACCACTCAGTGTTGAATCATCAACTAATTAAGGTTTTGTTTTTGCCGGACTCAAAATAGAGACTTTGCTTATCACTAAGACAAAGCCCAAGCACACTTGATTGTGTGAGTGACATTACATGTCACTGATTGAGAACTTTACTGTCATTCTTTAAGAATGACTTGTCAGCTTTCCAGATTGTTAAAGAGCATGTGTATTTATCAATACGATAAACCACTTTATTTTTTGCTTTCAGACAGCACTCATCGCAACAGGCGTCAACTGCTGTAAAAACAAAGAGTAAAATGGTGGAGCTAAGCAGGATCGAACTGCTGACCTCCTGCGTGCAAGGCAGGCGCTCTCCCAGCTGAGCTATAGCCCCATTTTGTTGTAGTGCTTTTCTCTTGCAGAGAAAATGGTGGGCGATACCGGGCTCGAACCAGTGACCCCCTCCTTGTAAGGGAGGTGCTCTCCCAACTGAGCTAATCGCCCATCTTCCAGACTTGGTGGAGCTAGGCGGGATCGAACCGCCGACCTCTTGCATGCCATGCAAGCGCTCTCCCAGCTGAGCTATAGCCCCGCGTCTGAGAAATGGTGGGTTGTACAGGATTCGAACCTGTGACCAATTGATTAAAAGTCAACTGCTCTACCAACTGAGCTAACAACCCAATGGCGTCCCATAGGGGAGTCGAACCCCTGTTACCGCCGTGAAAGGGCGGTGTCCTAGGCCTCTAGACGAATGGGACACGCTGATATGTTTGGGAACATATCCTCTTTAATACTTCAACCTATACAATCTGTGTGAACACTCGCAACAATAGCGTCAGTAAGGAGGTGATCCAGCCCCAGGTTCCCCTAGGGCTACCTTGTTACGACTTCACCCCAGTCATGAACCACACCGTGGTAAACGCCCTCCCGAAGGTTAAGCTATCTACTTCTGGTGCAGCCCACTCCCATGGTGTGACGGGCGGTGTGTACAAGGCCCGGGAACGTATTCACCGTGGCATTCTGATCCACGATTACTAGCGATTCCGACTTCATGGAGTCGAGTTGCAGACTCCAATCCGGACTACGACAAACTTTAAGGGATTCGCTCCACTTCGCAGCTTCGCTGCCCTCTGTATCTGCCATTGTAGCACGTGTGTAGCCCTACTCGTAAG
>NZ_LAQR01000038.1:0-170342 GCF_000968645.1 Salinivibrio sp. KP-1 | reverse complement strand
CTCGATGTCGGCTCATCACATCCTGGGGCTGAAGTCGGTCCCAAGGGTATGGCTGTTCGCCATTTAAAGTGGTACGCGAGCTGGGTTTAGAACGTCGTGAGACAGTTCGGTCCCTATCTGCCGTGGGCGTTGGATGATTGAGGGGAGCTGCTCCTAGTACGAGAGGACCGGAGTGGACGAACCGCTGGTGTTCGGGTTGTGTCGCCAGACGCATTGCCCGGTAGCTAAGTTCGGCACAGATAAGCGCTGAAAGCATCTAAGCGCGAAGCTGGCCCCGAGATGAGTCATCCCTAGAGCTTCGAGCTCTCTAAAGGGTTGTTCTAGACTAGAACGTTGATAGGCAGGGTGTGTAAGCGCTGTGAGGCGTTGAGCTAACCTGTACTAATTGCCCGTGAGGCTTAACCATACAACACCCAAGAGGTTTTGGGTTGGACTCGAATAAAGCCAGTTGATTGTGGCGAGAACGAACAGCTTTCTAGATTACGTGTTTTGACTGAAAAGTGAAGACACACCAAATTTTGCTTGGCGACCATAGCGCTTTGGACCCACCTGACTCCATGCCGAACTCAGTAGTGAAACGAAGCAGCGCCGATGGTAGTGTGGGGTCTCCCCATGTGAGAGTAGGACATCGCCAGGCTTGCTTTCTTGTTTTCAGATTTTTGGAAAAATCTGAAGGCAAAAACAGATTTAATCATCAAAGCAAATAGATGTAAGACTTTGATGAGACAGAATTGGTGCGGAGTGGTAGTTCAGTTGGTTAGAATACCGGCCTGTCACGCCGGGGGTCGCGGGTTCGAGTCCCGTCCACTCCGCCACTACTTAGAAACCCTAGCTGAAAAGCTGGGGTTTTTTGCGTTTAAAGCGCCCCTTTAGTGTTAGGGTTATTGCTGGAGAATAACAAGACATAAAGAAAGCGCCTTGCGGCGCTTTTAATGGCTTAGGCCATCCCTTGGATGACCACAAATTTTTCTAAGAGCTGATCCTCTGTCTCGACATTATCGGGATCGGTGATAATGCATTTGGAGATAGGGCAGACCGACTGACACGTTGGCTTGTCGTAATGGCCTTTACACTCGGTACATAAATCTGGCTCGATCTCAAAGATCTCGGAACCCATCGAGATGGCCCCGTTGGGACACTCGGGCTCACACATATCGCAGTTTATGCATTTATCGGTGATGAGTAGTGCCATATTACTTACCCGATGGGTTACGTGTATCTTGTCCTGATTGCAGGTTACGCATCAGTAGCGCGTACTCTAGATCCATATCTTCTGGCACAGGAATAAATACGAAGTGGCCGCTACCTTTGGCATCAGTGATGGTTTCTGACTTACGGTTTTCCATCGCTTCTAAGGTGAAATGGACATTGCCTCGCGGTGTCATCAGCTCAAGGCTGTCACCGAGCATAAATTTGTTTTTCACTTCCACTTCAGCCAGATCGCCACGACGCTTGCCGGTAAATTCGCCGACAAATTGCTGTTGGTCAGAAACCGAATAGCCATAGTCATAGTTTTGGTAGCTATCGTGGGTGTGTCGACGTAAAAAGCCTTCGGTGTAGCCTCGGTGTGCAAGGTTCTCGAGGGTATTCATCAGGCTCTCATCGAACGGTTTACCGGCCACGGCATCATCAATTGCTTGGCGATACACCTGTGCTGTACGTGCGCAGTAATAGAAAGACTTAGTGCGACCTTCGATTTTTAGCGAGTGCACGCCCATTTGGGTCAAGCGTTCAACGTGCTGAATGGCGCGCAAGTCTTTTGAGTTCATGATGTAGGTGCCGTGCTCATCTTCGTACGCGGCCATCAACTCACCCGGGCGTCCGCCTTCTTCAAGCAACACGACATCATCAACTGGCTCGCCTTTACCCAAGGTTGGGGTCACTTCTTGAACTTGTACGACTTGGCCTGCGTCGTCTTCTTTGCCTTTATGCACTTTGTAGTCCCAACGGCAGGCGTTGGTACAGGTGCCTTGGTTTGGATCACGCTTATTAATATAGCCTGACAACAGACAACGGCCAGAATACGCCATACATAGCGCGCCGTGAACAAACACCTCAAGCTCCATTTCAGGGCAGTGTTGGCGGATGTCTTCGATCTCTTCCAGTGATAGTTCACGCGATAAGATCACACGTTCAATCCCTTGCTGCTGCCAAAACTTGACGGTCGCCCAGTTAATCGCGTTGGCTTGCACGGAAAGGTGGATTGCCATATCAGGGAAGTGCTCACGCACCATCATAATCAAGCCAGGATCGGACATGATCAGCGCGTCAGGGCCCATATCGATAATTGGCTTGAGATCGCGAATAAAGGTTTTTAGCTTGGCGTTGTGCGGCTGAATGTTACAGACCACGTAGAACTTCTTACCCTGCGCATGGGCTTCGTCGATGCCTATTTTCAGGTTGTCGTGGTTAAATTCATTGTTGCGCACACGCAGGCTATAGCGTGGCTGGCCGGCATACACGGCGTCGGCCCCATAGGCGAACGCGTAGCGCATATTCTTTAGGCTACCGGCGGGAGAGAGTAATTCTGGCGTAAACATAATTCCAAGCTTGAGTCTGAGTATAAGTCAGGCACCTTCACGTTGAAGGTGAGTGTGGGCGCCATTTTACTGTGACATTACCCACACTACCAGCCGAATTTACCTAATCTTTGTGGGGGTTAGTTAGTCGGTTTTTAAACCGCCTAACGCGGTGAATAAGCCATCTAGAAGGGTGTCGAGCTCGCCGCACATCAGCGATAAGTCGGCATCGAGGCGGGCTGCGACATCTTCTCGGTCGATGTCAGCGTTTTGATCGCGAATTTCCTCGGAGAACTTCAGTCGCTTCACGCTTAAATCATCGCCTAATATGAAGTCGACTTGTTCTTGCCAGTCCATGGACAACTTGGTGACTTGCTTGTCTGCCTCCAGGTGCGCCTGAATTTCATCACTGGTGAGATCTTGCTGTTTACATTTGATCACCCCACCTTCTTCCAGCAGTGCTTTGAGTTCTGCTTCATCACCGAGGTGAAAGCCTTGCGGCGCTTGGCCTTGCTTGACCCATTCGGTCATTGCATGCTCTGCCGGGGTCTCGGTTTCAACGGGAACGACGGGTAAGCTGCCGATGGATTTCCGTAGAAGGGCGAGCAACTCTTCGCCTTTTTTGATACTGGCGGCATCAACTAATACCAAACCTTTATCCGCCATAATCAAAGCGCACATCTGACTTTGACGCGTGAAGGCACGCGGTAAGAGCTCCATGACCACATCGTCTTTTAGGCTATCTTTCTCGCGCTTTTTCAGGCGTTGCCCTTGGGCTTGCTCCATGGCGTCAACTTTCTCTTCCAAGGCGTCTTTGATCACCGACGCGGGAAGCAACTTTTCTTCTTTGCGAGCGCGGATCAGGATATTGTTACCGCTGACATGCGTGAGCATATCGCCATGCTTACCCAGTGCATTGTCCCAGCCAAACTTTTGCATGTCCTGGCTGCCACAAGGGGTAAAGTCGAACTCCCTCAGCTGGCTTTCCAGTTGTGTTGGATCGAGGGGAATATCACGGGTAAGACGATAGACGAGTAAATTCTTAAACCAAATCATGGCGAGGCTTTATCCATCCTGTTGTGAGAAAGGCAACATGGTATTGCATTCACTCTCGAATGTCGCTGCAATTAGCGTAGAATTTAACCCTGCTCGCGACTTCAGCGAGACAAACTTGCCCAGCTTCCTCAATGAACGGATTACCTCAGTTGTGTTAAAGATCATTCATACCTCCGATTGGCACCTTGGTCATCAGTTACATGGCTATGATCGCCAATATGAACATCAAGCCTTTCTCGATTGGCTTAAGCAATGCCTCATTGATGAGCAAGCCGATGCCTTATTGGTGGCGGGAGATGTGTTTGACAGCGCCAACCCCCCCGCCAGCGCTTGGCGAATGCTGTATCGTTTTTTGGCTGATATTGCCAAAGCACTGCCACACTTAAATGTGGTGATCACCGGCGGGAACCATGACTCACCTAGCAAACTCGACGCCCCACACGAGCTACTGAAAGCCTTTGATTTACACTTAATTGGTGCCATTGCCCGTGATAGTGACGGTCACCTAGATACAGAACGTATGCGAGTGCCTATTACCGATAAGTCAGGCGACGTCGCGGCTTGGGTATTGGCGGTGCCTTTTTTGCGAAGTGGTGATTTGCGTACAGAAGGACTCGATGAAAAGGACGATCGGCTTATTGAGGGAGTGCGACGTATTTATCAGCAAACGGAGCAAGCTGGGCGTGAAAACGCGCGCGCTGATCAGGCGTTGATAGCGATGGGCCATGTGTATATGGCCAGTGGTGAGTTGTCAGAAATGTCAGAGCGGCGCATTCTTGGGGGGAATCAGCATGCGCTGCCGGCGGATATTTTCAGTGAGGATATTGCCTATGTCGCGCTTGGACATTTGCATTTAGCTCAGCAAGTGGCAAAGCAAACACGGATTCGTTATTGCGGATCGCCCATCCCTTTGTCGTTATCCGAACGCCACTATCGGCACCAAGTGTTAGCGGTAACGCTTGAAGACAATCAGCTACAAAGTGTGATCCCACATTATGTGCCGCGTGCCGTTGATTTATGGCAGGTTCCGGAACAGCCCTCACCGTTGGAAACAGTACTCGACGCACTGGCGGGACTCACGCTTGAGCCTTTACCGCTGTCGCAGCAACCTTTGCTTGATGTCCCTGTTTTGTTAGATAAGCCCCAGCCGATGCTCAGGGAAAAAATTCTAGCGGCCTTGGATGGTAAACCTGTGCGGCTTGCCAAAATCACACCGCATTATCGCGAGCAACCACAAACAAGTGGCTTTCGACAGCAACGTCTCTCGGAGGTCGAGCCCTATCAGGTGCTTCGCCATGGTTGGCAGCAAAAGTATCAAGGTGAACCTGATACGGCGTTATCAGCAACGTTTTCTCAGTTATTGGAGCAACTGGAACAGGACGAGGATCAATAAACGATGAAAATCCTGGCATTACGTGGCGAGAATTTGGCCAGCATTCAACATCCGTTTGCATTGGACTTTTCACAAGGACCGCTGGGTGACAGTGGCTTGTTTGCGATCACAGGCAAAACGGGCGCGGGAAAGTCGACGCTTTTGGATGCAATTTGCTTGGCGCTTTACGACAAGATCCCGCGCTTTCAGTCCAATAAAAAGCATGATGCGGATATTGGCTTGGGCGACCCGGCCACTCGGGTTAAAGCCAATGATGTGCGCAGTATCTTATCGCGTGGTAAAGGCGAAGGGCACGCGGAAGTGGATTTTGTCGCCTATGACGGTAGCCGTTGGCGTGCGCATTGGTCGGTGCGCCGTGCACGCGGTAAGGCGGACGGCCGTATACAGGCGAGTGAGCATTGGTTGGAGAACCTCGCCACAGGCCAACGTATCGCCGGTAAAAAACAGGAAGTACTCAGTGAAATAGAGCGCTTAGTGGGACTGAGCTATGAACAGTTCCGCCGTGCGGTGATGTTACCGCAAGGGGATTTTGCCGCTTTCTTAAAAGCGTCTGCAGATGATAGAGCGGCCTTGCTTGAGCGCATGACAGGCACTGAAATATATAGCCGGCTGTCGCAAATGGCGCACCAGCGGGCACGTGATGAAAAGCAAGCACTGGATCAACTGACCCAACAGTTGGGCGATATTCAGTTACTCACGGATGACGAAGAACAGCAATTGCATCAAGAGCAGGCGCAATGCCAGCAGCACATTCACGATTTACACACTCAGCTCCGAAAACTCAATGACTATCGCCAACAACACACGCATTTTGCGCAAGCGCAGCAGGGCGTTGAGACGGCTCAGCAGGCGCTCGATGAAGCGAGTGAAGCGCGAGAGAGCATTGCCGCCCGGCGTGACGCGTTGGACGAGATAGAGCGTGTCCAAGTAGCTCGGGACGATTGGCAAGCGGTGCAGACCACCCAATGGCAACGGCAGGCGCTCACACTCGAACGCCATCAGCTCGCGCGTGAAGAACGTCGTATAGCCCAAGCGTATGAACAAGAGGCTGAACGTTGGCGCGACGCTAATCGGGCAGTGGCGGAGGCCGAGCAAAGCTGGGCGGAGCTTGAGCCTAAAGTACGGCAAGCGCAACAGATAGATACCCAACTGTCTGGCATTGAACGGCAAATGCATGAGCAAAACCTAGCGCTGAATGAGCAACAGCAAAAGTATCGACAAGCCCAACAGTCTTTTGCGCAAGCGCGTGCGCAAGCCGAACAACAGCAACAACGTGAGGCGGCGATAGAAAAAGAAATCGCCCGTTATGGTGACTTTTCTCATGTGGCGGAACATTATCAACCTGTGTTTGATAACCTGCGCCAGTACCTCGATTGCCAAGATACACTCTCGGCGCTGCAAGAAGAGTATCAAGCCCGTTATCATCAGCAGCAACATTGGCAGCCGCAACGTGACAAGTTGGACAAAGACATTGCCCAAGTTGATGACAGCAGTGCGCAGCTGAAAGCCAAGCGACAAGCGTTAGAGCCTGAGGCGCTGCAGGCAAATCAAGACGCGGATCAGGTGCGGTATAGCAAACTGCACACGCAAAAGCAGCAGCAAGAAGCGGTGCTCAATGAGGGAAAAAACTGGCAGTATTGGCAAGAGCGCTGTCAGCATAACCAAGCGGAGCTGGAAAAACATCAAGCACTGTTTGCAGACAGCCAAACCCAGTTAGCGCATTTGAAAGACACGCTGACCCGTGAGCAGGCTCAGGTCGAAGAAGCACAAAATAGCCTCCAACAGGCGATGGCGGTGGTCGAGCTTGATGATCTTCGCCAAACTTTACACGAGGGGGATCCTTGCCCGCTTTGTGGGGCCACCGAGCACCCCTACCTGCACCATGCCCCCGCGATTGAAGGCATGATCGCGCAGCAGCAGGCGCGTGTAGACGCCTTGCAAGCATCGTATAACCAACATCACGCCGAGTATTATTACTGGCAAAGGCAGCACCAGCAAAGCCAGCACGCGTGTGCCGAGTTAAAAGAGCAGGGAGCGGTTTGGCAGGCTGAGCGACAGCAATGCGAACGAGAGGTACATGCTGCGATCGCTGAGCTGGATGAAACCATCGACTTATCACGTCCACTCAGTGACATCCTCGGCGAGATTGACGCACAGGCGCAACCAACCTATGCCGAGTATCAAGCCTGTTATCAAGCGATGACAGAGCGCCAACAACAGCTTGCCCACATTCAGCAAATGGATACGGCCATTGCCGAACTCCAGCATGCACGTGAGCAGCTAGTGGCTCGACGTCATCAACTCGACCAGTCACTGACAGAGTGTGAGACACGGCTCAATGCGATTGATGAGCAATGGCAGCAGCAACAGACGCAAGTGACTCGAGTCAGCCAATCGCTGGATCAGCAATTAGGCGCTGGACAGTGGCTGGCGAGCCTGCAACAGGTTGGCGCCGCGCATTATATCCGCCAGATGGAGCAAAAAATTCAAGCCTATCAGGCACTGCAAGACGAAAAAGCGGCGCTTGCTGAGCACAAGCAACAAAGAGAGACCGACCTCGCCTCGCTTTCGCAGCAGTGCCAGAGCTTGTCAGAAGATATTCAAGCCCGGCAAGCCCAACTGGTGACCCTCGCACAAGAGCATCAACAGCAAAGTGCCGCGCGCCAAGCGTTGATCCCGCAATCAGATCTGGAGGCGCTAGAGCGAGCCTACAAAGCGACCATTGAAGAACAAGTTGCACAACGTAACCAAGCCGAGCAAGCCTACACGCAGGCCAGTGAAAAGCGTGCTGGTGTGCAGGCGCGCCAGCAAACGCTTGATACCCAGCAGCGTGAGGCGGATCAGCGCTACCGCGCAAGTGTGAGACGTTGGATCCAATGGCAGCCGGAACTCGGTGTTCATCAGTATGATTTGATTGGCGCGCTGTCGTATAGCGAGGTATGGCGCGCCAATGAGCGACAGGCGATCAGCGATGTTGAAGCGCGTTATCAAGAAGCCAAAACGCGCCTTGATGAGCGTCAGCAACAGCTTGTTCATTGTCAGCAAACCATGGCAGACACCAAAGCTTGGATAGTGGCACAGCAGCTACCTGATGATGATGCGTCTCTCAGCGCACAGCAGTCACAGTGGCAGCAAGCGCTCGAGGAGCAGGAGCCGCGCCTCTTTACGCTTCGTCACCAATTGACTGAGTCAGAAAAAGCCAAGCACCAAGCCGGCTCACTGACTGAAAAAATAGAGGCGCAGCGGCATCAAACGGAACAATGGCTAAAATTGGCTGATCTGATTGGCTCCGCGAGCGGGGCGAAGTTCCGAAATCTTGCCCAATCTTTAACCTTGTCTCAGTTAGTGGATATCGCCAATGAGCACTTGGCGTCATTGTCACCACGTTATGCACTGCAAACGGTGCCGGATAGCTTGCTGGCGTTACAGGTGGTCGATCACGATATGGGTGATGAGGTGCGCAGTGTCGAATCACTGTCTGGCGGAGAGAGCTTTTTAGTCTCGCTCTCGCTGGCGCTAGCACTGGCCTCTTTAGCGGCAGATACCCGCCAGCTTGGCTCTCTATTTATTGATGAGGGCTTCGGCACCCTAGACCCTGATAGCTTAGAAATGGCGTTAGCCTGCCTGGATACCCTGCAAGCGGATGGCCGACAAATTGGGGTGATTTCGCATGTGAATACACTGGTTGAGCGGATTGGTGCACAAGTCCGTGTAGATAGCCAAGGTGGCGGCGCAAGCCGTGTATTAGTGACACAGCAAGGTGTAGGCTAGGTCACAGCCTGTCGACACAAGGGGAAAATAGCTCGCGCTGGGTCACAAAAATGTCATAATAAATCCACATAATGGCGCCAGTTCAATGATAACACTAGGTAATTATCATGGTTAGACGGATTCTCGTTGTTGAAGACGAAGCCCCCATTCGCGAGATGCTTTGTTTTGTACTTGAACAAAAAGGTTATCAAACGGTTGAGGCAGAAGACTACGACTCGGCACTGGCGCAAATATGCGAGCCTTACCCAGAAATGATCCTGATGGATTGGATGTTACCTGGCGGATCGGGGCTCAATCTTATTAAGCACTTAAAGCGGGAAGAGTTAACCCGACAAATCCCCGTGGTAATGCTGACCGCAAGGGGCGAAGAAGAAGACAAAGTGCGAGGCTTAGAAGTAGGGGCCGATGACTACATCACCAAACCTTTCTCGCCGAAAGAGCTGGTGGCGCGATTAAAAGCGGTGATGCGCCGCGTGTCGCCGACAACCTTGGATGATGTCATTGAAGTACAAGGGTTGAAGCTTGACCCTGTCTCGCATCGAGTGACCGCCAATGATAATCCGCTAGACATGGGGCCGACCGAGTTTAAGCTGCTGCACTTTTTCATGACCCATCAAGAGCGAGTATATAGCCGCGAGCAGCTACTCAATAACGTGTGGGGCACCAATGTCTATGTTGAAGATAGAACGGTGGATGTGCATATTCGTCGCTTGCGCAAAGTGCTGGAAGCCGGTGGACACGCTAAACTGGTACAAACCGTGCGCGGCGCTGGATATCGTTTCTCAACACGTAGTTAAATCCCGCCTACATCAGGTGTAGGCTGCATGGAGACGCAATGGTCGAACGACTGTCTTGGAAGAAGCTAGCCTGGGAGCTGGCTTTTTTTTATTTACCTTGGTTTATCATAGGTTGGCTGTTTGGTGGCCTACCTTGGCTGTTGCTTGGCGCCACCGTTGCCATGCTGCTTTGGCACCTGCATCAGCAAGTCAAGCTGTCGGATTGGCTTTGGAAAGACAAAAGCCTGATGCCACCCTCAGGCACCGGCTCCTGGGAGCCTTTGTTTAATGGGATTTATCGCTTACAAAAGCGTAATCGTCGTCGCCGTAAGGAGCTGGCGAATCTGATTCGTCGCTTTCGCAACGGGGCAGAGTCTTTACCGGATGCGGTGGTGGTTTTTGAGCGTGACGGTGCCATTGTTTGGTGTAACAAATTAGCTCAAGAACTGCTCGGCTTGCGTATGCCTGATGATAATGGCCAGCATATCAGTAATCTTATCCGCGCCCCTGAATTCGTCAGTTATATTGCTGATGCCAATTACGATGTGCCGCTCGAGATGCGCTCTCACCTCAATAGCGCGCGCACACTTGAGTTCCGGACCATGCCCTATGCGGAAGGCGAATATTTGATGGTGGTGCGTGATATCACTCAGTTGAAGCAACTGGAAGGGATGCGCCGCAACTTTTTCGCCAATGTTTCACACGAGCTACGCACGCCGATGACGGTTTTGCGTGGCTACTTAGAAATGACTGAAGATCCGGAGATGGTTGTTGGTCCCATGTGGCCGAAAGCACATGGAGTGATGACCGAGCAATTGTCTCGGATGGAGTCACTGGTAGAACAGCTTTTGACCCTGTCTAAAATTGAAGCAGCGGCCAAGCCTGAGCTGGATCATCATGTGGATGTGCCAGCCATGCTTGATGTGCTACAAAAAGAAGCCCAAGCCTTAAGTGGTGATAGTGAGCATGTACTTACGTTTGAAGTTGATACCAGCCTCAAAGTGAAAGGCAATGACGATCAATTACGCAGTGCGATTTCCAACCTGGTTTATAACGCAGTAAAGCACACCCCGCCCAACGCTGGGATCACTGTGCGTTGGTATCGCGCAAGCAAAGGCCCACGCTTGGAAGTACAGGACAGTGGTGAGGGGATCGCGCCGCAACATTTGGATCGGTTAACTGAGCGTTTTTATCGGGTGGATAAAGCCCGCTCCCGTGAAACGGGTGGCAGTGGCTTAGGATTGGCGATCGTAAAACATGCGTTAAGTCATCACGATGCGGAATTAGATATTCAAAGTGAACTCGGGGTGGGGAGCACGTTCTCCTTTACCTTACCGGAGCGGTTAGCATGTTAAAGCGGTTTATTGCCACAGCCAGCCTGCTAGTGAGCATGGCGGGCTTTAGCCATGCCGACACGCTGCCTGATTATCAACGTAGCAGCGGTATATCCGGTAACTTGAGCTCTGTCGGCTCAGACACCCTAGCCAATATGATGGCCGCTTGGACTGACGGGTTCAAACGGCTACATCCAGGGGTGAATATACAGCTACAAACGCCAGGCTCTGCCTCCGCCGCCCCCGCGCTGGTGGAAGGGACCGCACAACTTGGCCCCATGAGTCGTCCGATGCGGGTCAGTGAAGAAAATGCGTTTCAAGCACGTTTTGGCTATCCTCCTACCGCGGTACCCGTTGCGGTGGATGCGATGGCCGTCTATGTCCACCAAGACAACCCTTTACGCACCATCAGTTTTCAACAGTTGGATGCGGTATTTTCTCGCACCCTCTGGTGTGGGGCGAGTAAACCGGTGGCAACCTGGGGGCAATTGGGCTTATCAGGCCGTTGGGCCAACCGAGATTTGCAATTATTCGGCCGTAACTCGGTATCCGGTACCTATGGTTATTTTAAGCAAGCTGCGTTGTGTCGTGGGGATTTTCGAGCCGATGTGAATGAGCAGCCCGGCTCGGCGTCTGTTGTGCAGTCGGTGGCCTCTTCGCTGAATGCGATCGGGTATGCAGGGATCGGCCATCAAGCGTCAGGGGCGCGCATGCTGGCGATTTCACACCAAGGAAAAGAGGCGATAAAGCCCACCCCTTCAGCGATTCGAACGGGTGAGTACCCCCTTACCCGTTATTTATATTTGTATATCAATAAAGCGCCCAATCAGCCGCTGGCGCCACTTGAATCGGCATTTATGCGTTATATTTTGTCGGCGCAAGGGCAGAAGGCGGTGAGTCAGCAAGGCTATATTCCCTTGCCGGCTCAAGCGGTGCGCGCGCAAAGACAGGCATTAGGGCTGGATGCGTCGCTAAAAGGCTCGCGTTAAGGGTTTAGACGTTTAGGGACTCAGCGTTGCGGAAGCGACGGCCTCCACTGGACGCTTGTCGTGCTCTCAGTCGCTAAAGGTCAGCCCCCAGTTTACTGACTGCCAGTATGCCTGCTCTGCTTCCAAGTCCGCCGCGAGCAAACGGTTCTCTTGCAGCCACCCGGTAGGGAAGGTGAGTTGCCATGCCCCTTTTTTGTCGACACTGAGAGCAATCTCTGGCAAGGCCTCGTCGTTACGTTGTGAGTGCAACACACAGGCTAACCGTAGTGCGCAAATCAGCGTCTCGATGAGCTTAGGTTTAAACAAGGTAAACTTAGGCATTTCATTGAGTTTTAGCGCCTTACGATGGAAGCGCGCGAGGGTGGCTAGCACGGTTTGCTGCTCTTGGTTAAACCCAGGCAAATTGGTGTTGCGCAGAATATACGCAGAATGCTTGTGGTAGCCAGGATAACCAATGCTTAACCCCACTTCGTGCAGCAGCGCAGCCCAATTCAAAAGCCCGGCGAGCTCTGCTTTCTTACTACCCTTATCCGGCTCGGCTTGCGCATAAAAATACGCTGCTGTGTGTTGCACGCGACGGGCGTGACTCAGGTCGATGTTGTAGCGTGCTGCCATATCATCCGTCGTACGACCACGGATATCGGTACGCTGAAAGCGGTCTTCCATTTCATAGAGCAACCCTTCTCGTAACGCACCATCAGAGAAGCGCATCGATTCGATGGCAAGCGCATCAAAGATCCCAGAAAGAATCGCCACGCCTGCGACGAAAACCGGTTGGCGGTCGACCGACAAGCCCGGTAAATCGATACTGTCACTGGTTTTAAACTTCAGCAGTTTTTCGATCAGGTTATCTAACCGCTTACGGGTGATAATGCCGTCTTCATCACCCAGGCCGATAATCACTTCACGAATCGCTTTGATGGTGCCTGACGCGCCGAGCGCCACTTGCCAGCCAGCCTGACGGTATTGAGAAGCCAAGCTTTCTAGCTTTTGTTGGGTGGCCAGCTGTGCGGCGGCAAATTGCTTAGGCGTAATGTTGCCTTTGGGGAAAAAACGCTCGTTATAACTGACGCAGCCAACCCGTTTACTGTTAACCAGTGCGGGCTCAAAGTTATCCCCGATCACTAATTCTGTACTGCCGCCCCCAATATCAATCACTAACTTCCGGCCAACGTTTTGCTGCGTGTGGGAGACGCCCATATAAATAAGACGCGCCTCTTCCTCCCCGGAAATAATTTCAATCGGGTAGGGCAAAACCTGTCTTGCCCGCTTGATGAAGGTGTCGACATTGCGGGCCTGGCGCAAGGTGTGGGTGGCGGCGATACGGACATTCTCCATATCTAAGCCGTTCAGCCGTTCAGCGAACATGGCTAAGCACTCGACACCACGGCTGATCGCCTCATCACTGAGGCGATGTTGATCATCCAACCCTGCAGCCAGTCGCACACGTTGTTTATGGCGACTCACTATCTGTAACCCTTCGCCAACGACGCGCGCGACGACCATATGAAAACTGTTAGATCCGAGATCAACCGCTGCGATTTCGCGCGGCTTATCCTTTGACTGGGGGTGTGTCATGTTGCAACTTTTCCGCGTTTTTGAGTTCTTGGCGCTCTGCGTGCTTAAGGTAATCATAGATCTCGGTCTGAGAGCGGATCTTTTTCTTGTTACCCCGTTTGACGTAGGCGTTGGACATGGCTTTATCGATAACGCGGGCTTTCGCGCGATCGGAAAATTGAATCTCCAAGATGGCCATGATGCGATCTTTCAGTCTGGGATCGCGAATGGGAGCCCCAACTTCAATCCGGTTATCGATGTTGCGAGTCATCCAATCGGCAGACGAAATATACATATCACGTTCACCGCCGTTTTCAAAGGCAAACACGCGGGGATGCTCTAAGAAGCGATCAACAATGCTGATTGCTTTGATATTCTGACTTACCCCTTTAACCCCAGGCACTAGCGAGCACATGCCGCGTACGATGATGCGAATTTTCACCCCTTCATTGCTGGCTTTGTACAGCAGGTTCACTAGGCCTTTGTCGACCAGGTTGTTGACCTTGAGCGTAATACCTGCCTTACGTTTGGCCTGCGCATGCTCAATTTCACGCTCAATCAGTTTATACATACGACGCCGCGAGTTACGTGGCGAGACAATTAAGTGGTTGAACTTTACAGGACGATACGGGTTTTCAATAAACTCAAATACTTTGCGGATTTCTGACGTCAATGGCTGATCCGCTGTAAACAGCGCGAAGTCGGTATAAATTCGCGCCGTTTTTTCATGAAAGTTACCTGTGCCGATATGGCCATAATCGCGTAGCACGCCGTCTTCACGACGAGAAATTAAACACAGTTTCGAGTGAATTTTGAGCCCGGGGGTGCCAAACACGACTTTTACGCCAGCATCCGTGAGAACCCGTGACCATTCGATGTTGGCTTCTTCATCAAAACGTGCTTGCAGCTCGACCACGACGGTCACGCGTTTTCCGTTGTTGGCAGCATCAATCATCGAGTTGATAATGCGAGAGTTTTTCGCTACACGATAGACGTTAATCCGAATACTACGCACTTTAGGATCAAACGACGCCTGACGCACCAGTTCAGTCATATGGCGGAACGTATGATAGGGATAATAAAGTAGAATATCGCGTTCGCGAATAGCATCGAAGGCATTGTTTTGTAGTTGAAAATCAGCCGATTCGAACGGTGGCAAAGGCGGGTTTTCCAGGTATTTACGTCCAACGTTCGGAAAGCCGATAAAATCACGAAAGTTGTGATAGCGAGCACCCGGTAAGACACTGTCGTAGTCGGAGATTTTTAATACCTGAATCAATTTGCTCACCATTTCCGGTGGCATATCGCGTTGATAAACAAACCGAACCGGTAGGGCGGTTAAACGCTGATCCAAGCTCTCTGACATGTTTTCAAGCAGGCTGTGCTCCACTTCATTGGTCAGATCGTATTCCGCATCGCGGGTCATCTTCATCGCGTACGCTTCGACAGTATCGTAGTCGAAAAAACCACTAAAAATTTGGTCTAAACACAAACGGATAATGTTATCGAGTAAAATGATGGTTTTTCGCTGCCGTTTTCCTTTTGGCTCAGGAACTTTAACAAAGCGTTCTAATTCATCAGTTGGGATCTCTATCAGCGCATACTTGGGCTCTTCCCCTTCTTTTTTCAGCTGTACGGCGAGGTAAGAGTAGGCATCTTTCAAAAAGCTTAAAACATCGACGTCCTTGTTAAGCATAATTGGCGTGATGTAAGGCAAAATATTGCTTCTAAAATAACGTTTTAGCCACTGCGCTTGATGGTCAGAGAGTTGACGTTCGTTAACTAAAAAAATATGGCGGCGTGCCATTTCGAGCAAAATATCGTTGTAAAGATGATCAAAATCTTGATTCAGTTTGACGACTTTCGCTTGAATCTTGCTCAATAGCTCTTTGGCATGACTTTCCACTCCGCGTTCTTCATCGATAATGATGCGCCGTTTCACGTCGGCAAACCGTACTTGATAAAACTCGTCAAGGTTGGATGAAAAAATGCCTAAAAACCGAACTCGCTCAATAATAGGCACACTTTTGTCCGCGGCCTCTTGCAGGACACGTTCATTAAAAGACAGCCAGCTAAGTTCTTTGTCGACATGATAAGAGTCTAAAGTCATAACGCGTAAGAAAATCCTGTTCTACTGAATAAAATTGCTGTCAAAATCGACAATCAAGTCGTCTGACAACGTTTCAAGGGCTTCATGCAATACGTTAATGTCCGCTACCGGCGGAACCGTTAAATAAAAATCTGCGGTGAAAATTTGCCCGCCCGTATTGGCGGCGCTTTGTGTTTGCGTGTTGAGTTTGTTGATGGTGACGCCATGAGCGGCGAGCAGCTGGCTGAGCGCTTGCACAATGCCGCGCCTGTCGTTGCCTGTTACCGACAACGTATGGGTAATCGGAGACGGTGAGGCGGGCGTCGCATCGGTGATGAGCAACTGTAAACCATCGAGCGCGCGTAACGCATGGACCAGCGCATCAGCGTACGTGTCTGACACCGAAATGTGAATGATGCCGGCAAACTGCCCTGCTAGCTGACTGAGTCGGCTGGCTTGCCAGCTGCCGTGATGATTGAAAACCGTGTGTGATATTTGATCAACGAGGCCAGCGCGATCTGGGCCCACTAATGTGATAACAAAGTGCTTCATGCGTGATCCTTACGGCGATTCTTTAGACAATTATTGAGGCCAGTCAAGGTGTTGTCTATGCTGCTGGAGGCTAAACTCACGAAAGTGTGCCCAATATCAACTTGAGCAAGCCTAAAGCCCGTTTGTTGCATATTTATTGCGTGGCGATAGCGTGACTAGGCGTTGATGACCACTCACGATACACTGGACGACAGTGATGCGATGCCGTGTTTGTGAAAGGCGGCGTCGTGCGTCTCGCTGTCACAAAATTGTCATTGTAATGACATACAATGCAGGGCTTGCTTAATAAAAAGAGGCACGAATGACCCACTCTTCACCATCATTAACGGACACCAGACCGGCGCGGCGTTTTAAAGATAAACTGACTCGCCAAACGGTACGTCTTGGTGGCGTGATGGTATTAGTGACCCTGCTGCTTCTTTTCTTCTACTTACTCACGGTGGTGGTACCGCTTTTTCACCAAGCGAGTGTGAGCTTGAGTGAGCGTTTTACCTTAGCCACTCCCGGCGTGCCTCAATACATTGGTGCCGATACGCGCAATCAACTGGTGTATGGCTTGGATGATCGAGGTGTGTTAACGGTTGCCAAACGCCCGCAACGGTCTGAGACTCCCACAGCCAGCGCCGTGCTCCGCGCGCAAACGGTATTACAGCAGCCGCTATCCAGCATGGATAAGCCTGCGATAAGCCGCGTCGAAGCATCTACGCCATTTTTGGCGGTGGAAAAGACGCCTGGGCGCGTAGCTGCTTGGCAATTACGCTTTCGTACACAATACCAAGCTGACGCCTCAGTGGTCCCTCAATTGTCCACTATGCCGGCCTTTGGTCGTGAGTTGATCGTGGACGCGAGCGCGCAGCCGCTTAACCAGCTGACTGTTGCGGTGCCGGATAGTTTACACGGTCAAACCATCCCGCCCGTGCTGGCTGCTGTCACTCAGGATAACCATTTGGTGGTTTTTCGTGGTACGCAGAAAAGCATGGTGCCTCTTTCGCAAACCGTTGACCATATCGCGTTATCAGGAGACGGGCAGCGCTTGTTTGTGCATCAACAAAATCGTTTAGCGATTTGGCGCGTAAACGGGAACGATTTAGCGTTGCGCGAAACGGTTAATCTCGACAATGTGGTCGCCAGCCCAGTCACGAAAATGTCGATGCTAGCCGGGGGACGCTCTTTGCTCCTTCAGCACCAAGATGGCACCGTCACACAATGGTTCGATGTGGTGAAAAATGGTGAGCCATCGTTAACTGAAGTGCGCGCGTTTTCACCGGGGGAGGGCGTGGCACGTCTCGCACCTGAGCGTCACCGTAAAAGTCTGGCGATGGTAGATGAAACGGGACGACTTAGCCTAGTGCATGCCACCAGTGAGAAACAGCGCCATTTCGATGCTCAGTTTACCGCGCTGCCCGACGCTTTGGCGTTTACGCCTCGTGCAAATGGGCTGATTGCTGTGGTCGACAATCAATGGCAATGGTTGACCGTCGACAATCCTCACCCAGAAGTGAGTATTCACTCACTATGGCAGAAAGTGTGGTATGAAGGGTACTCGTCTCCGCAGTATGTGTGGCAGTCGACCTCTGCGGATGACAGCTTTGAAGCCAAGCTCAGTGTGGTGCCCGTGATTTTTGGTACCTTAAAGGTCGCTTTGGTTTCTTTAATTTTTGCGGTGCCGATGGCGATTGGCGCAGCCATATACACTGCTTATTTTATGTCATCCGGGCTCCGGCGTTGGGTGAAGCCGACGGTGGAAACGATTGAAGCGTTGCCCACCGTCATTATCGGCTTTTTGGCCGGTTTGTGGCTGGCACCCTGGGTTGAGTCGCACATTGCTAGCGTCTTTTTGTTGCTCCTGCTCATCCCTATTATTTTACTTGGGCTAAGCGGCGTGTGGCGCATGATCCCTAGGTATGTGCGACGCCGCTTACCTGATAACGCGCAGATAGTGGTCATTATTCCGGCGTTATTGATGGTGGGCGTAGTAGCCGCTTACCTTGGACCATGGGTAGAGCAGGTCTGGTTAGGGGGCGATGCGCGCCAGTTTGTGACGCATGAACTGGGTATCGGCTATGATCAGCGCAATGCGCTGGTGGTGGGTATCGCCATGGGATTTGCGGTAGTCCCAACCATTTTCTCTATTGCCGAAGATGCGATTTTTTCTGTGCCCCCTCACCTTAAAAACGGCGCCTTGGCCTTAGGGGCGACACACTGGCAAACCTTGATTCGGGTGGTGTTGCTTACCGCAAGCCCTGGTATTTTTTCTGCCGTAATGATGGGCCTTGGGCGCGCGGTCGGTGAAACAATGATCGTACTGATGGCAACCGGTAACACGCCTATCATGGATTGGAATTTGCTCGAAGGACTACGTACCTTATCGGCCAATATTGCGGTGGAAATGCCGGAGTCTGAAGTCGGTAGTTCCCATTATCGAGTGCTGTTTTTAACCGCTTTTATTCTTTTTGTCTTCACGTTTGTCTTTAACACATTGGCAGAGCTGATCCGTCAGCGTTTGCGTGACAAATACAGCAACCTTTAACCGAGATGAGAATGCGCATGCGTCCATGGATAAAATCTGGCACTCCTTGGGTTTGGATGACGGCCGGAATGGTCAGCGTCAGTCTGATTGCGATTCTTGGGGTGCTGTTATTGCTCGGCTATCGAGGCTTAGGCTATTTCTGGCCGACACCGGTCACCAGCTTTGAAGTGAAGAGTGAGCAGGGAGTAGAAACCGTGGTCGGGCAAATATATCGAACCGATGAGGTTGATGCGACGCAGCTCAAAGATGCTGGTGTTGTATTGCCAGCCTATCGCCAGCCCAGCTACCAACGTTTGGTGGTAAAAACCGGTAACCGTGAGCAAGAAGGGATCGATTTTCGTCAATTGCTGGCGTTTCAGATAAAAAGTCAGCACACACCCGTTGAAATGGCGATGATCGAGCGAAATGAAAATGGCATGTTCTACGGCAAGCCTCAAGCATACGTCGACGCCGGCGGCCACCAACATGCATTAGTGCTGTCTGAACTTTATCAACGCCTGGAAGATTTAGCGGCGCGTCGAGAGGTGATCAATGACATCGAGCAAGTACACCTAGCGAGCGTTAACTATCAGCTGGAGCAGCTGCGGCTGGAGGAAAAGTCCCTCTCATTAGATAGCCAGCTAAACACGGCAGAAAAAAAACGAATTGATAAGCGTCGTTCACAGCTGCTATCGCAATACCAGCAGTTAGAGAAAAAGCTCAAACAGCTGCGAGAAAAACAACAAACGGGTGCGCTTGTTGTTGAAGATAGCCACGGTGACGCCGTGGCGTTGCCTCTGCAAAATGTGATTAATGTTTGGTATCCCAACGCCATGAGTGCCGTTGATAAGCTTAAATTTTGGGGCTACCAGGTTGCGACCTTTTTATCCGAATCTCCACGAGACAGTAATGCGGCGGGGGGCGTTTTTCCGGCGATTTTTGGCACCGTTTTCTTGGTGCTATTGATGTCAGTGATTGTCACCCCGTTAGGGGTGCTCGCCGCGGTATATCTTCACGAATACGCGCCGAAAACGGCATTCACGCGTATTATTCGCATTGCCGTGGTTAACCTCGCCGGGGTACCGTCAATTGTGTACGGTGTGTTCGGGTTGGGCTTTTTTGTCTATTTTATCGGTGGCACCATTGACGATGTATTTTATCAAGCGGCGCAGCCGGCACCGGTTTTTGGGACACCAGGTATTCTCTGGTCGGCGTTAACCTTGGCGATCCTCACCTTACCTGTGGTGATTGTGTCTACAGAAGAAGGGTTGGCTCGGATCCCCACCAGTGTTCGCCATGGTGCGTTTGCCCTTGGGGCGACACAATCAGAAATGCTCTGGCGGGTGGTTCTGCCGATGGCCAGTCCTGCGATGATGACCGGGTTGATTTTAGCGGTTGCGCGCGCAGCCGGAGAAGTGGCGCCCTTAATGTTGGTGGGGGTGGTTAAGGTCGCCCCCTCTTTGCCAGTGGATGGTAACTTCCCGTTTTTGCACTTAGAGCGGAAGTTCATGCATCTGGGCTACCATATTTATGATGTCGGCTTTCAAAGCGCGCACATCGAAACGGCGCGTCCTTTGGTATACGCCACGTCGTTTTTGCTTGTGTCTGTGATCGTGGCGCTCAATTTGTCCGCGATTGGTATTCGTCATTACTTGCGTGAAAAGTATCGCGCATTGGAATTATAACGATAAGGATCCCGCTCGATGTTTTCGATAACGCCACCCATAGGTGTCACGCCTAGCTTAGACTTGGGGAATTTGCCTGACGAGCAAACCGCGTTAGCTATTCGGGATCTCAACCTTTACTACGGGTCGACCCAAGCGCTGTTTGATATCAGTATGCGTATTCCCAAAGGGAAGGTCACTGCGTTTATCGGACCGTCTGGGTGTGGTAAATCGACATTGCTACGTTGTATTAATCGGATGAATGACTTGGTGGATGGTTGCCGTGTTCGAGGCGGGATCACCCTACACGGGCAAAATATCTATCACCGCGACGTGGATGTACCAGCATTACGCCGTCAAGTGGGGATGGTGTTTCAGCGTCCTAACCCTTTCCCCAAATCTGTCTATGAAAATGTGATCTTTGGACTGCGTTTACAAGGGATCAATGATCCCAGAACACTCGATGATGCCGTCGAGCGTTCATTGCGTGGCGCGGCATTATGGGATGAGGTGAAAGATCGCCTTAATGACAATGCGTTTGGGTTGTCCAGTGGGCAACAGCAACGGCTGGTGATCGCGCGGGCGATCGCGATTGAACCTGAAGTGTTGCTGCTTGATGAGCCATCGTCAGCGTTGGATCCCATCTCAACCTTGACCATTGAAGAGCTGATTAATGATTTAAAGAATCAATACACAGTGGTGATTGTTACCCATAATATGCAACAAGCGGCGCGGGTCTCGGATCAAACGGCGTTTATTAACATGGGACGCTTGGTGGAATACGCGGATACCGATACCTTGTTTACCACCCCACAAAACAAACAAACCGAAGACTACATCACCGGGCGCTACGGATAAGGAGCAGGCCTTGGATAACCACAATATTAGCCGTCATATTTCTGGTCAGTTTAACGCAGAGCTTGAAGCCATTCGCACCCACGTGCTGGCAATGGGCGGCTTGGTTGAGCGTCAGCTAACCGATGCGCTGCGCGCCATGCACAATCAAGATGTGGAGCTCGCGCGCCATGTTATTCGTGAAGATCACAAAGTGAATGGCATGGAAGTGGCGATTGATGAGGCATGTACACGCATCATTGCTAAACGTCAGCCCACCGCGAGCGATCTGCGACTGGTGATGGCTATCATTAAGACCATCACTGATCTTGAGCGCATTGGTGATGTTGCTGACAGTATCGCTAAAATGGCTCTCGACAACTCGAGCTATTCTCAGCAGCCGTTTTTGGTATCACTCGAAGCGTTAGGTCAGCGTGCCGCTAAAATGCTGCACGATGTGTTAGACGCCTTTGCGCGCATGGATATTGATGCGGCAATGAAAGTCTATCGTAAAGATGACTCGTTGGACCGTGAATACGAGGGGATTTTGCGACAGCTGATGACCTACATGATGGAAGATCCACGCTCGATTCCCAATGTGCTGAAAGTGATGTGGTCGGCCCGAGCCATTGAGCGAGTGGGCGATCGGTGTCAGAACATTTGTGAATACATCATCTATTTTGTCAAAGGCAAAGACGTTCGACACATTCAAAAAGAGGAGCTGGAAAAGCTCCTCAAATAATCGCTACTCGTCGTCTATCCAGTCACTGACGGCGTCTGGGACAAAGCTCTGGTCATGCAAAGGCATACGCACGTAACCTTCCTTATTGATTTCTGGGAGGGTGACTGCGGGGTAGTCAATTTCTTGGTAAGGGATTTGTGAGAGTAAGTGAGCGATGCAATTGAGCCGAGCGTGCTTTTTGTTATCGGCTTCCACCACCCACCAAGGGCTTTCTTTGGTGTCGGTGTAGGCAAACATGCGGTCTTTGGCTTCACTGTATTGCACCCAACGACTACGAGACTCGAGATCCATGGGGCTGAATTTCCAACGCTTTATTGGGGTGTTAATCCGCTCCGCGAAGCGCTTTTCTTGCTCCTCGTCCGATACCGAGAACCAGTATTTAATTAAGATGATCCCAGAACGGATCAACATTCGCTCAAGCTCGGGGCACGTACGAAGGAACTCTTCATATTCTTCATCGCTGCAAAAGCCCATGACTCGCTCGACGCCGGCGCGGTTATACCAGCTACGGTCGAACAAGACAATTTCACCACCGGCGGGTAGGTGCTCAATGTAACGCTGAAAATACCACTGTGTGCGTTCACGCTCTGTGGGCTTATCTAGCGCGACGACTCGACAAACACGCGGATTGAGCTTTTCGGTGATCCGTTTAATCACGCCGCCTTTACCGGCGGCATCGCGCCCTTCAAAAATGACCACCACTTTCAACTGCTCTTGCTTGACCCATTCTTGAAGTTTGACCAACTCAGTCTGTAATTCGGTTAGCTTTTTCTCGTAGTGTTTTTTGCTGATCTTGTGTGCTTTTTTATCCGACAAGGCCGCTCTCCTTTTACCACAGCGATGGGATCACGGTAGAAAACTCACTTTTCGGATGCAATGGATTCAAGTAGCGAAAGCGTATATCACCTCAAAAGACTAGAGTGGGTCACATTGCCATGTTGTCTGATCACGGCATTACACAGAGGTTTAAAACGATTGAGCAATGGCTTTGACGAGACGAACGCTTTCCGGATCGGTGATCGGATAACTGCCATCGTCCCCATCGCCCATCGATGCGCAGGCGTTTGATTGCATGACGCTTACTTGCTCGGTGCGTGCCGACAAGTGGATTTCACGTGCGCCGGTGGTCGTTAAAATCGCTTGTGCATTGTCGGGGGTCACGCCTGCGCCTGGCATGATGGCCAATGAGGTATGGCGTGTGGCGTCCACCCATTGTTTGAGTGCCTCTTTTCCCTGCCAAGCATTCGTCGCTTGCCCGGAGGTGAGAATGCGTTCAATCGTCGGGCGGGCAAGGATTGCTTCGAGCGCCGCGTGAGGGTCTTGGCAGTGATCAAATGCGCGATGGAAAGTCACTCCCATTCCCTTTGCTTGGGCAAGCATGGCATCAATAGCCGGCAAATCGAGTTGACCACTTGGCGTGAGTGCGCCGATCACCACGCCTGCACACCCAGCTTGGCGGGCGTTGGCGATATCTTGCAGCATCACTTCAATCTCTTCACTGGCATAGACGAAGTCGCCTTCTCGCGGTCGGATAATCGCATAAATAGGGATCCGCGCTTTCTGAGCGGCTTGTTGCATGTAGCCATCACTTGGGGTTAAACCACCGAGGCGAAGTGCGCTGCACAGTTCCACTCGATCCGCACCAGCGTGCTCAGCAAGCGATAACGAACGAATACTATCAATACAAACTTCAACCAAGACAGACATATCACCCCTTTGACGAAACGAACCGTATCAAGATAGTCCACGCTATTGTGGCAGGGTGAGAGGCAATTACCTAGTGTTAGATTGGAAATGGCTTGATGAGAGAAGAGCCTGAGTAAGGCGAGGTGGGATAGATAAAAAAGGGCCCGGTTTGCCGGGCCTCATTATTGTCTCACATTGTCCAGTGCAGGGCACTTGACCTTATTACAGGTCGTCAGTGTGCTCAGACAGGTATGCAGCTACACCTTCAGGTGACTCAGCCATACCCGCTTTACCTTCTTCCCACTGTGCAGGGCAAACTTCACCGTTTTTCTGGTGGAAGTTCAGTGCGTCAACCATGCGTAGCATTTCGTCGATGTTACGGCCTAGTGGTAGGTCGTTAACAACTTGGTGACGAACCACACCTTCCTCGTCGATAAGGAAAGAACCACGGAACGCAACGCCAGCTTCTGGGTGCTCAACGTCGTATGCTTTACAGATTTCGTGCTTAACGTCAGCAACCAGTGGATACTTCACAGCGCCGATGCCGCCGTCTTCGACAGCCGTTTTACGCCACGCGTTGTGTGAGAACTGAGAGTCGATAGACACACCGATAACCTCAACGCCTTTAGCTTGGAAGTCGCTCAGGCGCTTATCGAATGCGATCAGCTCTGATGGGCACACGAAAGTGAAGTCGAGTGGGTAGAAAAAGACAACCGCTTTTTTGCCTTTGGTGAACTCTTTCAGGTTGAAGTTATCAACGATTTCGCCATTACCTAGTACGGCAGCGGCAGTAAAATCTGGTGCTTGACGACCTACGAGTACCATATCTCAGCTCCTAGTTTAAATGTTTGCCTGATAATCAGGTTCCTATATAAGCGAGACAAACTATAGCTAACTTGTTAGATTGAAAAAAGTGGAATTAATAGATTGTAATAATCGAAAAATACGATTGTTTAAAATATGACTGTATGAACAAATATCCGTCTTTAAAGCAGCTACACTATCTGGTTACCCTATCCGAAACGCGGCATTTTGGCGAAGCGGCGAAATTGTGTTTTGTGAGCCAGTCGACCTTGAGCGCTGGGATCCAAAACCTCGAGGATCTGATTGGTGCTCAGCTCATTGAGCGTGACAATAAAACCTTGGTACTCACTGGGATGGGCGAAGAGGTGGTGCGCCGTAGCCGAGAAATCCTAGCGCGCAGTCAGGATTTGATGGAGCTAACGCAAGTTAAATCAGATCCTATGCACGGCAAAGTACGGCTGGGCTGCATCCCTACCATCGCGCCATTCTTATTGTGTGATGTGGTGCAGCAAGTCAACCGACATTACCCCAACTTAGATTTGTTGTTGCGTGAGGACACCACGGCGAACTTACTCACCGCGCTCAAACACGGCGAAATGGATATCCTTATCCTCGCGCTGCCAATGGATATTGGCACCATGACCCGTCGCGTGGTGGGGCGTGATCCGTTTAAAATGGTGATGAGCCAAAAGCAAGCTGCGCAGCTTGAGTTACCCATCGATTATGACGCGCTGCCCGATGAATCTGTTTTCTTGCTTGAGCGAGAACACTGCCTCACTGACCATGCGGTTTCTGCCTGTCAGATGACGGCCTCACAGAAGATTAACCCATTTATGGCAACCAGCTTACACACCTTGGTGCAAATGGTCGCAAACGGCAATGGTGTGACCTTTATACCGCAAATGGCGATTGATCATGGCTTAATTGATAACCTCGACGTGCATTTAGAAACGCCGCCGGGAGAAGCGGCCTACCGTGATATAGGAGTGGTCTGGCGACCCTCTTCGAGTCGGATTAATACGTTTAACCAGCTTGCTGATCTGGTCGCAGGACTACTTTCCCCAACAGCTAGGGAGTAAAAAGCCTAAAATAAGTGATTTACACTGATGTTTTTGCCTTTTTGCAGCATGATTGCCTGTTTAAGGGCGTTGAAAATGACACCGAAGCCGTTGGATTATTATCACGAAAAAAGCAGCACCCCAGGGGGCTGCTTTTTGTTTTTACATATAAGTCATTGAAGTTAAAATATTTTTTTATTTTTTCGCCACAGGGTAAAGCGCTTGGTGTGTAATTTAATTACGTAACTGATTACAAAGTGGTGACAAAATTATGATCCCCGTAGCAGTGTTATATCATTCTGATAATGGTCATAAAAAAGCGCATTCGAGCTTATACTCTAAACTGTTTAAGTGTTTGTTTTTAATTTATTTTAATAATTTACCATTCCGTTTTTGTTTTGTTCTTGGTTGATTTTTGCGCGAATGTAAGCCAACGTAATAACACAAGTGCTGCACGAGAGCCCAAGCGCGTGTAGTAATAATAGTGTTGTGATTGGATTACAAATGATAAGCCAGGGAGGCGATATGACGGAAGCGTGCTCAACCTTACGCGAATCGTTGGTGATTAACGAGACAGTCACCGCAGAGCAGGCAGAAATCTTAACCGATGATGCATTGTGCTTTTTAGCCAGTCTCGCTGAGCGTTATGCGGCGCGCGTACCCACACTGTTAGCGGCGCGTGAGGCGCGTCAACAACGCATTGATGCGGGAGAGCTGCCCGACTTTCTTCCGGAGACGCAATCGATCCGCCAAGCGGATTGGACCATCCGTGGCATTCCCGAGGATTTACAAGATCGGCGGCTAGAAATTACCGGACCGGTAGACCGGAAGATGGTGATCAACGCACTCAACGCCAACGTGAAAGTTTTCATGGCGGACTTTGAAGACTCCTTTGCGCCAGCGTGGCCACAAGTGGTTGACGGGCAGCGTAATTTGCGCGATGCCGTGAATGGCACCATCAGTTATCAGCACCCTGATACAGGCAAACGCTATCAGCTAAATGAGGACCCAGCACGCCTTATTTGCCGTGTGCGTGGCTTGCACCTGACCGAAAAACACGTGACGTGGCAGGGTAAACCAATTCCAGGGGCCCTGTTCGACTTCGCTCTTTACTTTTTCCATAACTACCGTCGTTTACTCGAGACGGGATCGGGGCCTTATTTCTACCTGCCTAAACTTCAAGCATATCAAGAAGCCGCGTGGTGGAGTGAGGTGTTTTCCTTTGCCGAAGACGAGTTTGGGCTAAGCCGTGGCACCATCAAAGCGACCGTGCTGATTGAAACCTTGCCCGCCGTGTTCGAAATGGATGAGATTTTGTATCACCTTCGTGATCACATCGTCGCCCTTAACTGTGGTCGCTGGGATTATATCTTTAGCTATATCAAAACATTGCGTAATCATCCGGACCGCGTGTTGCCGGACCGCCAAGTGGTGACCATGGATAAGCCTTTCCTTAACGCTTACTCGCGTTTACTGGTCAAAACGTGCCATAAGCGTGGCGCGTTGGCGATGGGTGGCATGGCAGCCTTTATTCCCAGTAAAGACCCGGCTGAAAACCAGCAGGTGCTAGAGAAAATTGAAAAGGATAAAACCTTAGAAGCCAATAATGGCCACGATGGCACCTGGATTGCGCATCCAGGGCTGGCTGACACGGCTCGCGCGATTTTCGACCGTGCACTTGGCGATAAGCCGAATCAACTTACGGTGACCCGCGAGCAAGATGCTGAGATTACTGCTGCAGAGCTGCTGGCGCCTTGCGATGGCGAACGCACAGAGGCGGGAATGCGACATAACATTCGCGTGGCGGTGCAGTACATTGAAGCGTGGATTTCAGGTAACGGATGTGTGCCTATTTATGGCTTGATGGAGGACGCGGCCACGGCTGAAATCTCACGTGCGTCGATTTGGCAATGGATTAAGCATCAAAAACCACTGAGCAACGGCAAGGTGGTGACCAAGGCGTTGTTCTCTCAGTATCTTGCCGAGGAAATGGCGGTGCTTGAAAAAGAGCTAGGCGCAGAGCGCTTTGCGCAAGGACGGTACCGGCAAGCGGCAACCTTGATGGAAACGCTCACTACCAGTGATGAGCTGGTTAACTTTTTAACCTTACCGGGTTATGAGTATTTGCCGTAATGGGCATGGAAGCACAATAACAAACATGGAATGACAGTAAGGGGCTGGTACAGCCCTGCTAACAAAGAGGAATGGAACATGACTTTGACTCGCCAACAACAAATCGCTGAACTGGAAAAGGATTGGGCGGAAAACCCGCGCTGGAAACAGGTTAAGCGCCCCTACACGGCTGAAGAAGTCGTCAATATGCGTGGCTCGTTTGTGCCGGAGAATACCGTCGCTAAGCGGGGAGCTGCCAAACTATGGGATTTGGTCAATGGCAGTGCCAAAAAAGGCTACGTCAACTGCTTGGGCGCATTGACAGGCGGTCAAGCGGTGCAGCAAGCCAAAGCGGGTATTGAAGCGATTTATCTGTCTGGTTGGCAGGTGGCGGCTGACAACAACACAGCCTCGAGTATGTATCCAGACCAGTCGTTGTATCCGGTTGATTCCGTTCCCGCTGTCGTTAAGCGCATTAATAATGCGTTTCGCCGAGCGGACCAAATTCAGTGGTCGAAAGGGGGCTCGCCGGAAGAGGGCACCGACTATTTCTTACCGATTGTAGCGGATGCCGAAGCAGGCTTTGGTGGCGTGCTTAACGCCTACGAGCTGATGCGTAACATGATTGAAGCTGGCGCTGCCGGTGTTCACTTTGAAGATCAGCTCGCCTCAGTGAAAAAATGTGGCCACATGGGCGGAAAAGTGTTGGTGCCAACCCAAGAGGCGGTACAAAAATTGGTCGCGGCGCGCTTAGCTGCCGATGTGGCGGGCACCGATACGCTGGTCATTGCGCGTACTGATGCCAACGCGGCCGATCTATTGACCTCAGATTGCGACCCATACGACAAGGACTTCATCGTTGGTGAGCGCACAGCCGAAGGGTTTTATCGCGTGCGTCCTGGGATTGAGCAAGCCATTTCTCGAGGCCTAGCTTATGCGCCGTATGCCGATTTGATTTGGTGCGAGACCGCGAAACCGGACTTGGAAGAAGCACGACAGTTTGCTGAAGCCATTCATGCTCAGTATCCAGACCAGCTTTTGGCTTATAACTGCTCACCGTCTTTCAACTGGGAGAAAAACCTGGACGCCGAGACGATAGCGCGTTTCCAACAAGAACTGTCTGATATGGGCTATAAGTACCAGTTCATCACGTTGGCGGGTATTCATAACATGTGGTACAACATGTTCGACTTGGCGCATGCTTATGCGCAAGGTGAGGGCATGCGTCACTACGTTGAAAAGGTTCAGCGTCCAGAGTTCGCTGCCGCTGAGCGTGGCTATACCTTTGTCGCGCACCAGCAAGAAGTGGGTACTGGGTATTTTGATCAGATGACCAATATTATCCAAGGTGGGCAATCATCGGTCACGGCATTAACGGGCTCGACGGAAGAAGATCAATTCTAATCGCGCGATACCGGTTATCAACCTGATAAAAAGGGAGTCTCACACTCCCTTTTTTATTTATTCTCCCTCTTCAACCGGCTCACTTTCTTCTTGGATCTCCAGCAATGTTGACGCGATGGCGACAAAATCACTGTCGGTGATGATCCCAACCAAACGTTGGTGCTTCACCACCGGTAAGCAGCCTATTTTACGCTCGAGCATGGTTAGCGCTGCAGCCCGTAGTGACGCCCCGGGGTCGACTGTGACCAGTTGCCGCTCGATAAAGTGTGATAGGGGAGTATGGATCTGGTGATCGCCATTGGTCGTTTTGCCTAGTGAAGAGGCTTGTGCTGACAGCACATCTCTTTGTGTGACCAGTCCTAACAAACGCTCATCATCGTCAACGATGGGGAGATGGCGAAAGCGCTCGGCGCGCATTAAACGGTGCGCGTCATCCAGGGTATGGTCAGGGCTAAGCGTGTGTGGATGCCGGGTCATCATATCATCAACAATAAACATGGCACCTCCTTGTCATCAGTACACAGGGATACTTTTACTGTAGTGCAGTTGTACCGGGTTAGGCGTGATATGCATCAAGATAACTACGCGCATCGAGGCAAATGTTGTGTTCATTGGCGCCTGTGTAAACGATGCCTGAATCAAGCATCCAGCTTGCTTGATCTTCACGGTGGGCTACCTATACTAGCGGCCTGCTTTTTATCTAGGCAAATGTCATGCAATTATCCGATTTTCACTTTGAACTCCCCGATGAGTTAATTGCGCGCTATCCGCAACCGGATCGCAGTGCAAGTCGCTTATTGTCACTCGATGGCACAAGCGGTGAGGTGGTACATCGTCAGTTTAAGGATATCCTCGATCTGGTTGAGCCTGGGGATTTGATGGTGTTCAACAACACGCGAGTGATCCCCGCGCGCGTGTATGGCCGCAAAGCGTCGGGGGGTAAAATAGAGGTGCTGGTGGAGCGTGTGCTCGACGAACGTCGTTTCCTCGCCCATGTGCGCGCCTCTAAAGCACCTAAACCCGGCGCCGAATTACTCCTCGGCGATGACGGACAGGTCCCAGCAAAGATGGTGGCACGCCATGATGCTCTGTTCGAAATTCAGCTACACGACGATAAAGGCGTGGTAGATACGCTTAACGACATCGGCCATATGCCGTTGCCGCCATACATCGACCGCCCAGATGAAGAGAGCGATAAAGAACGCTATCAAACCGTGTATAACCAAAAGCCTGGGGCCGTCGCTGCGCCAACGGCGGGGTTACACTTTGACGATGCCATTATGGCAGCGCTTAAAGAAAAAGGCGTCAATATTGCTTTTGTCACCTTGCACGTGGGAGCCGGAACGTTCCAACCGGTTCGGGTCGACAACATTGAAGAGCACACCATGCACGCTGAGTATGCTGAAGTGCCGCAAGAGGTGGTTGATGCGGTCAATCAAACGCGAGCACAAGGCAAGCGGGTGATTGCGGTGGGAACCACCTCGGTGCGTTCACTGGAAAGTGCGGCACAGGCGGCCAAGCAAAAAGGTGAGCCACTGTCCCCGTTTTTTAATGACACCCAGATTTTTATCTATCCGGGGTATGAATGGCAGCTAGTGGATGTATTGGTGACCAATTTTCACTTGCCGGAATCCACCTTGATCATGTTGGTAAGCGCGTTTGCCGGTTACCAGCATACCATGGCCGCTTATCGTGCGGCGGTTGAAGAACGCTATCGCTTTTTCAGCTATGGCGATGCCATGTTTATTACCCGTCAGCACCACTGACGACATGATGAGAACACGGGCTCTTATGTCCGTGTGCGCTATGCTTGCGGCAGGGTAAACCTGTTAGCATAAGACACACGCCAGACTGTTTCTCTGGCACTGAGGAGGATTCGTGGAATACGAACTGAAAAAAACCGACGGACGCGCTCGCCGTGGCCGCTTAATCTTTGAACGCGGCACTGTGGAAACGCCGGCTTTTATGCCGGTGGGTACCTATGGCACCGTCAAAGGGATGACGCCTGAAGAAGTGAAAGGGACTGGGGCGGAGATCCTATTAGGGAACACTTTTCATCTATGGCTACGCCCAGGTCAGGAAATTATGCGACTGCACGGGGATTTGCATGACTTTATGCAGTGGCATGGCCCTATTTTGACCGACTCTGGCGGTTTCCAAGTGTTCAGTTTGGGCGATATCCGTAAAATCACCGAAGAAGGGGTGCACTTTCGCAACCCAGTGAACGGCGATCGCATCTTTATGGACGCGGAAAAATCGATGGAGATCCAATATGACTTGGGATCAGACATCGTGATGATTTTTGATGAGTGTACGCCCTATCCTGCCACGCATGACGAAGCGAAAAAGTCGATGGATATGTCACTACGCTGGGCAAAACGTAGCCGCAATCACTTTGACAAATTAGGTAACAAAAATGCCTTGTTTGGTATTGTACAAGGCGGCGTGTACGAGGACTTGCGAGATGTCTCTGTAGAAGGTCTTACCGAGATCGGTTTTGATGGGTATGCCGTTGGCGGCCTAGCGGTCGGGGAGCCGAAAGAAGACATGCACCGGATCTTGGAGCACACTTGTCCACAGCTGCCAGAGGATAAACCGCGCTATCTGATGGGCGTGGGGAAACCTGAAGATTTGGTCGAAGGGGTTCGCCGTGGTGTCGACATGTTTGATTGTGTGATGCCGACACGAAACGCACGTAATGGCCACTTGTTTATTACTGGCGGTGTGATCAAGATCCGCAATGCGAAACATAAAAGTGATACCTCGCCTCTGGATCCCGAGTGTGACTGTTACACTTGCCGCCACTACAGCCGTGCTTACCTCTACCATTTAGACCGCTGTAATGAGATCCTAGGCGCGCGACTCAACACCATCCACAACTTACGCTACTATCAGCGCGTGATGGAAGGTTTGCGTAACGCGATTGACGAAGGTAGATTAGATGCCTTTGTAGCGGATTTCTACGCGCGTCGTGGCAAGGAAGTGCCGCCGCTCGATTAATTTCGAATTCAACAACTAGAACGAGGACGTGATTGAATGTTTATCTCACAAGCTCACGCAGCCGCTGAAGCCGCACCACAAGGTGGCGGAATGCAGCTTTTTATCATGCTTGGTCTCTTTGCGGTGATTTTTTACTTTATGATCTACCGCCCGCAATCTAAGCGTGTCAAAGAGCACAAAAACCTTATGGCATCTATGAGCAAAGGGGACGAAGTGCTAACCGGAGGTGGTTTAGTGGGTAAGATCACTCAAATCGCTGAAGACAATGACTTTATTGTGATTGCACTCAACGATAATAACGAAGTGACCATCAAAAAAGACTTCGTGACGGCAGTACTGCCTAAAGGTACTATCCAGTCTCTCTAATTCTCGCAACCATAAAGGATGCATGCTGTGCTAAACCGTTATCCTTTGTGGAAGTACATCATGGTGCTAATAACACTGGTTATTGGCATCGTGTATGCGCTTCCCAATTTATACGGTGAAGATCCAGCAGTACAAATTTCCGGGGCGCGTGGCGCCTCGGTAGATATGACTGCGTTGGACTCCATCAAACAGACCCTCGAATCGAACGACCTTTCCTACCAATCCATTGCGCTCGAAGACGGTACCGTCTTAGCCCGCTTTAAAGACACGGAAGCACAAATCAGTGCCCGTGATGCCTTGATGTCGCGTTTCGACAGTGATGACTATGTGGTTGCCTTAAACTTGGCGCCTGCAACGCCATCGTGGCTGGATACGCTGGGTGCTACCCCGATGAAGCTTGGCCTAGACCTACGTGGTGGGGTGCACTTCCTGATGGAAGTGGACATGGATGCAGCATTAGAAAAGCTGATCACCCAGCAAGAAGACAGCTTCCGCACCGACTTACGTGAAGCGCGTATCCGTTATCGTGGTTTACGAATAGAAGATAACACCCGTGTTGTGGTGAATCTGCGTAATGCCGAAGACACCAATAAAGCGCTAGAACTGCTCTCGAACAACTACCTCGACATGAACTTTTCTGTCGATGAAGATGAAGGGCGATTAGCCGCGGTTTACAAAGAAGAGCGCCTCAAAGAAATTCGTAACTACGCGGTGGCGCAAAACATTACGATTCTGCGCAACCGTGTGAATGAACTGGGTGTGGCCGAGCCTTTGGTGCAACGTCAGGGCGCAAGCCGTATTGTGGTTGAACTCCCCGGTGTGCAAGACACGGCACGCGCGAAAGAAATTCTTGGTGCCACCGCGACCTTGGAATTCCGCGAAGTGGATCAGGACGCTGACCTATCTGCCGCCATGGCAGGCCGAGTGCCACCGGGCAGCGAGTTGATGCGTACTCGAGATGGTCGTCCCGCCGTGCTGAAAAAGCGGGTCATTTTGACGGGCTCGCACATTACTGACGCTAGCTCCTCCCGCGATGAATACAGCCGACCACAAGTTAACATCTCTCTCGACAGCGAGGGCGGTGACAAAATGGCGGACTTCAGTAAGCGTAACATTGGTGAGCTGATGGCCACCGTGTTTGCAGAATACAAAGACAGTGGCGAGCGTGACGAAGACGGCAAAGTGATCTTGGAAAAACACGAAGAAGTGATTAACCAAGCCACGATCCAGTCTGCTTTGGGACGTAATTTCCGCATTACCGGCATTGATTCTGCCGCCGAAGCACATAACTTGGCGCTGCTGCTGCGCGCAGGTGCCTTGATTGCGCCTATCTCGATTGTTGAAGAGCGCACCATTGGTCCATCAATGGGTCAGCAAAACATCAATATGGGTGTGCAAGCCTGTATCTGGGGCTTGGTGGCGGTGATGGTCTTCACCTTGATTTACTATCGTCGCTTTGGTCTGTTTGCTAACTGTGCCTTGCTCGCCAATATCGTCTTGATTATCGGTATCATGTCTTTGATCCCAGGGGCGACCATGACACTGCCTGGTATTGCCGGTATTGTCCTGACGGTGGGGATGGCGGTCGATGCCAACGTGCTGATTTTTGAGCGTATCCGCGAAGAAATCCACGAAGGCCGTAACCCTCAACATGCAATCGACCGTGGTTATTCTAACGCGTTTAGTACCATCGCCGATGCCAATATCACCACGCTGATCACCGCAATCATCTTGTTTGCTGTGGGAACAGGCGCGATAAAAGGCTTCGCGGTGACACTGTCGATCGGTATTTTGACCTCGATGTTTACCGCCATCATTGGTACGCGTGCACTGGTTAATCTGGTGTACGGCGGTAAGCGCGTCAAGAAGCTGTCGATTTAAGGGAGTCCAAGCATGTTTCAAATATTTAAACCGGACATGTCGATCAACTTTATGCGTTGGTCTAAATTGGCCTTCGTGTTGTCCATCGCCATGATTGCCGCGTCTGTCGTCACCCTATCCACTAAGTGGCTTAACTGGGGGCTCGACTTTACCGGTGGTACCTTGATAGAAGTGGGCTTTGAACAGCCCGCTGACTTACCGCAAATTCGTGAGTCACTGGCGGCTGACGGCTTTGGTGACGCCGTGGTACAAAACTTCGGTAGTGCCACTGATGTGATGGTGCGCCTGCGTCCGCGTGATGATATGGAAGGCGAGAACCTCGGTAATGAGGTGCTCAATGCCATCAAAACGGGTACGGGTGACCAGGTAGAAATGCGCCGCATCGAGTTTGTTGGCCCGAATGTGGGTGACGAGCTGACCGAAGCGGGTGGGTTGGCGATCATCATCGCGCTGGTCTGTATCCTGATCTACGTGTCGTTCCGTTTCGAGTGGCGCTTGGCCGCGGGGGCGGTGATGGCACTGGCGCACGATGTGATCATTACCTTGGGTATTTTCTCCTTGTTCCAAGTCGAAGTGGACTTGACCATCGTCGCTGCGTTGCTGACGGTGGTGGGGTACTCGTTGAACGATACCATCGTGGTGTTCGACCGTATTCGTGAAAACTTCCGTAAGCTGCGTAAAGGTGAGTCAGATGAAATCATTAATGCGTCTGTCTCTCAGACCCTGAGTCGAACCACCATTACCTCGGGCACGACTTTGTTTGTGGTGATTGCACTGTTCACCTTGGGTGGAACCATGATCCACGGCTTTGCGATGGCCTTGCTGATTGGTATCACTGTGGGTACCTACTCTTCAATCTACGTGGCGTCTGCTCTGGCATTGAAGCTGGGTATTGCGCGTGAGCACCTGTTGGTGCCAGAAGTGGAAAAAGAAGGGCAAGAGTTTGACGCGATGCCTTGATGCGCTCGCCCCGCGTTTGTTGCGGGGCGAATTGCACACTCGGTGTGCGTCGCAGCCAGTATGGCACTCTGTGTTAAAGAGACAGCCGATGATTTGACGGCATAAAAAAAGCGACGCTCACCGAGCGTCGCTTTTTTATACCCAGAGGGAAGCATTATTTTTTCATCGACTCAGGGGCGTTCTCGCGCACTTTGGCCAGCATGCCTTTTACGACGCGTGGTGCACCGCTTACCACGTTACCGCTACGCATGTAGTCGGTTCCGCCGTTAAAGTCGGTACAAATCGCCCCAGCTTCACGGGCAATCAATTCGCCTGCCGCGATATCCCACGGTTTCAGGCCAAGCTCAAAAAAGCCATCAACACGGCCTGCGGCCACATAGCAAAGATCCAACGCGGCAGAGCCGGTGCGACGGAAATCAGCACAATCAACGAATAACGCGCTCACGACCGCCATAAAGCCTTCAGCGTGTTGCTTTGCTTTGAAGGGGAAGCCCGTCGCTAAGATGGTGCCGTCGAGCTCTTTGGCGCTACCGGTACGAATACGCTTGTTATTGAGTTGTGCGCCAGCACCACGTTGTGCGGTGAATAGCTCATTACGGATAGGGTCGTAAACGCAGCCGATCTCAGTGCGGCCTTTAATACGCACCGCGATAGACACGCTGAAATGGGGAAAGTCGTTAACGAAGTTGGTGGTGCCATCCAGTGGGTCGATGATCCATTGATAGTCGCTATCTTTCCCTTCAGCCACGCCTGACTCTTCGCCAACGATGGTGTGGTCCGGGTAGGACTTTTTGATGATGTCGATGATGATTTGTTCTGCCGCTTTGTCGACATTAGTGACAAAGTCATTACTGCCTTTTTGCGCGGTTTCGATGTTGTCTCTGTTTTCTGCAGATTTGGCGATAAAGTCGCCAGCCTTCCGTGCAGCACGGACGGCGATGTTTAGCATCGGATGCATACGGTTTTCCCAACGGATGTTAAAGAACGAAAGCGGGGCGGAGTATAACAGAGCCAGAGCAAAAGGAAAGTGGGTATTTTTTGACCGTCGCGACGTCCGTGAACTGGCGCGACACGCTTAGCTGAGAAGTATTATCGATTGCACTGTGATAAACTGCGCAGATCTAACAGACACCTGCCCACCCCATCAAGGGTGCACAGCGTAAGAGACGAAAACAACATCATGCTAGATCAAATCCGCGTCGTATTGGTGGGAACTTCCCATTCCGGTAATATTGGCTCAGCCGCTAGGGCAATGAAAGTCATGGGGCTTAGCAATATGACCCTCGTGGCCCCCGAATGTGAAGTGGATGGCCAAGCCATTGCGTTGGCGGCCGGTGCCAGTGATATCGCCAACAATGCGCGGGTCGTCGGGACCTTAGAAGAGGCAGTGGCAGACTGTGGCCTTGTGGTGGGAACCAGTGCAAGAAGCCGGACACTCGAGTGGCCGATGCTCGATGCGCGCGAATGCGGTAAAAAGGCCGTGGAAGAGGCGAGTACTCACCCGGTGGCGATTGTCTTTGGTCGCGAGCGCACTGGCTTGACCAATGAAGAGCTGCAGACCTGCCATTATCATGTGTCGATTCCGTCCAACCCAGACTATAGCTCATTGAACTTGGCGATGGCGGTACAAACCCTGTGCTATGAAATGCGCGTCGCTTGGCTAGACAGTCAAGCCTATCAAGGCCCCACGCTGGAACAAACCTACCCTTTAAATGAAGAGCTTTCACGGTTTTATCAGCACCTAGAAACGGTCCTTAGCAAAACCGGATTTATCCGTACTCAGCATCCCGGGATGGTGATGACCAAGTTACGTCGGCTCTTTAACCGAGCGCGACTTGAGAGCCAAGAGTTAAATATTTTACGGGGGGTGCTGTCATCCATCGAAAAAGTGACCCAACAAGCGGCATCGCGCGAGCAAAATACCGATAATCATCGCGCTCAGTGATCCTTTCAACCGAGCATGCGTAACTTAGGGTGAAAACCTGACAAAAATACTCAGGTAAATACTTGACCAAATTACTCGGGTATGTAACTATCTGAGCATCTATTCACCACAGGTAGCGTGTTATGAGATTGACTTCGAAAGGCCGTTATGCGGTTACCGCCATGCTCGATGTGGCGCTTCATGCCGAGCAGGGTCCTGTACCACTGGCGGACATCTCTGAGCGTCAAGGCATTTCCTTGTCTTATCTTGAGCAACTTTTTTCACGGCTCCGCAAGTCGGGGTTGGTGACAAGTGTACGTGGTCCCGGCGGCGGCTATCGCCTCGGTATTGCGGCAAGTGACATTGCCGTAGGGGCCGTGATTGCTGCCGTTGACGAATCTGTCGACGCGACCAAGTGCCAAGGTAAAGCGGATTGCCAAGGCGGCACCCGTTGTTTAACACATACTCTGTGGCACGACTTAAGTGCCCGAATTAGCGGCTTTTTAAACGACATCACGCTCGGTGAGCTGATGCATGATAACGAAGTGAAGCAAGTAGCAGATCGTCAGGACGCTAAACTGGATGCCTCATTGGCGCCCAGAAACACATTTAGCTCGCAGGTCAAACAAGATAGCGCCACCATAGGCGTAAACGTTCGCTCCTGATGACCAATGTCGGTGTAATTGGAGAAAAACATGAAATTGCCCATTTATTTTGATTATTCAGCCACGTGTCCGGTGGATCCGCGCGTTGCTGAAAAAATGAGTCAGTACCTGACCATGGACGGGTTTTTTGGTAACCCGGCCTCTCGTTCACACCGCTTTGGCTGGCAAGCAGAAGAAGCGGTTGATACAGCGCGTGAGAACATTGCCAATTACTGCAATGCCGACCCACGTGAGATCGTGTTTACCTCTGGCGCGACTGAGTCAGACAACTTGGCTATCAAAGGTATTGCTAATTTCTACTCCAAGAAAGGCAAGCACATTATTACCTGCAAAACAGAGCATAAAGCCGTGCTTGACCCTTGCCGTCAACTGGAGCGTGAAGGCTTTGAGGTGACGTATCTTGAGCCAGAAGAAAACGGCCTGGTCGATCTGAAGAAGCTCGAAGCGGCGATGCGTGATGACACGATTTTAGTGTCAATCATGCACGTGAATAACGAGATTGGTGTGATTCAAGATATCTCTGCGATTGGCGAGCTTTGTCGTGAACGTAAAATTATGTTCCACGTCGATGCGGCGCAGTCAGTGGGTAAAGTGCCACTGGACGTCAAAGAGATGAAAATCGATTTGATCTCATTCAGCGCACACAAAGCGTACGGCCCTAAAGGCATTGGTGCCTTATACGTTCGCCGTAAGCCACGCGTACGCATTGAAGCGCAAATGCATGGTGGTGGTCACGAGCGTGGTATGCGTTCAGGCACATTGCCTACTCACCAAATTGTGGGCATGGGTGAAGCGTTCCGTATCGCGAAAGAAGAGCGCGAGAAAGACTTCCAACATGCGCTGGCATTGCGCGAGCGTTTTTATGAAGGCGTGAAAGATTTAGAAGAAGTTTACGTCAATGGCGATTTGGAACAGCGTGTTCCACATAACCTAAACGTGAGCTTTGCCTTTGTTGAAGGCGAGTCATTGCTGATGGCACTGAAAGATCTGGCGGTATCGTCAGGGTCTGCGTGTACCTCAGCAAGCCTTGAACCTTCCTATGTGCTTCGTGCGCTTGGACGCGACGATGAGCTCGCACATAGCTCGCTGCGCTTCTCATTTGGTCGCTTTACGACGGAAGAAGAAGTGGATTATGCGATTGAGAAAGTGCGTGAAGCAGTTAACAAGCTGCGTGAAATGTCACCACTTTGGGACATGTACAAAGACGGTATCGATCTAAGTACCGTTGAATGGGCGCACCACTAACTCGAATAACGCGCCAGCTGGCAACAGTGAGCAATCATATTGAGGAAACGATTATGGCTTACAGCGATAAAGTAATTGACCACTACGAAAACCCACGTAACGTTGGCTCGTTTGAGAAAGGCGACCCATCGGTTGGTAATGGCATGGTTGGTGCCCCTGCGTGTGGCGACGTCATGAAACTACAAATCAAGGTGAATGACGAAGGCATCATCGAAGACGCCAAGTTTAAAACATACGGCTGCGGCTCGGCGATTGCCTCGAGCTCACTGGTTACCGAGTGGGTGAAAGGCCGCTCGATTGACGACGCTGCTGCGATCAAAAACTCTGAGATCGCAGAAGAATTAGAGCTACCACCCGTCAAGGTGCACTGCTCTATCTTGGCGGAAGACGCCATTAAAGCGGCGGTCAGTGATTACAAGAAAAAACACCAGCAGTAAAACGAAGGGGTTGTTGATATATGGCTATTACCATGACACAGGCGGCAGCAGATCGCGTCAGAGCGTTTCTCAATAACCGTGGCAAAGGCATTGGCTTGCGCCTGGGCGTGAGAACGTCAGGGTGTTCAGGCATGGCCTATGTACTCGAATTTGCGGATGAGCTTCAAGAAGGCGATCAGGTTTTTGAGTACGATGATGTCAAGGTAATCGTCGATGGTAAGAGCTTGCTCTATCTCGAAGGGACAGAGCTGGATTTTGTTAAAGAAGGCCTGAATGAAGGTTTTCAATTCAACAACCCTAACGTGAGTAGTGAATGTGGTTGTGGCGAAAGCTTCAACGTGTAATCCGTGAGAGCACATGAATCATTTTGAACTTTTCGAGCTACCGTATCAGTTTGAGCTGGACGGTAGCTCGCTTTCTTCAACGTTTCGGGAATTGCAACGTCAGTACCATCCCGATAATGTTGCTAGCCAAGACGAGAAAACCCGTCTGCAGGCGGTACAGAAAGCATCGCAAGTGAATGACGCGTTTCAGACGTTAAAAGATCCGGTTCGACGCGCTGAGTATATGCTGACGTTGCAAGGTATTGACTTAAAAGACGAACAGCAAACCATGCAGGATCCTGAGTTCCTGATGCAGCAAATGACGTTGCGTGAGGAGCTCGAGTCGATTACCGATAGTCAAGATGAAGCGGCGCTGTTTGATTTTGGTGAAAAAGCCCAGTCACTCTACGACGCATTGATTCTAGAGGTTAAACAGGCATTGGCTGCGTCACAGTGGCAAGAGGCCGCCGTGATTGTGCGTAAACTCAAGTTCGCAGAAAAGCTTCGCCATGAAGTGGAGCGTGTCGAAGATCAGCTGATGAGTTGATCGCCCTTTCGCCTGTCAACGCAGTAAAGTTTAAGGATTAGACATGGCACTGTTACAAATTTCAGAGCCCGGTCAAAGTGCCGCGCCGCATGAGCACAAGCACGCGGTCGGCATCGATTTGGGTACCACCAACACCTTGGTGGCCACGGTACGAAGCGGTACCGCAACCACCTTGAACGACGAACAAGATCGACCACTGATCCCTTCTGTGGTCCATTACGGTGATGATGCCATTTCCGTGGGCTATGACGCCCTCCCACACGTGCAAACGGATAGCGCCAATACCTTGGTGTCTGTCAAACGCATGATGGGGCGTTCATTAGACGATGTGCAAGCCCGTTATCCGCAACTTCCTTATCAGTTTTCACAAACCGAAAATGGCTTGCCACAAGTGGAAACCCGCCGTGGCGCGATTAACCCAGTGCAGGGCTCGTCCGATATCTTACGCACCGTTCGCGAACGTGCGGAAAAAAGTTTGGGCGACGAGCTTGAAGGTGTGGTGATCACCGTACCCGCCTATTTTGATGACGCACAACGTGCGGGAACTAAAGATGCGGCGAAGCTGGCAGGCCTAAACGTGCTGCGTTTGCTTAACGAGCCTACCGCTGCGGCGATTGCTTATGGCCTTGATTCGGGCCAAGAAGGGGTAATTGCGGTCTATGACCTAGGTGGCGGCACCTTTGATATCTCGATTCTACGCTTATCTCAGGGCGTGTTTGAGGTCATGGCGACCGGCGGCGATTCCGCTTTGGGCGGAGACGACTTTGACCATCTACTCGAGCAATGGATCTGTGAGCAAGCCGGGTTTGACACCCTCAGTGGCGATCAGCGCCGTACCGTGCTGCACGCCGCCACGCAGGCGAAAATTGCCCTTTCTTCTGCTGACAGCGCGTCCATCGATGTGCTGGGGTGGCAAGGCGAGTTGAGCCGTGAAACGTTCGATCAATTGGTTGCTCCACTTATTAAGAAAACCTTGATGTCATGCCGCCGCGCATTAAAAGATGCCGGTGTCAGTGCCGATGAGGTGCTGGAAGTCGTGATGGTGGGCGGCTCTACCCGTGTTCCCGCCGTGCGTGAACAGGTTGGTACGTTTTTCGGTCGCGAGCCACTGACCAGCATCGATCCAGACAAAGTGGTTGCCGTTGGCGCCGCGACGCAAGCCGATATTTTGGTGGGCAACAAACCAGACTCTGACATGTTGCTGTTGGATGTGATCCCGCTTTCTCTTGGTATCGAAACCATGGGCGGTTTGGTGGAGAAAATTATCCCACGCAACACCACCATTCCTGTGGCAAAAGCGCAAGAATTCACCACGTTTAAAGATGGCCAAACCGGCATGAAAGTGCATGTGGTTCAAGGTGAGCGTGAAATGGTAGACGATTGCCGCTCATTAGCACGTTTTAGCCTCAAAGGCATCCCACCGATGACGGCGGGGGCGGCCCATGTTCGCGTGACTTATCAAGTAGATGCTGATGGCTTGTTGTCCGTGACGGCGATGGAAAAATCCACCGAAGTGGAAGCGTCTATCCAAGTGAAGCCCTCTTATGGCTTGAGTGATGATGAGATTGCCACCATGATCAAATCGTCATTTACCCATGCGGAAGAAGACAAAGATGCCCGCTACTTGGCGGAGCAGCGTGTGGAAGCCGATCGTGTGATCGAAGGCTTGCTGGTTGCCATGCAACAAGACGGGGATAACCTGCTCAACGCTGATGAGCAGCAAGCTTTGGTGAAAGAAATAGAAGCCTTGATTGCCTTGCGCAACGGTGATGATGGCGCCGCCATTGAAGCCGGGATCAAAGCATTAGACAAAGCCAGCCAGACCTTTGCGGCACGCCGCATGGATCAATCGATTCGTCATGCGTTGGCCGGCCAATCCATTGATGAGGTGTAATCATGCCTAAGATTATTGTTCTGCCGCACCACGAGTTATGCCCAGAAGGTGCGGAATTGGAAGCGAAAGAAGGGGAAACAGTCCTCGACGTGGCGTTGAAAAATGGCATTGGCATTGAACACGCGTGTGAAAAGTCGTGTGCGTGTACCACCTGCCATGTGGTGATCCGTGAAGGGTTCGACTCGTTAGACGAAAGTGATGAGCTAGAAGATGACATGCTCGACAAAGCGTGGGGGCTTGAGCCGGAGTCACGCTTGGGTTGCCAAGCAAAAATTACCGATGAAGATTTGGTGGTTGAGATCCCGCGCTATACCTTGAATCACGCAGCCGAAAACCATTAATCCAAGGCTGTAACGGACGGAGAAGCAAGATGAGCTTAAAATGGACAGACTCGCTCGATATTGCAATCGAGCTTTGTGACGCCTACCCAGATGTCGATCCAACAACGGTTCGTTTTACTGATTTGCATCAGTGGATCACTGAACTGGATGATTTTGACGATGACCCAGAGCGTTCCAATGAGCGCATCCTCGAGGCGATCATCATGTGCTGGATGGATGAGAGAGACTGAGGGCTAGCTCTCGCGAGTGATTGATAATACTTGTGTTATCGTCTCCGGCTCGGCACAGTACCTGTGGCCAATAAAACATACATTCAAAGCGGGCCAATGGGCTCGCTTTTTTCATATCGCTGAGGCGTCCAGGCGTTTGTCTGAGGGCTCAGTGAGACACGCTGTACAGTAAAAGCAGCGAGACAGTACAAGGAGTGCAATATGTCAGATTCATTAAACGTTATCCTGTCGCATCAGCCGGCGGCGCCACAGTGGGGCGATAACGCGCTGGTCTCCTTTGACGCTGACAACGCGGTGATCCATGTGTCGAGCGATGCCAATCCGCGAGACAAGGTGCAACAAGCGGCGCGCAAGCTTGAAGGGCAAGGTGTGCCTGCGCTGACACTCACAGGAGAACACTGGGACCTTGAATTAGTCTGGGCGTTCTACCAAGGGCTTCGTGGCCCCAAAAATAAGGTCGCCTTTACGCAGACCGTGTTGAACGATGCCGATACGCAAGAGTTCGAGCTTCGACAGACCGTGGGTGACTGGGTACGCGATATTATCAACCAAACGGCAGAAGAAGTTGGGCCACATCAGTTAGTAGCGCGTGCGGGGGAGTTTGTTAAGTCCATGGCCCCCGACCAGGTCAGTTATAAAATCATTTCCGGTACCGACCTGTTAGAAAAAGGCTGGAATGGCATTTATACCGTCGGTCGTGGCTCGGCGCGCAAACCGACCATGTTACAACTCGACTATAACCCTACAGGCGATCCGGACGCGCCTGTGTATGCCTGTTTGGTGGGGAAAGGGATCACCTTTGATTCTGGGGGCTACAGCATTAAAGGCTCCGACTTTATGACCACCATGAAAGCGGACATGGGCGGCTCAGCGACAGCGACCGGGGCGCTGGCGATGGCGATTGCCAAGGGGCTGAATAAACGCGTTAAACTGGTACTCTGCTGTGCCGAGAACATGATCTCAAGCAGTGCTTACAAGTTGGGTGATATTATCACGTACAAAAATGGCGTGACCGTTGAAGTGCTCAATACCGATGCGGAAGGGCGCTTGGTGCTCGCTGATGGCCTGATGTACGCCAGTGAACAAAAACCTGAACTTCTGATTGATTGTGCCACGCTCACCGGATCGGCAAAAGCCGCGTTGGGTAATGACTATCATGCGCTGTTTAGTTTCGACGATGAGCTCGCACACCGTACGCTTGACGCGGCACAAAAAGAAGGCGAGGGCATGTGGCCGTTGCCATTGGCCGAGTTCCATCGCCAGCTGCTGCCTTCCTCGTTTGCGGATATTGCCAATGCATCCATGGGGGCGTACATGCCAGGTGCGAGCACCGCGGCGGCGTTCCTTTCCTACTTTGTTGAGGATTATCAAAAAGGCTGGATGCACATTGATTGCTCTGGCACTTACCGCAAAGCGGCCAATGATAAATGGGCCGTGGGCGCGACCGGAATGGGCGTGAAAACCTTAGCGCGTGTATTGCTCGACCAAGCGAAATAGACCTGTGACACCTTGGGTGAAAGGTTAACAAAATTTTGTGTGAGTTAACGCTTCACCCGATTGGTCATAGGGACACGCGAGGAAATTTGCTAGGGTAGGCGCGTTGTTGCCCCTAGCGGGCCAGATTCAGACAGTGAAAGGACAAGCGAATGACCATTGAACGCACTTTTTCTATCGTTAAACCTGATGCCGTAGAGCGTAATTTAATTGGCACGCTTTATCAGCGTATCGAAAGTGCAGGTTTGCGTATCGTGGCGGCGAAAATGCTCCATCTTAGCAAAGAGCAGGCAGAAGGATTTTATGCCGAGCACCAAGGGAAGCCTTTCTTTGAATCCTTGGTTGGGTTCATGACGTCAGGCCCTATCATGGTGCAAGTACTAGAAGGCGAGAGCGCGATTAGCCGCTACCGTGAGTTGATGGGAAAAACCAACCCAGAAGAAGCAGCGTGTGGCACATTGCGCGCTGACCATGCGGAAAGCATGCAATATAACTCAGTGCATGGCTCTGATAGCCCTGCGTCTGCAGAGCGCGAAATCGCGTACTTTTTTACCGCGGATGAAATTCATCCTCGCTGCTAAATCAAGCACCTGCTTTTTAATCTTCAAAAAGAGGCGTCAGCCTCTTTTTTTCTGCCTATCGAAATCAGACAACCACATTGAATAACCCCGCTGTTAGAGAGTGGAAACTGTGATCTAAAGCCTGTACAATTTCGCGCCTTAAGCGCGTCCGAGGAGATATCTTGGCTATGATCAAGGTAAGACGTCGGCACGCGTGAGGCGATGATTCAGTCTTACCACCTAGCTAGTTCTTACGAGGCAACCCCCAATGACGACAGAGAAAGTTAATCTGCTTGATTTTGACAGGCAAGGATTGCGTGCCTACTTCGCTGATGAGCTCGGCGAAAAAGCCTTCCGTGCTGACCAAGTCATGAAGTGGATGTATCACTTTGGTTGCGACGACTTCGATGAAATGAACAACATCAACAAGAAGTTGCGTGAGAAGCTCAAGCGGGTGGCAGAAATTAAAGCCCCAGAAGTCAGTGAAGCGCATTACTCCCAAGATGGCACTATCAAATGGGCAATGCGTGTGGGCGGTCAAGACGTGGAAACCGTATATATCCCCGAAGATGATCGGGCGACACTGTGTGTCTCCTCTCAGGTAGGCTGTGCGCTTGATTGCAAGTTCTGCTCAACCGGGGCACAAGGTTTTAACCGCAACTTGCGTGTGTCTGAGATCATCGGGCAAGTGTGGCGTGCGTCGAAAGAGATCGGCATTGAGAAAGAGACGGGCCGTCGTCCGATCACTAACGTGGTGATGATGGGCATGGGAGAGCCGCTGCTCAACATGAAAAACCTTCTCCCTTCTCTGAATTTGATGCTCGACGACAATGCTTATGGCTTATCTAAGCGCCGAGTCACCGTGTCGACATCGGGCGTGGTCTCTGGCTTGGAGCAAATGATTGGCAAAATCGATGTCGCCTTGGCCATCTCACTGCATGCGCCGAACGATGAGCTGCGTAGCCAAATCATGCCAATTAACGATCGTTGGGATATCGAGGCCTTTTTGGATGCGGTACACCGTTATATTGCAACCTCAAATGCCAACCGCGGCCGTGTGACGGTAGAATATATCTTGCTGGATCATGTCAATGACTACATGGAGCATGCGCGCCAACTCGCAGAGCTATTAAAAGACACCCCAGCGAAGATTAACCTGATCCCATTTAACCCGTATCCTGGATCACCGTTCAACAAACCGAGTAATTCTCGTATTGATAGGTTTATGAAAACCTTGATGGAATACGACTTTACGGTGACGGTACGTAAAACACGAGGCGATGACATTGACGCAGCGTGTGGCCAACTAGCCGGTGACATTGTCGACCGAACTAAGCGTGCCGAGAAGCGACTGGGCGCACAGGAGGTGATCCCTGTTCGACCCGTCTAAATGAGATGGCGATAAGGGGATGGCATGACAAAAACGGTTTGGGTTGTGGGCGTGTTGATGGCGTTGGTTGGCTGTTCAACGCCAAGTTCGCAGCACAGTGAGCCCAAGTTTGATAAGATTCAAGCCGCAGAGGCGCGTATTGCACTGGGATTAGGCTATCTAAACAGTGATCGCTATCAACAAGCGCAGCAAAACTTGCAGCAAGCGCGCCAATATGCACCTAACTACTATCGCACCTCGCTGTCGATGGCGTATTATCAACAACGTGTCGGTGAAAACGACAAAGCGGATCGCTTATATCAACAAGCGTTAGCGCAAGCGTCTGAAAAAGGCGATGTATATAACAATTACGGTGTTTTCTTGTGCGAACAACAGCGGTTTGCCGCGGCAAATGACGCATTTTTGCAAGCAGTCGTACAACCGTATTATCATCGTGTGTCAGACAGTTATGAAAACGCAGCGTTTTGTCAGCTAAAAGCTGGCCACGTAGAACGCGCAAAAGCCTTGTTTAGCAAAGCGGCTGATCACGACCCGCGGAATGTCCGTGCGGGTTTACAACTTGCCAAGTTAGAGATAGAGACTGGGCAAGAGGCAGCAGCCGTCGCACGTATCAAGCGGCTCCACCAACGCGTTGGTGTTCAGCCTGCCGGACTGTTATTGCTAGTGAAAGCTTATCAGCAACAAGGCTACACGGAGCGAGCTGCCCATGACGCTCAGCGATTGGCGCAACGGTTTCCAGAATCCAAAGAATATCAATTGTACCTAGCGAATGAATACTGAACAGACGGAAGAACAAGCGCAATCTGATACCCAACCTGCGCCCGGGGAAGTATTAAAGCAAGCGCGAGAGAAAATGGGCTGGAGTGTTCGTGATGTTGCTGACCGACTTCGGTTACGGGTCAGTGTCATTGAGGATCTTGAACAAAACAACCCAGACATGGATCAATTGGCCACGTTTACACGTGGCTATTTGCGCTCCTATGCCAAGCTGATGCAAATCGACGCCGATCAGCTGTTGGGTAATAGCAATATGGAAGCGAGCAGTGCGGCTACTGTACAAAAAATGCAAAGCTTCTCGCGCAAAACGCGGCGGCAAAAGAGCGAAAGTCGATTAATGTGGCTGTCTTGGGTGATTATTGCCATTGCGGTCGGGATCACTGGCGTGTGGTATTGGCAGAATCAGCAGGCTATGACGTCCGTGCCAACACAATTAGATAGCCAACAAGCGGATGAACTCGTCACGACCCCATCAGCACAAGATAGCGCGATGGTTGCCGCCGATGCACCGGCAATGGCCGAGCCTGCGATGACAGATTCGGCGGCCTCACAAGAGGCGGAGCCGCAGGTCACTGATGTACAAGATGCCGCGAACGCGCCGGTGTCAGATGAGGTGAGCCCATCAGCATCGACGGCGTCAGAATCGGCCACTGCGGTTGAGTCGGCGCAAACGGACGAGGCGACAACGCAAACAACACCAGAGGCACAACCAACGGCAGCGTCTGAGGATGAAGCCCCCGCAAGCACGGTCAATAACCGTCTGGTGATGACCTTTAGTGGAGATTGCTGGATAGACGTGCGAGACGCCAATGGTGAGCGACTGGCAACCGGGATAAAATCTGAGGGTGAACAAGTGACCTTAACCGGCGACACCCCGTATCAATTAGTATTGGGTGCCCCTAGTGTGGTGAAAATCACCTTTAATGGCGACAACATTGATCTTGATGGCTTCCCAACCGGCCAAGTGGCTCGGTTGCGCCTTCCGCAGTAATCAGAGAACGTCGATATGCACAACGAAACTCCCATCAAACGCCGTCCCTCAACGCGCATCAATGTCGGCAATGTGCCGATTGGTGATGGCGCGCCGATTGCCGTGCAATCTATGACCAACACGCGAACCACAGATGTGGCAGCCACCGTCGCGCAAATCAAAGCGCTAGAAGGGGTGGGTGCAGATATCGTTCGGGTGTCAGTACCCACCATGGACGCGGCGGAAGCGTTTAAAGAGATTAAAGCGCAAACGTCGATCCCTTTGGTGGCAGACATCCACTTTGACTACCGTATTGCATTAAAAGTGGCGGAGTATGGTGTCGATTGTTTGCGTATCAACCCAGGTAATATTGGTAAAGAAGAGCGCATTCGGGCGGTGGTAGATGCCGCACGTGATAAAAACATTCCAATCCGAATTGGTGTGAATGGCGGCTCACTTGAGCGTGATCTGCAAGAAAAATACGGGGAGCCAACGCCCGATGCTTTGGTCGAGTCGGCCATGCGTCATGTCGATATCTTGGACCGTCTTAACTTTGATCAATTTAAAGTCAGCGTCAAAGCGTCAGATGTTTTCTTGGCGGTTGAGTCTTATCGCAAACTTGCTCGGCAGATTGATCAGCCTTTACACCTTGGCATTACGGAGGCTGGTGGCGCGCGTGCTGGTGCGGTTAAGTCATCCGTTGGTTTGGGAATGCTACTGGCGGAAGGCATTGGTGATACCTTGCGGGTATCGCTCGCCGCCGATCCGGTAGAAGAAATCAAAGTGGGCTTCGATATTCTCAAATCACTTCGCATTCGCTCGCGCGGCGTCAATTTTATTGCGTGTCCGAGCTGTTCGCGTCAAGAGTTTGATGTGATTGGTACAGTCAATGCGCTCGAGCAGCGCGTGGAAGATATACTGACCCCAATGGATGTCTCCGTGATTGGTTGTGTGGTCAATGGCCCGGGTGAAGCCGAAGCGTCTCACCTCGGTTTGGCTGGAGGTAACAAGCGCAGCGCTTATTACCTCGACGGTAAACGCCAAAAAGAGCGCTTTAATAACGACAACTTGGTGGATGAGTTGGAGGCAAAAATCCGCGCCAAAGCGGCGATGATGGATGAACGCAACCGCATCAAGGTGTCACAAATCGATCAAGAAGGCTAAGCCGTTAGGCGGCCTTCTCCCCTTTTCTATCATGTCGGTAACGGAAGTTAACGTGGCTAAAACAATTCAAGCAATTCGAGGCATGAATGACTGCCTCCCGTCTCAATCTCCTTTATGGCAAAAGCTCGAATCTACGATTAAAAAGGTAGTGAGCGCTTACGGCTATAGCGAAGTTCGCATGCCTATTGTGGAAGCAACGCATTTGTTTAGCCGTGCGATTGGCGAAGTGACAGACGTTGTCGAAAAAGAAATGTACACCTTCGATGATCGCAACGGTGACAGCCTCACTTTGCGTCCTGAAGGGACCGCGGGTTGTGTCCGAGCGGGGATCGAAAATGGCCTGCTGTACAACCAAGAGCACCGCCTGTGGTACACCGGGCCTATGTTCCGTCATGAGCGCCCACAAAAAGGTCGTTATCGCCAGTTTCATCAGTTTGGCGTTGAGGTGTTTGGCCTAAATGGCCCAGACGTGGACGCGGAACTTATCATGATGACCGCACGTATGTGGCGTGAGCTGGGCATTGCTGAGCATGTGCGATTGGAGCTTAACTCAATCGGATCACCACAAGCGCGTGCGAACTATCGTCAAGCGCTGGTGGACTTTTTGATGCAACACGAATCAGTGTTGGATGAAGACAGCAAGCGTCGAATGCAGACCAACCCATTGCGCGTGCTCGATACCAAAAATGCGGACATCCAAGCTGTATTGGTTAATGCGCCTCAGTTGGGTGATTATCTGGATGACGAATCTAAACAGCATTTTGCCCTCTTGTGTGAACTCTTGGACGCGGCAGGTATCGAATACCAAGTTAACCACCGTTTGGTACGTGGCCTCGACTACTACAACCGGACCGTGTTTGAGTGGATCACCGATAGCTTGGGGGCGCAAGGCACGGTGTGCGGTGGTGGCCGTTATGATGGCTTGGTTGAGCAACTCGGGGGGAAAGCGACGCCTGCCGTTGGGTTTGCAATGGGATTAGAGCGTTTGGTTCTGATGCTGGAAAACCTCAACCAAGATGATGTCCGCCCGGCGGTGGATGTGTACATGGTCACGGCGGGTGAAGGCGCGATGATCGCTGGGATGAAACTGGCGGAGCGCTTACGCGAACAGGTGCCCGGACTGCGTGTGATGTCACATTTTGGCGGTGGTAGCTTTAAGAAACAGTTTAAGCGCGCGGATAAAGTCGGCGCCTCTGTGGCGCTCGTGCTAGGCGAGGATGAAGTGGCCAACGGCACAGTGGCGTTAAAAGATTTGAAAGGCGGCGAGCAACAAACACTGAATCAGGATGAGATCGCCGCGTCACTAAAAGCATTGATTTAAGAGGACAGAACGTGGACGTCTACACCACAGAAGAGCAGCAGGTTGAAGCCATTAAGAAGTGGTGGCGAGACAACGGTAAAGCGGTCGTGATCGGCGCCGTTGTCGGTTTGGGGGCGTTATATGGCTGGCGTTATTTTCAGTCACAACAGCTTACCAACCAAGAGCAAGCCTCGCAGCAATACGAACAAGTGCTAAGTGGTATTGAAAGCGGCGATACCGTGTCATTGAGCCAATTAGAAGGCCATGAAGGTTATCGTGCCTTGGCAGCATTGCAGCTGGCACAAAAGCATGTTGCGCAAGGGGAGCTGGAAAGTGCCCGTGAGCAATTGCAAAACGCTCAGCAAGCCGTGAAAGACGAGGCGCTGTATGGGTTGGTGACGACACGCCTGGCGCGCGTTGAAGCGGAGTTAGGTAATTACCCAGCCGCATTGAGCGAACTCGACAAAGTCACCACGCAGAGCTGGACCGCGAAAGTGGAAGAGATCCGCGGCGACGTCTTGCTTCGTCAAGGCGACAAGCAGGCAGCGCGAGACGCGTATGCAGCGTCATTGGCGGCGGCGGAAAGCCCGACCGTTAACATGAAGCTTGATAATCTGAGTCAATAAGGTCGTGGTATGAAAAAACGATTATGGCGCATGGCTGCAATGGCCACGACCATGGCTGTACTGGCTGGCTGTGCCGGTGAAGAAGATGTGGTGCAAATGGCCCCACTGCCTGCTGTGACCAATGAGATATCTTCAACCCAGCATTGGCGAGCACAAGTGGGCGACGGTGTCGGGCAGTATTATTCCGCACTTCAGCCCACAGTGGCCTATGACAAAGTCTTTGCGGCTGATCGACAAGGTTTAGTCGCCGCGTTTGATTTAGAAAGCGGTGAATCTATCTGGCAACAGTCGGTGCAAGACGAGACACCGGCGTTGCTCTCCGGCGGGTTGAGCGCCTCATACGGCAAAGTGTATGTGGGTGGCGAAACGGGTCAAGTGTACGCACTGGATGCGGAAACCGGCGAGCGGGTTTGGCAACAGAACGTGAATGGCGAAGTGCTGGCCAAGCCTTTGGTGGAAGCTGGGTTGGTGATCGTTAACACCAGCCGTGGTGAGTTAGTGGCATTGGACGCGGAATCGGGCGAGCCACAGTGGAACAACACCAATGATGTGCCGAACTTGAGCCTACGCGGTGAAAGTGCGCCGGTGACTATTTCCGGCGGCTTATTCTGGGGGATGGCCAATGGACGCCTAGGCGCGGCAATGATCGAAACCGGACGGTCTATTTGGCAAATTCCTATCTCGACACCAAAAGGGGCGACTGAAATCGACCGCTTAGTGGATGTGGATGCGACCCCAGTGCTCGATGGCGACCGTTTGTATGCAGTAGGCTATAATGGCCAATTAGTCTCTATTGATTTGCGCTCCGGAAAAGCGGCGTGGAAGCGGGATTTTTCCTCTGCTAAAGACTTCCTCGTAGCAGGCAATAGTATTTATCTTATTGATGATAAAGACAATATTGTTGCGTTAGATGCACGCAACGGCCTAGAGATGTGGCGCAACACACAGTTGGCGTACCGTATCTTAACGGCACCCGCGGCAAGCGGCGGCTATCTGGTGGTCGGCGACAGCCAAGGCTACTTGCATTGGCTTGATCCGCAAACGGGCGATTTTGTCGCGCAGCAATCACTGGAAGGTAACGGGATCGCTGTTGCCCCGGTGCAAACGGATGATGGCTATATCGTGATCACCCGTGATGGTCAACTGAGAAAGCTGAGTATCGAGTAAGCGAAGCCACCCAGTTCTATATTTAGGCTCCTGGCTGCAAAGACAGTCGGGAGCCTTGTTTATTAATAAAGCGAATGAAAAGAAGAGGCCTACATGATTCCTGTTATAGCCCTAGTGGGGCGCCCGAATGTGGGGAAATCGACGCTCTTTAACCGTCTTACCCGCACACGCGATGCATTAGTAGCGGATTTTCCGGGACTGACCAGGGATCGAAAATACGGCAAAGCATTGCTGGATGATCACGAGTTTATCGTGATCGACACCGGCGGCATTGACGGCACCGAAGAAGGTGTAGAAACCAAGATGGCGGAGCAGTCGCTAGCGGCGATTGAAGAAGCCGATGTCGTGCTGTTTATGGTGGATGGTCGAGCCGGTCTTACGCCAGCGGACAAAGACATTGCTCAGCATATTCGTACCCGTGAAAAAACCACCTTCTTGGTGGTGAACAAAGTGGATGGTATTGACCCAGACACGGCAACCGCGGACTTTTGGCAGCTGGGCATGGACAACATGTTCCAAATTGCCGCCGCGCATGGTCGAGGTGTTAGCGGCCTGATTAATCGTGCGTTGACGCCTTTGGTTGAGCAAGTGTCAGCGGACGAGGACGACGAGCAAGCAGGCTTGGTCGATTTGACCGATGAAGCAGATACGCTCGACAGTGGCGAAGACGCGGTTAAAACCGAAGAGCAGGCTGAAAGCGAGTATGAATACTTACAGTCGCTGCCGATTAAAATCGGTATTATCGGCCGTCCCAATGTGGGTAAATCGACCCTGACTAACCGTATGCTGGGCGAAGAGCGCGTGGTGGTTTATGACATGCCAGGCACGACCCGCGACTCGATTTACATTCCCATGGAGCGTGATGGTCGCGAATACGTGATGATTGATACCGCCGGGGTTCGACGTCGTAAACGGGTGACCGATAAAGTGGAAAAATTTTCGGTGATCCAAACCCTCAAGGCGATTGAAGATGCCAACGTCGTATTGTTGGTGATCGACGCACGAGAGAACATCTCGGACCAAGACTTAAGCTTACTTGGTTTTGCGCTGAATGCGGGCCGCTCGATTGTTTTGGCGGTCAACAAGTGGGATGGCTTAGATAGCGAAGTGAAAGAGCGCGTGAAGTCTGAGCTTGACCGCCGCTTAGGGTTTGTCGACTTTGCCCGTGTTCATTTTATTTCTGCTTTGCACGGCACCGGGGTAGGCCACTTGTTCGAGTCGATTCAAGAGGCGTATCAGTCAGCGACAAAACGCGTCGGAACCGCGATGCTCACCCGTATTCTGAAAATGGCGCAAGATGACCATCAACCACCGATGATCCGGGGACGTCGGGTGAAGCTCAAATATGCGCACGCAGGCGGTTACAATCCACCGATTGTGGTCGTTCACGGCAGCCTTGTTAAAGAGTTACCTGATTCGTACAAACGTTATTTGATGAATTACTACCGTCGAACTCTGGATATTATGGGCACGCCGATCAAGATCCAGTTCCAAAACAGCGAAAACCCCTATGAGGGGAAAAAAGAAAAGCTGACATTATCTCAATCCCGTCAACGTAAACGCTTAATGGATATGGTGAAAAATCGTAATAAGAAGTAATACAAAGCCCAGCAGCGATGCTGGGCTTTTTTTTGATCGCGATGTGGTGGGTTCGATCTCTCTTGGGATCGGTTACTGAATAAAAGTGATCTGACTCACATTAATGAGCGCGATTATCTGTTGTCTTAGATCCTAGTGTGTCACGCTGCCGCTCAGGTTTTGAGCGGTGATAAAATCGACACCCCTTCCCACGTCACACTTTTAGATTGTTCTGGATCCAGGCTTTAATAAAATATAGTTAAGATTTTTATCCTTTTAAAAATCCAAATGCAGAATATGTAACTTATGCTTTCGGGAAGTGTATTGATAAATATTCTTTTCAGGGTAGGAAGCTGATCAAGGGGAATAAACCCCAAGATCGCGCGATCGCTTACTGATCGGTCAGATGTGTGTTGTGCAGAGTTTAATCAGAAGATTGATGGGGGTGTCGCTGCCGAACCACGCTGGTGACATCGCCGTTGCTGAGCTGAGTGTGTAAGGTATCGCCCTCTTCTAGCTGGTTGATGTTAGTGACGATGTGCCCATCACTATCACGGCTAATTGAATAGCCGCGAGAAAGGGTGGCAAGTGGGCTGACCGCATCTAAGGTGGCGACCAAGGTGGCGAGTCGCTGTTGCGCATGTGACAGGTGTGAGTCCATCGCGTGGGTGAGGCGTTGATGGTATTGCGCCAATTGAGCCTGATGTTGCTGAATACGACGGTCAGGCGTCATGCGCTGCAATCGGTTATCTAGCGTGTTCAGTTGGCTGCTGTACCGTGAAAACTGCTTAGTGAGTGCCTGGTGCATCCGTCTTTGCAGCTCATCAATATGCTGACTTTGCTGTTGTAGACGACGGCGAGGGTGCTGATGAGACAAACGGTGTTCGTGCTGCGTCAGTGCCCGCTGCTGGCGATACAGGAGGGTGCCAATCGCGTTTTTGAGCGCTTGCTCGCGCTGCTGATATTGCTGCAAGCGGTAACTAAGATCACGGCTCACTAATTCTGCGGCGGCTGATGGCGTCGGCGCGCGCACGTCGGCAACAAAGTCAGCAATGGTAACATCCACTTCATGGCCCACGGCACTGACGATAGGGATCTGACTGGCGGCGATAGTACGGGCGACGATTTCTTCATTAAAGCACCATAAATCTTCGAGTGAGCCTCCGCCACGGCCAACAATCAGCACATCACATTCGTTGCGGCTGTTGGCACGTCCAATGGCTTGGGCAATTGAGACCGCTGCATCTTGTCCTTGTACCAGCGTTGGATAGATAACCACGGGCAGGCTCGGATCGCGCCGTTTCAACACATTTAGAATATCGTGCAAGGCAGCGCCTGTTTTGGAGGTGATTATGCCAACGCGTTTGGGTTGGTCGGGCAAGGCCTGTTTGGCGCTTTGTGCGAATAAGCCTTCAGCGGCTAACGCTTGTTTGCGTTGCTCAAACGCCTGTTGCAGTCGTCCATCGCCTTCGGGCTGCATGCTTTCTAAGATCAGTTGATAGTCGCCGCGAGGCTCGTACATAGAGACACGCGCACGTACCAACACTTGATCGCCGTTTTTAGGTTTGAACATCACGCGGCGATTGTTACCACGGAACATCGCACATTTAACTTGGCTTTGGTTATCTTTCAACGATAAATACCAGTGACCGGATGTCGCAGCGGTAAAATTAGAGATTTCACCCGTGAGCCAGACGATACCGATGTTTTTCTCCAAGCAAAGACGCACTTCGGCATTTAAGCGAGAGACGGAAAGAATGTTTCGGTTGTTAGCGGTCACGATCACGGATCCTTTCAATAAGCCTGAGGGCATACTACCTGCCGCACCCCAGTATGCCAAATAGACCTTGAGCAATCGGTTGCGAAAAAGTCGCGTTGATATCTGGTGATAAATCAACCGACTAAAAATCCGTTGCCCACCAAACAGCGATTCTTAATAAAAATCGATAGCCAAACGTTTGCGCTGCCCGTATAATGCTGCGGCAATATTTTGTTCCCCTTCACAAATTTTGGTGTGAGATATTGCAATGCTGAGAATCGCGAAAGAAGCGCTAACCTTTGACGATGTACTCCTCGTCCCTGCCCACTCAAATGTTCTTCCTAACCATGCCGATCTGCGTACAAAACTGACACGCTCGATCAGCTTAAACATTCCTGTTCTATCCGCCGCGATGGACACGGTGACCGAAGCCCGTTTGGCGATTGCCTTGGCGCAAGAAGGTGGTCTTGGCTTTATCCATAAGAACATGACTATCGAGCAACAAGCAGAACAAGTACGCTTGGTCAAAATCTATGAAGCAGGCATGGTCACCAATCCAGTGACTGTGACCCCAGAAATGACCATTGCTGACGTGAAGGCACTGACTGAGCGTAACGGCTTTGCCGGTTACCCTGTTGTCAATGCACAAAAAGAGCTGGTGGGGATCATCACAGGCCGTGACGTGCGTTTTGTGTCTGACTTAAGCAAGCGCGTCGAAGACGTGATGACACCAAAATCTCGCCTCGCCACTGTGCAAGAAGGCGCAGAACGTGAGCAGGTACAACAGCTCATGCAACAGCACCGCGTCGAGAAGATTTTGGTGGTCAACCCAAGTCATCATCTCACCGGTATGATCACCGCCAAAGATTTCCAAAAAGCGGAAAGCAAGCCTAATGCCTGTAAAGACGAACAAGGTCGCTTGCGTGTCGGCGGCGCGGTTGGTGCCGGTGCGGGCAACGAGGAGCGCATTGCCGCCTTGGTTGAAGCGGGCGTGGATGTGCTGCTGATTGACTCATCACATGGCCACTCTGAAGGGGTTCTGCAACGTATTCGTGATGCACGTGCCGCGTATCCGAACCTGCAGATTGTGGGAGGCAATGTCGCCACCGCTGAAGGCGCACGCGCCCTGATTGAAGCCGGTGTCGATGCCGTCAAGGTTGGAATTGGCCCAGGCTCGATTTGTACCACGCGTATCGTTACCGGCGTAGGCGTCCCGCAGATCACTGCGATCAGTGATGCAGCCGCTGTAGCGCAAGAGTACGGCATTCCCGTGATTGCCGATGGCGGTATCCGCTTCTCAGGGGATTTGTGTAAAGCGATTGCAGCGGGCGCGTCGTGCGTGATGGTGGGCTCAATGCTTGCTGGTACCGAAGAGTCTCCGGGTGAAGTCGAACTTTACCAAGGCCGTGCATATAAATCATATCGCGGTATGGGCTCGGTGGGCGCGATGTCAAAAGGCTCGTCTGACCGTTATTTCCAAAGCGACAACGCCGCAGACAAGCTGGTACCTGAAGGGATTGAAGGGCGTGTCGATTACAAAGGCATGATGAAAGAGATCATTCATCAGCAAATGGGTGGCCTGCGCTCCAGCATGGGCCTCACCGGCTCTGCCACCATTGAAGAGATGCGTACCCAAGCGCAGTTTGTTCGCGTCACTGGCGCGGGCATGAAAGAGTCACACGCGCATGATGTCACCATTACTAAAGAAGCGCCGAACTACCGTCTCGGCTAAAGACATCACCACCGCGATGCATTTGAGAGGGGAGCGCGGCTCCCCTTTGTTCCACTTAATTGAGAAAGCCAGATAATGACCCAGAACATTCATGCTCAACGTATTTTGATCCTTGATTTTGGCTCCCAGTACACCCAACTGATTGCGCGCCGTGTCCGTGAAATCGGTGTGTATTGTGAGCTTTGGAGCTGGGATGTGGATGAGCAAGACATTCGTGATTTTGCGCCCAACGGCATCATCCTATCCGGTGGCCCAGAGAGCGTGGCAGAGGAGAACTCGCCGCGTGCACCGCAGTATGTCTTTAATGCCGGCGTACCTGTGTTAGGGGTTTGTTATGGTATGCAGACCATGGCCGAGCAGCTTGGTGGTAAGGTGGCCGGCTCTGAGCACCGTGAGTTTGGCTATGCGCAAGTGAAGCGCGTTGGGCAAAGTGCACTGTTTGATGGCATTGAAGATGCCATCGCCGATGACGGGCATGCGCTCCTCGATGTATGGATGAGCCATGGTGATAAAGTGGTCGCCATTCCAGAAGATTTTGTCAAAGTGGCCGAGACGGACACTTGCCCCTTCGCGGCCATGGCCAATGAAGACAAACGTTTTTATGGCGTGCAATTCCATCCAGAAGTCACTCACACGCGCCAAGGCCAACGTATGTTGGAGCAGTTTGTGATGCAAATCTGCCAATGCGAGCGCTTGTGGACACCTGCCACCATTATTGACGATGCGATTGAGCGTATTCGTGAGCAAGTTGGGGATGATGAAGTGATCCTTGGCCTGTCTGGCGGCGTCGACTCTTCTGTGGTCGCCATGCTGGTTCACCGTGCAATTGGCGATAAGCTCACGTGTGTATTCGTCGATAACGGCCTATTGCGTCTTAATGAAGGTGAGCAAGTACTGGAAATGTTCGGTGACCACTTTGGTTTGAACATCGTCCATGTCAACGCCGAAGACCGTTTCCTCGATGCCCTTAAAGGCGAAGCGGATCCGGAAGCCAAGCGTAAAATCATTGGCCGCGTGTTTGTCGAGGTATTCGATGAGCAAGCGAGCAAAATGAAAAATGCCAAGTGGCTGGCACAAGGCACTATCTACCCGGATGTAATTGAGTCAGCAGCCTCGAAAACCGGTAAAGCGCATGTGATCAAATCACACCACAACGTCGGTGGTTTGCCGGAAGAGATGGAAATGGGTCTGGTTGAGCCACTCAAAGAGTTGTTCAAAGACGAAGTGCGTAAAATTGGCCTTGAGCTAGGCTTACCGTACCACATGCTTTATCGCCACCCCTTCCCAGGGCCAGGCCTTGGTGTGCGCGTGCTGGGCGAGATTCAAAAAGAATACTGCGATCTGCTTCGTCGCGCCGATGCGATCTTTATCGAAGAGCTGCGCAACGCCGATCTCTACGAGAAAGTCTCGCAAGCCTTTGCGGTATTCCTACCGGTTCGTTCGGTAGGCGTGATGGGCGATGGCCGTAAATACGATTGGATCATTGCCCTGCGTGCTGTTGAAACCATCGACTTTATGACCGCACATTGGGCACACCTGCCATACGATTTTCTGGGTAAGGTATCAAACCGCATCATCAACGAAGTCGACGGCATCTCGCGCGTGGTTTACGACGTCTCCGGCAAACCGCCAGCGACAATTGAGTGGGAGTAATCACGCGTTAGGTAATAGCTGGTACTAACTGGTACCTAATGACACTTAAGCCCATGTCTTCATGGGCTTTTTTTATGTCAGATAGTATTTGGCAACTGATGGCAGCGGTAAGCACTGCTTGAGAGTAGTAGCCAGGTGGTATTATCGTCGATACATGATGCTATGAGTGAAAGCCGATAACGTGCCGCTTTATCCTGTGTGGTCACCTTTACAGAAGAGTACAGTTATGTTGAGGGACTAGGTCAATATGATTGATGGATAGACTACTTGAGGTGCCCGTAAATCTATTTAGCTAAACACATAGATACTTGTGCACATGCTTAAAATATGTTGAAGAAATGAACCGGTAATTTTCAGTATCGGAATTTGACACTGTTGAGGACAAAAAAGAAATGGCTGACGATATGGAATGCTTTGATGACCTTCCAGAGCGAGCCTCCAATCATGTCACGGAGGAGAAGGCAGAGACGGCATTTCAGAAATGCCTAACAGAGAGTGGTCTTTTTATCCTTCAGCGTGCTGACCGAAAGGACTATGGTACAGACTGCGAGATCGAAGTTGTCGAGGATGGGAGAGCCACCAACATTAGGATTCACGTTCAGCTTAAGGGCACTGAGCGTGCACTGAATGCGGACGGCTCTCTAAGCGTTGAAATTAGTCGCACAAACCTGAATTATCTACTGATGCATCCGCATAGCTTTTATGCTGCCTACCACGTCCCAACGGCGACGCTATGCATCTGCCTCGCTGAGACCGTTCTCCGTAAATATGAGCATGCTGGAAAGAACTGGACCCAGCAGCAATCACTTACAGTTAACTTCACGGAAGATCTGACGACAGAGCGGTTGGGCCGACTTGCTGAATCGTCCAGTTCTGCAACTCGATCGGCACGTAATCGTCGCGTCGAACAGTCCCGGGTAGCACCAGGAGATTTGATTGGTCTCCTTCGCCGAGCTGTACCGGAGGTTCATGTTCCTGATGATCCAGACTCAGCTCGACAACTCTTGGAACACTTATATGACCAAGATGCTGATGAGGAAATTAGTGCAGCCTTTGACCGATTCATGGCCGTGCTTGGACCAGAAGACGATGCCATGGGCTGCGCTTATATGTCAGAAATTAACTTGGGCATGTCTGAGAGAAGCCGGTTTCCTGATCGGATCGAAGCAGCAGTGATCCATTTTAAGAGGCAGCTTAGTAGTGGGCGCTACGAGCAGGGAAGCCTGCATTACACAATCGGTAATGCCTACTCGGCGCTTGGCCGGGAGGATTGCGCCACAGAGGCTTATAAGGCAGCGTTGCTCGAACCTGCATTCGCAAATTCGTCAAGTCTGGCATCCCAAGGCCATAAGAATCTCGGGACGAGCTTTGAGCGGCTCGGAGATGAGGTGCAAGCAGTTAACCACTATCGTGAAGCCTTGCGAATGAATCCTCTCCTTCCTGAAGCCCATTATGCCTTAGCCCAATTCTACGTGCGTAAGGGCGAGTGGAAGAGCGCTCTTGAGCATCTGGATCAGGCCGTCTTCACAGATCCTATATATGCTAAAGCAGCTGGAGTTGCGGGTTGGCGAGCTAACGTTCTTTTCAACATGGGTGAGGGTATTGCTGCGTTCCGCGAAATTAACAATGTTCTTGTCCAGGCCGACCGCGAGCCATGGGTTTGGCCGTTTTTTGCGCGGCTAGTAGCTAGTTTCGGTCGGGCTACGGCTGAAAATGCGCGTCAGGCGCAAGGATTCTGGCATCGCTATGTAGACGCTCATCCTGATACATCTGGAGGTCGTCGCGAGATGTTATTGGCTACCTTATATTTACGGGCGGAAGGCCAAGATATAGGCCAAACCTACATGGAGTTTCTGGATAAGTTTGTTAGGCATATAAAGCACATTGATAATACGGAAGAAGTCGCGTTTTTGTGGGATCGCCTTGGACATTGGGCACAGGATGAGGGCAACTGGCTAGAAGCGGAGCGCTGTTTTCGGATGGCCTACGATCTCGCAGGAGGGCACTACGGATACTGTCTAGGAACCGCTCTTAACTTTCTTGGAAGGTTTGAAGATAGTTTGCCGATCCTGCTTGAACAGGCAGAGCATATCCAGCCTGATGCAATGAGCTGGTTTCAGCTTGGCGCAGCGTACGGTGACCTTGGCCAATCAGAGCAAGCTATTAAATCCTATGAGAAAGCGTTAAATCTTGATCCAGAATACGACTTGGCGATGTTCAATCTAGGTGGTGTCTATTGGAATAGAGGGAGCATAGTCGAGGCTTTGGATATTTGGAGAAGGGCGATTGAGCGTTTTCCAGATCATGAGCTTACTGCCAAACTTCAACGCGATTTTCCGCAGTTCTTTCCTCGGGATATCGACTAGCAGCATGAAAACTTGATTTTGATGTTGTTGGTTTACCTGTTTAGCATTAGGAATTTGGTGTCGTAAGTCGGGTATGGTAAAGGAGGTCGGTTTTAAGCCCCGCATTTTAGCGGCTAAAATTTCTCTTGATAGCTTTCTAGGTTCCTAGCATGAACTCCTTTCGAACTGACGCCAATTTTTGAGGCGCGGCTTGGCGCGTCATGGCTGCTGCTTAGCGTTCAGTATTCATTTGCCAATTTCGGTCTGGCTGAACTCTGACCGCTTGAGTACCAGCATTTCTTTCTTGGTGTCCGATAGTTTGAGTCGACTATTCTGCTTTATCTACTGACGGCGTTGTTGATCAAATAAGCGGATTAACACACTGATCTCAATGTGATTATTCCTAAAGTTCAACGCGGTAACTAACAGGCATACCGAGTCTTATGGCTTTGTTCATCGTTTTCACGTTGGCTAATGCTTCGCCAACTTATGCATAGTAATCGCTTAGTGTCAGTCGCGTGTCATGTTACCTGGTGCCTGCTTCATGCAAACTCTCCGCCCCTCTTGCAGAATTCAATGTTCACGGCTATTATTTGTTCATGATTCATGAACGGTATTTGGTGTGAACGAGAACGCGATACTACTAAAGCTAGCTTTGGATAATCTGCCTTCGCATATTCAAGGGGAGTACTCTTTCGATCCTAAGCCGGATGGTGAGCCTTACACCGATGCTGAGGTGACTCTGGCAGTGCACGGCCAATGCTACTCGTTTAGCGCTGAGATAAAGCGTATCCACCGTAAAGAGAGCTTATCAGCATTACTAGGCCTTGCTCGTTCAGATACTCTGTTGGTATGCAATAGACTAACGGCTCATCTCGCCGATTTTTGCACCAAGAACGCGATCAATTTTATTGATGAGGCTGGTAATGCTCGCGTGAGCTTTAACGGGCTAAACCTATGGGTTGAGGGCAAAAATCTTACTGAAAACCACCTTGCAATTCCACAGCCGGCAAAGCCGGGGTTAGGTTTTATGAAGCTGTTGTTTGCTTTGTTGGCTCAAGAAGATGTGTTACATCTGCCGTTTCGAACCATAGCCGAGATGGCGAATATCTCATTAGGTATGGTGAGTAAGGGGTTTAAATATTTAGAAGCCGAGAAGCTTGTCAGTCTTGGTCGTACCCGTCGCATTCTGGATAAAGAGGCCCTTTATCAGATCTGGATTGAACACTATCGTACCGTGCTAAGGCCAAAGCTCGGAGGGCTAAAATTAGTTGCGCCGAATGATTGGCGAGACATCCCTTTAACATCCATGGATTGCTGGGGAGGAGAAGTCGCTGCCGATGAACTAACACGCTATTTGCAGCCTTATGAGTTACAGCTCTTTACCTTTGAGCCACTGCAAAAAAAGCTTGCGCTGCTCAAAGCAAAGCCAGACGCTTCGGGCAGGCTCTGGTTGGTGCCTGCATTCTGGGGAAAGGCGCTGGATATTAATATCAATGCCAAGGCATTGCTGGCTGTCGCTGAGCTACTTGCAAGCAGAGATAGCCGAAACAAGGAGGTTGCCGAACTTATCAATGAGCAATATCTACAGCTTAAAACACTCCCTGAACCCCGGGTTTGAGCCTGTACTGACACTGATCACCCGCACAACTCAGCAAACTGGCGTACCATTTTTTGTTGCTGGGGCAACGGCAAGAGATCTCGTTTTGTATCATGTGTTTGGCCGTGATCCCGGCCGTCAGACTCGGGATATTGATACTGGCATTCTGATACCGGATTGGGACGCGTTTGCCAGTGTAAAGCAGGCTTTGCTGGATGCCGGATTAAGCGCAACCAATAAAGCGCATCGGCTTAAAGATCCTGACAGTGGTTTGCCAATTGATATTATTCCCTTTGGTGCCATCGCCGATGACGCAGGTGAAATACAATGGCCACCCGAGCATGCTGTCACCATGACGGTAGCTGGGTTTCAGGAAGCTTACGATGCCGCTCTATCAATAGAACTAGGGCAAGGCGATACCATCAAAGTTGCGTCTTTGGCTGGGCTGACTTTGCTAAAACTGATTGCTTGGCAGGAGCGGGGTGACGAGAGCAGTAAAGACGCATCTGACTTTCTAACCATTCTTCTTGAGTATCAGTATGTTCAGGCGGATCGTCTATGGGAGCCTTATATCCCGGCAGAGCACTTAGAGTATGATACCGAGCGGCAAGGGGCCTTCTTGCTTGGATATGATTTGAAAATGATTTTGTCTGAGCCTGCTACCAATCCGGAGACTATCAGCCGTATTACCACATTGGCAGCTGATATTGATGGACTGGTCAGGGCTCAGTTCAGAAGTCAGAACTTTTGTAGTTATGAGAGGATAGAGCAGCTGCAAAATGACTTTTGGGCAGGGCTAGCGTTGTAAGAACAGTTTCAAAAAACAAAGCCCGCCAAATGTCGGACTTTTCTATTGGTATTCGCGGATAACGGCGGTCCCGGCTCAGTCGCTATAACTGTCCGAACTTGCCTGCTTGCAGATCGTTGAACGCTTGCAAAATCTCTTGCTTAGTATTCATTACAAAAGGGCCATGACCGACGATGGGATCGGTGATGGGCTCGCCACTGAGTAGCAAAATTACGCTATCTTGTGAGGCGTGCAATGCGACCTCGCGGCCTTGGCGGCTAAGCAGTGCTATATCGGCGTCGCCAATGGGGTCGGCGGCGTTGATGCTGACGTTGCCCTCCAGCACCACCACCGCGGTGGTCCAGCCTTGTGGCAGAGTGAGCTGCACTTTCCCGCCTGCGTTTAACCGTATATCCCAAACCTGCATGGGACTAAAGGTCTTGGCCGGCCCTTGATGCCCCTCAAACTCACCGGCAATGAGCCGTAATGTGCCTGCCTTATCGGCCAAGGGAACATCGGGAATATCGGCTTTGCGAATGCCTTGATAGCTCGGGTCGGTCATTTTGTCTTTTTTGGGGAGGTTAACCCACAGTTGCGCCATTTGCAGCTCGCCGCCAGTGTGGCTGAACGCCCTGGAATGAAACTCCTCGTGCATAATGCCGCTGCCTGCGGTCATCCACTGCACATCCCCGGGGCCAATCACGCCGCCTTTACCGGTGGAGTCACGATGCGCCACTTCACCTTGATACACAATGGTCACGGTTTCAAAGCCGCGATGGGGATGCTCACCCACGCCTCGCTTCACGCCATCCGCCGGAAAGTGCATTGGGCCAGCATAGTCCAGCAGTAAAAAGGGACTCATCTCCGCCGCTTGATTGTGGTAGGAAAACAGCGAGCGGGCGGGGAAACCATTACCGACCCAGTGCGGTGCAGGGGCTTTTATGACACGCGAAATGGATTTCATGGTGATCTCCTCTAGTGGGTTTACCTCCATCATATATTTGATGACATAGATTGCTAGGGGTTAAAACACGACTTCCACGCCATATAGGTTTTTTGTTTCTAAATGTTTCAGTGTCCTCAGTAAGCATCCGTTTTTTGTGCTGCTTTTCTAACTACAAATCAATTTAACATTTGGTTAACTGGCTTTCTTATGGCTAACTATGCTGTTTTTTGCTTTACTGGCGATGGTTTGTCATTTTAATGTCACTAAAGCCTGGTGGATCAGGTAAGCAAAGACACAACATCGAAAAATGGAGTAAACAGTGAGCCAACACATAAGCGACTCAACCGATGCTGGCCAGCCGCGCGGCATGGATCGGTTTTTGAACATGATAGAGCGGGCAGGGAACCGAATTCCGGATCCCGCGCTATTGTTTTTTTGGGGGCTGATCACCGTGTGGGTATTATCAGCCATTCTCTCTCAGGTCTCTTTTGATTCAGTCCACCCTTTGACCGGTGACGCTGTCCAAGTTAAAAACCTGCTCACCGGTAGTGCGCTCGCCCACTTTTTAGCCAATATGGTTGACACCTTTACTGGATTTGCGCCGCTGGGGATTGTTTTGGTGGCTATGCTCGGTGTGGGGGTGGCTGACCAGTCCGGCTTTATTACCACCGGCCTTAAGAAAATGCTGAGTGTGACGCCAAAGCAAGCGCTTACGCCGATGCTGATTCTGGTGGCGATCGTTTCTCATACCGCCGCAGATGCAGGCTATGTGCTGGTGATCCCGCTGGGCGGGATTATCTTCCACGCCGCGGGTCGTCATCCGTTGGCCGGTATTGCTGCCGCCTTTGCCGGGGTATCCGGCGGCTTCTCCGCGAACTTTATTCCGTCAGGGATTGACCCTTTGCTGGCCGGTTTTACTGAATCTGCCGCGCATGTGTTGGACGATAGCTATCAGGTAAACCCGCTTGCGAACCTGTATTTCACTGGTCTGTCATCGATTTTGATTGTGGCGCTGGGCTGGTTTGTGACTGAGAAAATAGTCGAGCCACGTCTAAATCGCACGCCGATTGATGAGGACGCAGAAGACGCACCAGATTTAGGCTCTTTTACGGCAATTGAAGGGAAGGCGTTTAATCGAGCTGGGCTGGCGATGCTGCTAGGAATTGCCGCGCTGGTGGCGGCCTCATGGCCGGAAACGTCACCGCTTCGCTCACCGGCGGGCGAGCTGACCGCGTTTGATGCACCGATTATGCAATCGATCGTGCCGCTGATTTTCGTGCTGTTTATTATTCCAGGCATTGTTTATGGCAAAACCGCGGGTACCTTTAAAACCAGCCAAGACGTGATCAAATCCATGTCTGACACCATGGCGACCATGGGCGCTTATATGGTGATGGCGTTTTTCTGCGCGCAATTCTTAGCCGCATTTACCCAATCAAACATTGGTACTTTGTTGGCGCTCAACGGCGCGGAGCTGTTGCAGTCAATGAACCTGCCAGGTGAGATGACGATTGTGGGGATGATTTTGCTGACGGCAATGGTGAACTTATTGATTGGTTCCGCGTCGGCGAAATGGGGGCTGATCGGGCCGATTCTCGTGCCGATGTTAATGGTCGTGGGCATTTCCCCTGAATTGTCGCAAGCGGCTTATCGTGTGGGTGATTCCGTGTCGAACATTATCTCGCCATTGATGGTGTTCTTCCCGTTGGTGGTGGTGTACTGCCAGCGTTACGTGAAAACCACGGGGATTGGTACCGTGGCTTCAATGATGATCCCTTATTCTCTGACCATGCTGGTGGGCTGGACCTTATTCTTGCTCGCCTACTGGGCGCTAGGATTGCCTCTGGGCATTCAAGCCAGTTACCAATACTTAGTGCAGTAATACGCTGTTGTGCGTTGAGTGTCTTAAGCCGGCCTTCGAGCCGGCTTATTTGTATCGTATACTGAGGGCGTATTAGGTTGTTAGTCACAGAGGTTGGGATGAAAGATCCACACGCGTCGGGTAGCGAGCACGACGTTTATATGCGCCACGCGATCCAGCTAGCAGACAAAGCGGAGCAAGAGGGTGAAGTGCCTGTCGGCGCTGTCGTGGTGTATCAAGGTGAGGTTGTGGGCACGGGGTGGAACCGAACCATTACCCAGCATGATGCGACGGCCCATGCCGAAGTGATGGCATTACGCCAAGCCGGCCAAGTGCTGGGTAATTATCGTTTATTAGACGCGGATCTTTATGTGACATTAGAGCCTTGTCCCATGTGTGCGGCGGCGATGGTGCATGGCCGTGTCAGAAAGGTTTTCTTTGGCGCGCCTGATCCCAAAACCGGGGCCGCTGGCTCGGTAATGAACTTACTCAGCTATGACGGTGTTAATCATCATGTGCAAAGTGAGGGAGGAGTGTTAGAAGCGGAATGCCGTGCGCAACTGCAAGCCTTTTTCCGCCGTCGTCGTGCCGAAAAAAAGGCCGCTAAAAAAGCAGCCTGTCAATCTCAATCTTGCTTACCTGACTCAGGCAAGGTGTCCTAAAACGCGTCATCAAAGGCCGCAAATTCACGAATCGCAAAGGCACGTTGTCGCCAAAGTACCTTCTTGTGCATATTTTGGCGCATACGCTTACGCCGGTTAGCGGATGAAATGTTGTTTTTGCGAAAGCTTTGTTTCACCAGCCGTTTTCTTGGAACCATGCTGTCCTCATTGCGGTTGCGTGTCTGATTGCGGTGTCGAGTTTTCCTCTGACTGTGATAACGCCGGGTCAGGCGCTTGCTCGGTTGTTTGCTCGGGGGCATTTTCCGACGGCTCGTCAGGGGCGACGATCGTCTGCAGACCACCGAGATCTTCAACTTGTTGGCTGTCGAGTGACTCTATGTGCGCTTTCTCATAGCCTAGAATACTTTGGTAATAGCGGCGAATATTTTCGACGTAGCTAAGCGCTTCGTAGCCACGCGCGTAACCGTAGCGTGTTTGGGTGTAATACTGGCGCTTGGCTAACAATGGCAGCCGCTGTTTTACATCACTCCAAGAGTTAGGATCGGCGCCTTGCGCCTCCGTCAGTCGGCGCGCATCCATCATATGGCCAAAACCAATATTGTAAGACGCGAGAGCAAACCAAATGCGCTCGTGTGGATTAACACTATCAGGCACACGGTCAAGTACGCGTTGCAGGTAGAGCGAGCCGCCTTTAATGCTTTGCTCGGGGTCGAGGCGATTGCGCACGCCCACGGATTTGGCCGTCGGCAGGGTGAGCATCATCATGCCGCGCACCCCAGTGGGGGAGATCGCCCGTGGGTTCCAATGTGACTCTTGATACGATAGGGCCGCCAGTAAGCGCCAATCAAAATCGTTCGCGTGCTTTTTGAAAAGCGGCTCCCACTTAGGCAACTTGCTCTCCAATGCCCGTAAAAAGGCGCGGGTATCGACGTAATCGAATTGGTCGACGTGACCAAAATACTTCTCTTCTAAAATAGCTAATTCGCCAGTTTGGTTTATCTCACCAAAGAAGTTGACCATTAAGGCATAGGCGCTGCTGTCGCCTTGTTTTTTCATAAACCAGGCCACGGGTTCGTCCTCACTGAGGGCCATGGCGACGGCAATATCTGGGTGGGTGCGTTGCATCAAGGCAATATCGACCGAGTCGGCAATGGTAAAGTCAATCTCACCGTCTGCGACTTGTTTAAGCAGCTCATCATCGTCGGCGTCCTGCACGACTTTCCAGCTGAGATCAGGGTGATCTTGTTTTAACGCTTGCAAGGTGAGGTCGTGGCTAGAGTCTTCCACCACCGCCATGATGGCATCTTCACGATTAAAATCATCAACATCCCGCGGGCGCCAATGCCCTTTTTTATAGACCACTTGTTGGCTGACAAAGTAGTAGGCAGGGCCAGGGCGAAACTGGGCTAAACGTTGGTCGGTAATAGTGAGGCCTGCCGCAATCAGATCCACATCGCCGCGTTCAAGGGCTGGAAAGAGGCCGGAAAGCGTATAAGTGGGCACCATTTCTAGCTTGACCCCGAGCTTGTCAGCAAACCGAGCGGCGAGCTCGTAATCTAGTCCGGTAGGGCCGTCGGGGCCGATGTAGTATGAGAGTTCGTTGTTGAGTGTCCCGACTCTTAAGACACCACGGTCTCGAATTTTTTCTAGAACGGTACGATCGTCGAACGTCCAATCACAGCCTGTGACGGTGAGGCTAAGCACAAGCACCGTTAGGCTAATCATCCATGATCGCAAAGAAAAGTCACGCTGTGTCAAAGGCTGTCGCTCACTGTTGCATGCCAGCATCAAACGGCTAGCGATGATCGATAGACGCGCCATTCTACGTGAATAGACGTCAGACCGATAGAGGGAAAATTTTTTGCGCAAACGGTTGCGTCAGGTGTGTTGTCGGTGACAGTTTTCCCCTATAATGGCGGCCGCTTAGGCAAAACGCCAGTCTTAAAGCGCGTGTGGCGTGGCGACACCTCCGAGCAACGTGGGAGGACTGCCCTGGGAGTCAGCGTTAACGATAACGGAGAGAGCAACCATTGCGGCAATGCCGGTGGTGATACCCAAGTTATGGTGCCAAGATGCGATAACTTGGGTATACCCCTTTCATTTACCGCTAACGAGAGACGTACGCACATGGATATTTTGCGTGGTTCCCCCGCACTGTCTGAGTTTCGTGTCAACAAATTACTGGCGAGCTGCCAAGCACACCAGTTACCTGTCACGGCACTGTATGCTGAGTTTATTCATTTCGCCGACTTGTATCATCCTTTGGATAGCGCGAGTCGCGAAAAGCTCGAAAAGCTGCTGACTTATGGACCAACCTTATCGCCGCACGCGCCGGAAGGCATATTGTTTCTCGTGACGCCTCGCCCCGGTACCTTGTCGCCGTGGTCCTCCAAGGCAACCGATATTGCCCATAACTGCGGCTTGGATGCGGTCAAACGCTTGGAGCGCGGGACGGCGTACTATATTCAGTTATCTGCACCTTTGACCAATGAGCAACACGCGACCTTAGTCGGATTGTTGCACGATCGGATGATGGAAGCTGTGTTCGATGAGCTTGAGGCCGCCGCGGTGCTGTTTGAGCAAGCGGAACCTGCGCCGATGCATAGCGTAGACATTCTCTCCGGTGGCCGAGCCGCCTTAGTTGAGGCGAACCAAGCCTTAGGGTTGGCACTGGCAGAAGACGAAATTGACTATCTGGTCGAGAACTTCACCCAGCTGGGGCGTAACCCAAACGACATCGAACTGATGATGTTTGCGCAAGCTAACTCAGAGCATTGCCGACACAAGATCTTTAACGCCGACTGGACTATTGATGGTGAAAAGCAGCCTAAATCGCTGTTTAAGATGATCAAAAACACCTATGAGCAAACCCCAGATAACGTGCTGTCGGCGTATAAAGACAACGCAGCCGTGATGACTGGCTCAAACGTTGGACGCTTTTTCCCTACTCCAGAGAGCCACACTTATCAATATCATCATGAGCCGGCTCATATTTTGATGAAGGTGGAAACCCATAACCATCCCACCGCGATTTCACCGTGGCCAGGCGCAGCGACCGGCTCTGGCGGTGAAATTCGTGACGAGGGGGCGACCGGTGTCGGGGGCAAACCTAAGGCGGGATTGGTCGGTTTTTCTGTCTCTAACCTTAAAATTCCGGGCTTTATTCAGCCGTGGGAGCGCGATTATGGCAAGCCTGAGCGCATTGCCACTGCGCTCGATATTATGCTGGAAGGCCCGTTGGGCGGCGCGGCGTTTAACAACGAATTCGGTCGCCCTAACTTGCTGGGCTACTTCCGTACCTATGAGCAATGGGTGACCTCGCATGCCGGTGAGGAAGTGCGTGGCTATCACAAACCCATCATGATCGCCGGTGGAATGGGTAACATCCGCGACGGCCATGTGCAAAAAGGCGAGATAGATGTGGGCGCCAAACTGATTGTGTTAGGTGGCCCGGCGATGAACATCGGCCTTGGCGGCGGGGCGGCATCGTCGATGGCATCAGGCCAGTCGGCGGAAGACTTAGACTTTGCCTCGGTACAGCGTGAGAACCCAGAAATGGAGCGTCGCTGCCAAGAAGTGATTGATCGTTGCTGGCAACTTGGCGACAACAACCCGATTGCCTTTATCCACGATGTGGGCGCGGGTGGCTTGTCCAATGCCATGCCAGAGCTGGTCGATGATGGCGGCCGCGGTGGACGCTTTAATTTGCGTGATATTCCTAATGACGAGCCGGGAATGAGCCCGCTTGCCATTTGGTGTAACGAGTCACAAGAGCGTTATGTCTTGGCGGTCAAACCCGAAAATATGGCGCGTTTTGAAGCCTTGTGCGAGCGTGAACGGGCGCCGTACGCGGTGATTGGTGAGGCCTCCGATGCGCGTCACTTGTCGCTTGAAGATAACCACTTCGACAATACCCCCATCGACATGCCGATGGACATCTTGCTGGGTAAAGCGCCCAAAATGCATCGGGATGTGACGCGTCAGCAAGTGACAGGTGCCGCGCTTAACACCCAAGGCATTGAGCTGAAGGATGCCTGTGAGCGTGTTTTACGCTTGCCGGCGGTGGCGGAGAAAACCTTCTTGATCACTATCGGTGACCGTTCGGTGACCGGGTTGGTTGCGCGTGACCAAATGGTCGGCCCGTGGCAGGTACCGGTCGCCAACTGTGCGGTGACGGCGGCCAGTTATGACAGTTACCACGGCGAAGCGATGGCGATGGGTGAGCGTACCCCAGCCGCCTTACTCGATTTTGCTGCCTCTGCCCGTATGGCGGTGGGAGAAGCACTCACCAATATCGCCTGTGCCGATATTGGTAGCCTGACCAACATTAAACTGTCTGCGAACTGGATGTCCGCGGCGGGGCACCCAGGTGAGGATGCTGGCTTGTACGAAGCGGTCAAGGCCGTGGGTGAGGAGCTGTGTCCTGAGCTGTCACTGACCATTCCAGTGGGTAAAGACTCAATGTCGATGAAAACCCAGTGGCAGCAAGACGGTGAAAACAAAACCGTGACCGCGCCGATGTCGCTGATCATCACCGCCTTTGGGCGCGTGGAGGATGTGCGTCGTACTGTAACCCCACAATTGCGTACCGACAAAGGTGATAGCCACTTGATCGTAATTGACCTCGGTGAAGGGGCGCAGCGTCTGGGCGCAACCGCGTTGGCTCAGGTTTATCATCAATTGGGCGATAAGCCTGCCGATGTCACCAGCAGCGCCCGCCTAAAAGGCTTTTTCCATGCGATGCAAACCTTGGTAGCAGAGCAAAAGCTACTGGCGTATCACGACCGAGCCGATGGCGGACTGTTCGTTACCTTGGCGGAAATGGCGTTTGCCGGTCATACCGGTATTGACGTGGATATCGCCCGTTTAGGCGACGATGCCTTGTCGGTACTGTTTAATGAAGAACTGGGCGCGGTGATCCAAGTGGCGGCGCAAGATCTTGAGCGTGTTAATGCGGTGTTGGATGAACATCAATTAACCGCATGCAGTCACTTGATTGGCGGCCTAAGTGATAGCGATGAGATTATCTTACGTCACGGTGAGGTACCTATCTATCAAGCCAGTCGCCAGCACTTACGTCAGATTTGGGCTGAAACCACGTATCAGATGCAAGCGCGTCGCGATAATCCTAACTGTGCTCGCCAAGAATTTGACGCTAAGCAGTCGGTCGATCCTGGTTTACACGCTAGCCTGAGCTTTGATGTGCACGAAGACATCGCTGCGCCGTATATCGCCACCGGTCAACAACCGACCATGGCTATTTTGCGAGAGCAAGGCGTGAACTCGCATGTGGAAATGGCAGCCGCCTTCGATCGCGCTGGATTTAACGCCGTGGACGTTCACATGAGTGACATTCTCTCAGGACGTGTCAGTTTGGACGGCTTCCAAGGGCTGGTGGCCTGTGGCGGCTTCTCTTACGGTGACGTGTTGGGCGCCGGTGAAGGTTGGGCAAAATCAATATTGTTTAACAGCCGCGCGCGCGATCAATTTAGTGCCTTCTTTACGCGTGAAGACACCTTAGCACTTGGTGTGTGTAATGGCTGTCAGATGCTTTCGAACCTGCATGAATTGATCCCAGGGGCCGCACACTGGCCACGATTTGTTCGTAACGAGTCGGAGCGCTTTGAAGCCCGCTTTAGCATGGTGGAAGTGCAATCAAGCCCCTCCGCCTTCTTTGCCGGGATGGCAGGGTCACGGATGCCCATAGCTGTATCGCATGGTGAGGGACGCGTGGAGGTGCGCGATGCTGAGCATTTGGCGGCGATTGAAGCGTCCGGCACGGTGGCGCTACGTTACACCGATAATCACGGCCAGCCAACACAAGCGTATCCGGCCAACCCGAATGGCTCACCAAGTGGCATTACCGCGCTGACCACTGAGTCGGGCCGTGTAACCATTATGATGCCCCACCCTGAGCGGGTATTCCGTACGGTCGCTAACTCTTGGCACCCTGATGATTGGGGCGAAGACAGTGCGTGGATGCGTATGTTCCGCAGTGCGCGGGTGACCTTGGGGTAACCCTTAAATGTGATACAAGCCGCCATCGTTTGGCGGCTTTTTCGTGTTATGCGTGAATCGATGGATGATTTTTTATCCTGCTGCGATACAATTTGAGCTAAACACTTGATCCATCAGGACCGGCCAGCGGCCAACGAGAGGGATAACAGAATGAAAAAAATTGAAGCCATCATCAAGCCATTTAAACTCGATGACGTACGCGAAGCGCTCGCCGACGTGGGGATTACGGGGATGACCGTCTCAGAGGTAAAAGGCTTTGGTCGTCAAAAAGGCCACACTGAGCTTTATCGCGGCGCCGAATATATGGTCGATTTTTTACCGAAAGTGAAGCTTGAAGTGATCGTCAGTAACGATGTGGCTGAGCAGTGTGTGGATACCATTATTGATACCGCACAAACCGGTAAAATCGGTGATGGCAAAATCTTTGTCTTTGATGTTGAGCGCGTGGTGCGCATCCGTACCGGTGAAGAAGACGAAGAAGCGATTTAATCACGCGCTATAAGCGAATACGATCAGTAGTAAAAAGCCAAGCATCATGCTTGGCTTTGTTGTTTTGCGCCGTGCTGTCGGATTGATTAGCGTTGAGAGGGCGCTCAAGCCCCGGGGTTAGCAGGATGCGCCTGATAGCGCCCGGGCTTATGATTCATCGCCAAGACTAAGTTGAGCACAATCGCGCCAACCACCGACCACATCAAGAGGTTGAGGTCGATAAGGAAGAAAGATAACGCGAGGATGGTGCAGTCGATGCCCATTTGTAGCTTTCCTGCCGAGATCCCAAACTTGTCCTGACAATAGAGCACCAAGACGTTAAAGCCGCCCAAGCTGGCGTTGTGACGGAAGATCATCAACATGCCGACGCCCATTAGCAACCCACCAATGACGGCACAGTACGCAGGTGCCAGCCAGGTAATTTCAAAGAAATAGGCAATATGGTCAGCCATCACCGATACCGCGCCCCCCGCAAGTAAGCTGCGCAGTGCGAAGCGTGGACTCATGCGAAACCATGCCATCAAATAAAACGGGCAATTACACAGAAAGTACAGGGTACCGAAGGACAAGTCTGTAAATTGGCTGACCAACAGAGCCAGCCCTGTGGTTCCGCCCGTTAAAAGTCCGGCTTGTTGCAAGAAAAACACCCCTTGGGCGACTAAGAACGCGCCAGAGGCGATAGCAATAATGTCTTCTTTAAAGCTGTGTTGATACTGACTCACACGGCTTCTCCCTACTTATTAGCGTGACAACAACAAAAACGTGATAACAACAAAAAGCCCGCCAAAACCCAAAGGGCTGGCGGTAAAAAGTTAATGGGATAATCGGGCGCGGATTTTATCGCCAATTAGGACGAAGAGAAAGGCGGGGAGGTAAATCACTTGAATGTAGAATGTCAGCATTATGATACTCAGCTGTAAAACCTTTACACCGACTATGTTCGTTGACGCCCGACCATTACGATTGCCATGAGCAATAAAAAATTGTGACGCAGGCTACCTGATAGGTTGGATTTTTTGTAGAATAGCAAACGCAGTCATAGCGGTAACGAAAACGTTTGCGTAGTGCTGGTGTGGCGAACGATTTTCCTTGGCTTAATCGCTTTGATTTGTCATCTTAAGGCGACTAAGCCAAGGCGTGATCTAAGCCATCGCCACTGCGCCGGTTTTTGCTAGGTGAGCTGAAAAAGCCCTAGCGTTTGCTTTATGGGTAATTGCCCGCCAATGTTAAGTCAGGAGAGACAAATGCTAAAGCGTGACATGAAGATTGCGGATTACGATCCCGCCCTGTTCGCCGCCATTGAAGAAGAAACGGCACGTCAGGAAGAACACATTGAGCTGATCGCATCAGAAAACTACACCAGCCCACGCGTCATGGAAGCGCAAGGCTCTCAACTGACCAACAAGTACGCGGAAGGCTATCCCGGCAAGCGCTATTACGGTGGGTGTGAGTATGTCGATAAAGCTGAAGCGCTGGCGATTGAGCGCGCGTGTGAGCTGTTTGGTTGTGAGTATGCGAATGTGCAGCCTCACTCAGGTTCACAAGCAAATAGCGCGGTATATATGGCCCTGCTCAACCCCGGAGATACGGTTCTGGGAATGAGCTTGGCGCATGGTGGTCACCTGACTCATGGCTCGCCGGTCAACTTTTCTGGTAAGCATTACCATGTCATCCCTTACGGTATCGATGAAGCGGGTAAAATTGACTATGAGCAAATGGAACAGCTTGCGCTGGAGCACAAGCCCAAAATGCTCATCGGTGGCTTTTCAGCTTATTCACAAGTGGTGGATTGGAAGCGCATGCGTGAAATCGCCGATAAAGTGGGCGCATGGCTGTTGGTCGATATGGCGCACGTCGCGGGTTTAATTGCGGCAGGCGTATATCCAGATCCATTGCCACACGCGCATGTGGTGACGACCACTACCCACAAAACGCTTGCGGGCCCTCGTGGTGGTTTGATCCTGTCGAATGCGGGTGAAGACCTTTATAAAAAGCTCAACTCCGCCGTGTTCCCAGGTGGCCAGGGTGGCCCTTTGATGCATGTGATTGCGGGTAAAGCGGTGGCGTTTAAAGAGGCGATGGAGCCTGAGTTTAAGGCTTACCAAGCGCGTGTGATTGATAATGCTCGCGCGATGGTCAAAGGCTTCCAAGCGCGTGGCTACAAAATAGTATCAGGCTCAACCGATAATCATTTGTTGCTGGTTGATCTTATCGATAAAGACATTACCGGAAAAGAAGCAGACGCAGCACTGGGCGCGGCTAATATCACTGTGAACAAAAACAGTGTGCCGAACGACCCACGCAGCCCGTTTGTCACCTCTGGTATTCGTGTGGGCACCCCAGCCATTACACGTCGTGGCTTTACTGAGCAAGATGCTGAGCAGCTTGCGCATTGGATGTGTGATGTCTTGGATAATATCGATAATGAGCAAGTGATTGCCGAGACCAAAGAAAAAGTCCAAGCGATTTGCCGTCGCCTGCCTGTGTATGCCTAATTAATGACACGGAAATGAATAGGTTATAAGGCGCCTTCGGGCGTCTTTTTTGTTTTTATCGACACGATGTGCCTCACTGGCTTTGTTTAGCACACAAAACCACCATAAAGTCCTCTTCGATAGGCTTTTTCATCGCTACAAATCGGTTACACTAGCAAGACGATATTGAGGAGGCGACACTCATGCACTGTCCATTCTGTGGTGCTACCGACACCAAAGTGATCGATTCTCGTCTTGTGGCTGATGGTCACCAAGTTCGCCGTCGCCGCCAGTGTTTGGCGTGCGCAGAGCGTTATACCACGTTCGAAACGGCGGAATTAGTGATGCCACGGGTGATTAAGACCAACGGTAACCGAGAGCCGTTTGACGAAGAGAAACTGCGTGGCGGCATTCAACGCGCATTAGAAAAGCGTCCAGTGAGCGCGGATGATATTGAAAAAGCGATCAACAGTATAAAGTCACGTTTGCGTGCCACCGGAGAGCGCGAAATTGGCTCTGCCATGGTAGGGAACTTGGTCATGGAAGCGCTCAAGGAGCTCGATAAAGTGGCTTATATTCGCTTTGCCTCTGTGTATCACAGTTTTGAGGACATTCGTGAATTTGGCGAAGAAATCGCACGGTTGCAAAAATGAGTCAAAGCGATCGGGATACAACCATGATGATGCGCGCGTTAGCGCTCGCGGCCCAAGGCTGTTATACCACCACGCCTAATCCTAATGTCGGTTGTGTGATTGCACAGGGCGACGAAGTGGTCGGTGAAGGGTTTCATATTGCCCCCGGCGGCCCGCACGCTGAAGTACATGCATTAAAGGCTGCGGGAGCACGCGCACAAGGGGCGACAGCTTACGTCACCTTAGAGCCTTGCTCTCACTATGGTCGCACGCCGCCGTGTTGCGATGCGTTGATTGCTGCCAACGTTAGCCGCGTCGTGTGCGCGATGCAAGACCCAAACCCGCAAGTAGCTGGACGTGGTATCACACGGTTACAAGAAGCCGGCATTGAGGTGGTTGTGGGCGTGATGGCCGAGCGCGCCAACGCGCTGAACCCCGGTTTTATCAAACGTATGCAAACTAAAATGCCCTATGTGCAGCTCAAACTGGCAGGGAGCCTCGATGGGCGCACCGCCTTGGCGAATGGGCACAGTAAATGGATCACTGGGGAACCCGCGCGCGCCGATGTGCAAGCATTTCGCGCGCAAGCGAGTGCGATTCTATCGACCAGTGCCACGGTGATTGCGGATAACCCGAGCCTCAATATCCGTGACAACCAACTTCCTCGTGCTGTCCTCGACCATTATCCTCAATCGACGCGACGCCAACCGACACGTGTGATCTTGGATAAACACAACCAAACCGTGCCGGAAGCGAGTGTCTATCAACTTGAGGGCAACGTGATCCGTATTGTTGATACGCCGAGTAATAAAGCGTGGCCAGATAACGTGCAAGAATGGGTGATGCCCGATGCATCGCTCATCACTATCCTTCGCGCATTGGCGGAACATGATATTGACAAAATATGGGTGGAAGCAGGCGCGAGGCTGGCAAGCCAGCTGCTGAGTGAATCCTTGGTGGATGAGCTGATTGTCTACCAAGCGCCGGTATTATTAGGGGCCGATAGCCGTCCTTTGGTCGCATTAGGCGGATTAGAGTCGATGGATGACGCGCCACGTTTCCACTTTAACCAGGTAAAGACTGTCGGTGACGATGTCCGCTTACGGGCGAGCCTCTCTGAGCATGCCGTAATTACGCAAGAGTATTAAGAACAATGTTTACTGGAATTATTGAAGCGATAGGGCGCGTACAAACCCTGAGTCGTCGGGGACAAGACGTTACTCTGACGATCGACAGCGGTGCGCTTGATCTCTCGGACGTCAACCTGGGTGACAGCATTGCCACCAACGGGGTGTGCTTGACTGTCGTCGCATTGACCGCAACGGGCTATAGCGCGGATGTCTCCTCCGAAACCTTGGCGCGTTCATCGCTGGGCGCCTTGTCGGTAGGAGATAGCGTTAACCTTGAAAAAGCCATGCTACCTACCACCCGTTTTGGCGGCCATATGGTTTCGGGGCATGTTGATGGCTTGGGAGAAGTAACCTCCGTTAGCCAAACTGGCCGCGCCTGGGAGTACTGGATTGCACTACCGACTGAACTCGCCAAGTATGTGGCATTGAAAGGCTCTATCACGGTGGATGGAATCAGTTTGACGGTGAACGAGGTGAACGGCAGTGCGTTTAAACTCACCATCGTGCCGCACACGGCTGAGAAAACCACTATTCAGCACTTTGCGCCTGGGCGTAAGGTAAACATCGAAGTCGATGTCATTGCCCGTTACCTTGAGCGATTGATGCTCGGTGACAAGGCCGCTGAACCGATACAATCAACGGGTGTCAGTCTAGACACATTGGCCCGTTCCGGCTTTTTGAAATAAGGATCCCAAGATGGCAATTAGTAGCGCTCAAGAAATCATTGACGATATCCGCCAAGGCAAAATGGTGGTGTTGATGGATGACGAAGATCGCGAGAATGAAGGTGATTTGATCATCGCGGCAGAAGCAGTGACCCCAGAAGCGATCAACTTTATGGCCACGCATGGCCGAGGGTTGATTTGTTTGACGCTGACCCAGCAGCGCTGCCAGCAACTTGGGTTGCCTTTGATGGTGTCGGACAATAATGCGCAATTTTCCACCGCGTTTACCGTGTCGATTGAAGCGGCAGAGGGTGTTACCACCGGGATATCGGCGGCCGACCGCGCACGCACCGTGCAAGCCGCGGTTACTCCCGACGCTAAAGCGGCTGACTTGGTGCAGCCGGGCCACGTCTTCCCCTTGATGGCGCAAGAAGGAGGGGTGCTCACCCGTGCTGGCCACACCGAAGCGGGGTGCGATCTGGCCCGTTTAGGTGGCTATAGTCCTGCTTCCGTGATCGTTGAGATCTTAAATGAAGACGGCACCATGGCGCGTCGCCCAGACTTGGAAGTATTCTGTGACAAACACGGCATCAAGCTGGGCACCATTGCCGATTTGATTGAATACCGTAATCTCAACGAGACGACCATTGAACGGGTGGCGTCTTGTAAATTGCCGACGGAATTTGGTGAGTTTGATTTAGTCACCTACCGCGACACCATTGATAACCAAATCCATTATGCGATGTGTAAAGGCGAGGTGACCGCCGATCCCACCCTGGTGCGTGTGCATCTGCAAGACACTTTTACCGATGTGCTCCAATCTGATCGGACGGCTGAGCGCAGCTGGAGTCTGACCCGCGCGATGCAAAGGGTTAGCGATGAAGGCGGGGTGTTGGTGATTCTGGGTAAAGAAGAAACCAGCGATGCCATTATCAACAAAGTGAAAGCGTTTGAAGCGCAAGATAAAGGTGAGAAACCCGCCGGCGCTAAATGGCAGGGGACCTCTCGCCGAGTGGGGATTGGGTCGCAAATATTGGCGGATCTTGGTGTCAAGCAAATGCGCCTGCTGTCGTCGTCGACCAAGCGTTATCATGCCTTGTCAGGCTTTGGCCTGAACGTGGTGGAATACGTCACCGAATAAGATAGACAAACGGGGCGCGCGATTAGCACCATCATCGACTGGCACGGAACATGGTGCCATCGGATAAAAATGTGGTAGAATCGCGCGGTTTCTCATTCCGGAAAGCAAGTCACAGGAAGGCTCATGAACGTAATCGAAGGGGCATTTGCCGCGCCCAACGCGCAGGTTGCTATTGTTATCTCTCGCTTTAATAGCTTTATCAACGAGAGTTTGCTGGATGGTGCGGTTGACGCACTGAAGCGCCAAGGCCAAGTCAACGACGATAATATCACCGTGGTGCGTTGCCCAGGTGCCTACGAGTTGCCTGTGGTGACCCAAAAGCTCGCCAAGAGCGGTCGCTATGACGCGATTGTGGCACTCGGATCGGTGATCCGTGGTGGCACACCGCATTTTGACTATGTCGCCGGAGAATGTAATAAAGGGTTAGCACAAGTTGCACTGGAGTTTGAAACCCCAGTCGCCTTTGGTGTGCTGACGGTAGACACCATTGAGCAAGCGATCGAACGCGCAGGTACCAAGGCTGGTAACAAAGGGGCAGAGGCTGCACTGAGCGCGCTTGAAATGGTGAATGTTCTGTCCCAAATTGAATCCTAAATGGGGGTTAAAGTGAAACCAGCCGCACGACGTAATGCACGTCAGTTTGCATTGCAAGCCATCTATTCATGGCAGCTAGCGCAAGGCAATGTCGCTGATATTGAAGCCGCGTTTCTTGCCGCAGATAAATACGAAGAAGAAGACGAGCATCAGAAAACAGAGCCGCTTCTACGTGAACCAGAAACGGATGTTGCTTATTTTCGTAATCTGTTTAGCGGTGTAGCGCTTAGCCATCAAGAGCTTGATAGTAAGATGCGCCCGTACCTATCCCGTCCTTTGCAGGATTTAGATGATATGGAGCACGCCTTACTACGCCTTGCAATGTATGAGCTGATGAAGTGCGACGATGTCCCCTACAAAGTGGTTATCAATGAGGCCGTGGAACTGGCCAAACGCTTTGGCGCAGAAGACAGCCATAAGTTTGTTAATGGCGTCTTGGATAAAGCGTACCCTCGGCTGCGCTAATCCCTTCCTGACTAGGCCAGCACTGCTGGCCTTTTTATTATTCTTATCCAACACATACGAGTTATGACACGCAACGAATTTGATTTGATTCGCGACTACTTCGCTCGTCAGCCGGTCAAGCGTCGTGATGTCGCTTTAGGTATTGGTGATGACTGTGCGTTGGTCGAGGTCCCTGAAGGCTGTCAGCTAGTGGTGACCACAGATACGCTGGTGGAGGGCACCCATTTTCTTCCGACTGCGAGTGCCTCTGATGTGGCGCATAAAGCGTTAGCCTCTAACTTAAGCGATCTGGCTGCAATGGGCGCAATGCCAGCGTGGTGTTCTCTGGCGCTCACATTACCAGAGCCCGATGATGCTTGGGTGGCAGGGTTTTGCCAAGGCTTTACCGCCCTTGCCGAGCATTTTCAAGTCCAACTCATTGGCGGCGATACCACACGTGGGCCCAAAAGCATCACCATTACCTTACATGGTCATGTTCCTAAAGGGCAGGCGCTGACTCGTGCGGGCGCCAAGCCGGGAGACTGGCTTTTTGTGACCGGCACACTGGGTGAGAGCCAAGCCGGGCTCGATTATATTCTCGGCAAGCCAGTGGTTGATAAGGCCCGCGCAACCACATTGATCAATCGTCATTATCGGGCTCAGCCACGAGTGACCGCTGGACAGGCATTGCGAGGTATCGCGTCAGCGGCGATTGATATTTCTGATGGTTTACACGCAGACTTAACCCACATCCTCACCGCTAGTGGTGTCGGTGCAAAAGTTGATGTGACGCAACTGCCGCTTTCTGAGTCTTTGTTAGCGGAGGTCGGCGATACTGAGCAGGCACAAAAACTCGCCCTCACCAGTGGCGAGGAGTACGAGCTTTGTTTTACGGTACCGGAAATGTATCGGGGGATGCTAGATACAACGCTTAAGCACAGCGGAGTCAATGTGCAATGCATCGGGCAAATAACCGGCAACCACCGCCTTGAACTTGTGGCAGACAGTCAGCCTCTCGATTGGGTGCTGTCTGGATGGGATCATTTTAAGGAGCCACGTCGTGACAGATCCTAAGCATCGTTTATCCTTGACCAATCCATATCATTTATTGGCACTTGGCTTTGGCAGTGGCTTATCACCGATAGTGCCGGGGACCGTCGGTACCTTGTTTGCGGTGCCATTCTACCTGGTGCTGGTGAACGTTGGGGGAACGCTTGCACTGTGGTTGGCGATTATTGTCGGTAGCTTAGCGGGCATTGCTATCTGTGGTCGGGCATCGAAAGACATGCAAGTGCATGATCATGGAGCGATTGTTTGGGATGAGTTTGTTGGTTTTTGGCTGACAATGGCGTTGGTGCCTACCACCGACTGGCAAACCGTTTTAGCAGGCTTTGTGTTATTCCGCCTCTTCGATATGGTTAAGCCATGGCCGATAAGCTGGCTGGATAAACATGTTCACGGTGGCTTAGGGATCATGCTGGATGATATTGTCGCTGGTGTGATGGCGATGGCCAGCCTCTGGCTACTGGCAACCTATACACAGGCCTTGACTTGGTTTTAGCCATACAGAAAGGAATGGCGCTCCCACAGGGACTCGAACCCCGATCGATCGCTTAGGAGGCGACTGCTCTATCCTGTTGAGCTATGAGAGCGTGTCGACATTATACGTAAAAACAGGCGCGATTTAAGCGCCTGTTTTCATTTAATTTACCCCTTTGGTCACTATGTCGCCGATTTGTATGCTGCCGCTGAGGTTATTGGGCTGAACCACGGCTTCCGCGCTGCTTTCATAAACGCGTGCAACGGTCAGTGTGATGCCGCTTTTTCGACGTTGAGTACGTACGATACCTAAATCATCGGTGAACGAGGCAATGTGCCACAGGTTCAGTTGATCGCCTTGTTTAACCCCATTGATACGCCCGACATTTATTTGTGCAATATTGTCTTTGAGGGCGACGATTTCTGGCTTACTGGCGCGACAAGACAGTGATGACTCCAAGTCTAACAATATATTTCGACTCATTCGGCGTGCCATTTGCCCATAAGGGGATTGCCAAAAGCGCGCGGTCTGGGTATCGACTTGGCTATGGCGTTCAAACGGCCATTGGGCAACATCGCGATAGCGGCGTTGAAATATGACTTCACCACTCTCACTGTCCATTGCCTGGACATTGACGGCCAATTGGCGGTTATTTTGTGCCTCACCAAAGCCACTGGCGTCCGTCGTGGCAGACAGATCAGTGATTGCGCCGGTGATCACAAACTGAGCGTCTTTGTCTTCAGCTAACATGGCCACCGTGCGGGGCGCATTAGGAGAGACATCAACATTGGCGATACCACGCCCGACAAAGCTCTGTGCGTGTTGTTTTATCTCACGGTTGAGGAGTACCGAAAAGTCATCGCCAAATTGATAAATGCCCCCTAACGCGGCTTGTTGGGGTGAAACAATCGGAAAACGTGTTAACACCATGCCTTTTTTATACTGGGTTTTGTGGCAAGCGTTTGCCGATGGATAGATATCTAAGCGCAGATTGACAACATAATTGCCGCCTTGAGTGCCTTCTTCTAACACTTGTACCTCGCGTACCGCATTGCCGCTAAACTGATAACCAGGTTTAGCTTGCGAGTAAAAACGCTTGAGTTGCTGCAAGCTGCCTACATCGGCACCGGCAAAGCGCATGGCATCAAAGGTCGCGGCTTCAAGTGCCCGAACACGGGCGGCTTGCTGGCTTTCGAGTATGGGGGAACTGGCCGATACTTCATACCACGCCGCGTGTGTCCAAGGAGCGACACTCAGGCTGACAATGAGCGTTAACCGCGCCAAAAGGGTTTTCATAGTCAAGATCTCACTTAGTGGGTATGGAAATTGCTTTCAATCTATTAGAGCGTAGGGTTAAGCCCTACCAAAAAGATGACGCAAAGACGCTGATGCAAGTTGTGTACCTAAATAGAGCCAGCAATCAAAGGTAAAGGTTTCATCAAATCAACCGATACCCTTAATGACACACTTGTCTCACATCGATGACTGAGCGCGGAGCATGATACGATGAAAAAGTGGATAGTGGCGATAGTAGCGCTATTGGTAACAGGCTGTGCTTACACGCCAATTTATAACGGCAAAGAGCCGTATTCGGGCAGTGAGTTTTTCCTTAAGCAGCGGCCACGTCACACGCTTGATTACTTTCTAAACAGTATGGCCGATGAGCTGTTAGCCACCAATGCGTATTTGACAGCGCGAACGCCCCTGGCGGTCACTTCGTTTGTTGATTTGCAAAAAATGGATGAGACCAACTGGTTAGGTAATACCGTCACCGAGGGACTGATTTATCAAATGCAGCGCCGCGGCTTTACGGTGATTGACTTTAAATCGACGGGCGCGATTCGGGTGACGGAAGATGGTGATTTTACCATTAGCCGAGACTGGAAAGAACTTAACCCTGAACAACAAATCGATTATGTATTGACGGGGACTATGTTGCGTCAAGGCGGCGGGGTATTAGTTAATGCCCGGGTAATCGGTATGGAATCTCGCGTGGTGGTTGCCTCGGCGCAAGGCTTCTTGCCGGCCGATCGTATTGGGCGTGATATTGATAGTTTATACAAGGTTCGCAAACGCGATGGCGTGATTATTCGAGACGATCAAAACCGCGTGAAGCGAGAGACAGTGGTGCTAAAACCTTAGTACAGGAAAGAGTAAGGTAGATAAATGTTTACGAAACACGGATTTGTCATCGCAATCTTGCTGATGCTGTCAGCCTGTCAGCCATTAACTAAGATGAAAGAAGAAAACATCATCTCGGCGGTGGGAATGGCGTCAATTAGTGCACAACAAGGCGCAACCCAAGAAGAAAAAGAAACCCGGGCCATGCGTGCCTCTAAAGTGGATGCGTACAAAGAATTGAGTGAACAAGTATATGGCTTGCGGGTTAGCAGCCGTGCACGCGTTGATGATCAAAGTTTAGGCCGCGACACGACCCAGGGCGCGGTGGATGGTATTATTCGCGGCGCAGAAGTGGTGGCCAGTTATAAAGTGGGTGACAGTTACGTCACTGAACTCGAACTCGATCTCGATACCATGCAGAAAATGAAACGCTATGGCGAATCGCAGCCTGTACCGAATAACAATAATATTATTTTCTAGCCACTAGGGCGTCTTGCTTTGATCAAATGAGAAGGATGACGCCAACATCTTGGCACTTAAGCAGGCAGGGTGTAAAAACGACGTATGCCTTTAGATGGAGAGCGAGCACTATGCTCGCTTTTTTTGTGCTTGAGTCAGGCACCACCGTGGCGCGATAGCGCGTTAGGCCATCTTAGGGAGCAAGCCAGAGTCGACAAAAAACAGGCAGACGATTGTGCTCCGATAAGATAGGCAAGAAAAGCGAGACAAATAGGTGGCCGGTGTGGTGGCTTGGAGCGTGGTCGTTGTTCGTAGGAAAGACGTTATGCTTTAACGTTAGTGCCTAGGGTTTTTCTCCCCGACGCATTGCCGTCTTGATTATAGGTCAATTCTGACTTACCACCGCTTTCTTGGAACAGGTTGCGCAGGCGATGAATACTCAGACTCGCGCGCTGAAGCGCGATGCCATTGGTTTCATTTTGCTGTTTGCAGGCTGAGAGGGTGGCTTGAATGGCATTCACGTGTTCACTTAACGTTTCATCATGGTTAAGTAAATCGCGTTCTGGGTGACGACTAATTTGCGCATCATTACGTTGAATTTCGTTGATAAGCGACTGTTTTTGCTTGGCTATTGCTTCGATATCTTCAGAGGAGCGGCTGGCAATGACACCGGCTTCTTGCTCGAGCACGCTTTGTAGCGCTTGGACTCGCTCGAGTTGCTGTTCAACCAAGGTTGTTAAAGGCGCAGTAGGGGTCATAACCACTCCAATCAGCTTAGCTGTCGTTGAGATCGTTCTCGAAACGCATCATGTTTGCGGCGAGCTTATCAGGATCTACTTTGTAAGAGCCGTTTGATATCGCTTGCTTGATTTGATCAACCTTGGCGCTATCAAAGTAGGGCTCAGATGCCATTTTCTGATTCATTTTATCGATCACTTGGCTTTGTTGGCTGAGTGAAACAGCGTCGTCTTGGGGTTTTACCCCTTGCTGTTCACGGACTGAGCCGCTTTGCGTTTCTTGTGTTTTGGTCTGGTTACTCGTATTACGAGTTGTGGTCAGGGGTTGCTGATTACCACGTAGTTGGTCAATACTCGCCATAACATCGCCTTACTGTCAGTCGCTTTTTGAGTCCGTTGCTCAGCATATCGGCATACCTTGCTGTTACTTTAGCATTGTGACGTAAAAAGTTAGAAATTAACCGTTACTTCGCCGACCGCTGAGATTGTAGCATCGACAATCCGGTTAGATTTATTGTTCTTCACTTTTATTTGCTCACCTAGAGCGCCATCACTTAATGCCGTGCCTTTTGCAACAATGTTCAGTCCGTTTCCTTGCGCAGTGATCAAAACGTCATCATTTCGACACACGGCGCAGACATCGTTACTGCTGATCGGTTCACCTATTCCCACGGTTCGTTTGACTTTAGAGCCAATTAAACGCGCGGGTTGCGTATAGGTATGCCCGCGTTGAAACCGACTATTTACCATTTGAACGGCTAGATCATTCGAAGCAATAGTCATGCCACGATTGAGTGGTCGCTTTGCGACAACCGAGGGGGTCATCAACTCGATTTTAACCGGAATATACACTTGCCAGTTGTCTCGATCACAAGACACCATTACGGTGACCGAGGTATTAATCTGTTGACGGCCTGGCACTTTGGTATCGAGTGGCACGGGGCAATCGGTTAGGCGCATGCGCGAATCAAGGTTCCCCGCCGCGATGTTGAGTTCGCCATTTTCAGGCAGCGAAATAATACTGGCGACATGCGCCTCCGCGGCTTCTTGCACCGCTTCAATTTGACTTACTGTCGCAGCAGCTATACTTAGGCTAAAGCTTGTAAGCCAAACGACGATAAATAAACGTAATATCTTGGACATAGTTCAATCCATCAGTAGCGGACGTTAAGAAAAAAAATCCCTTCTTTTCTCGAGAGTCATGTGATTACCCACTATGATTACCATGCTACTCTACAAAAAAAACGGGGCAATATGGAGTTTATCTTATGACAGGTGGTGTTCTTGATTCGGTCAACCAGCGTACACAGCTGGTAGGACAAAACCGGTTAGAGCTGTTGACTTTCCGCCTGATGAGAAAACAGCGCTTTGGCATTAATGTTTTTAAAGTCAAAGAAGTGTTGCAGTGCCCACGGCTCACCGCAATGGCAAATTTGCATCCTTTGGTGAAAGGAGTGGCCCACATCCGCGGTCAAACCGTCTCTGTCATCGACATGAGCCTAGCAACTGGCGGGCCAGCTATTCCCGATCCAGAGAACCGCTTTGTGATTATTGCCGAGTTTAACCGTTCCATGCAGGGCTTTTTAGTCGGCTCGGTCGAGCGTATCGTCAATATGAACTGGGAAAAAATTCTTCCTCCCCCGCAAGGGACAGGGCGATCGCACTACCTCACCGCGGTCACCGAAATTGATAACGAGTTGGTGGAAGTGCTCGACGTTGAAAAAATTCTCAATGAAATCGCGCCTGTGAATGAAGATGTGAGTGAGGAAGTACTCTCGAAACGGCAAGAGCGGGAAGAAAGTGCGCCTAGCCAGGTGTTAGTGGCCGATGACTCCAGCGTCGCACGCCGTCAGGTGAAGCGCGCGGTTGAAAGCGTCGGGTATGACGTTATCTTGGTACAAGATGGCAAAGAAGCGTTAGAAAAACTGAAAGAAATGGCCGCCGAGGGAAGCATCTACAGTCAACTTGCCTTGGTGATATCCGATATCGAAATGCCTGAAATGGATGGGTATACCCTCACAACCGAGATTAGAAAAGATTCGAGTCTCAAGGATCTTCATGTAGTATTGCATTCATCATTGAGTGGGGTATTTAACGAGGCCATGGTTCAGCGTGTCGGGGCTAACTCGTTTATTGCGAAGTTCGACCCTGATGAATTGGGCTCTGCCGTACTCGAGGCGGTTAAGTCGTAACCCAACCAGAGCGATTGAGTTAATTAATGACAAATGTAGCAATCAGTGACCAAGAATATCGAGACTTTTGCAAACATCTCGAAGCCAAGTGTGGGATCGTACTAGGAGATAGCAAGCAGTACCTGGTACGTAGCCGCTTGAGCCCGCTGGTGAATAAATTTGGCTTGGGGTCGCTGTCAGAGTTGATAAAGTCAGTCACCACTGGACGTAATCGCGAGCTGGCAGTCGCTGCGATAGATGCGATGACCACCAATGAAACCTTATGGTTTCGCGATACTTATCCGTATGAAGTGCTGGCACATCGTTTGTTACCCGAGCTAGCCAAATCTCGTAAGCCGATAAAAATCTGGTCTTCAGCAAGCTCCTCAGGGCAGGAGCCCTACTCCATTGCCATGACAGTGGCGGAAACCCAGCAACGCAAACCTGGCATGCTTGGAAGCGTGAGTATCACCGCGACTGATATATCGACATCCATGCTGGAGGCGTGTCGCCAGGGGATATACGACAACTTGGCACTGGGACGCGGACTGTCGCCGGAACGTCGACGTACCTTTTTCGAGGACGTGGGAGATGGCAAAATGCGGGTGAAAGAAAATATCAAGCGCATGGTGACGTTCCGCCCGCAAAACTTGATGGAAAGCTATAGTCTGTTAGGCAAATTCGACATCATTTTTTGTCGTAATGTACTGATCTACTTTTCACCTGATATGAAAGCCAAAGTGTTGAATCAGATGGCGGGGGCATTGAATCCTGGCGGTTACTTGATCTTGGGCGCGTCGGAGTCACTCACGGGGTTAACCGACAAGTTTGAAATGATCCGCTGTAACCCCGGCATTATCTATAAGCTTAAATAGCAGGCGGCAAAGCGGCACATGGTTTGCCGCTTTTTACATCTCTCTGCCGCTCTCTCACATTTTATCGATAGACATTCCTGTCTCTCACCCCGCGTCCCACCTGAGCTGAAGACAAAAACAAGGCCTTGTTGAAAACTTGGCACCCTGTTTGCTTGATTACATGCAGTAAGAACTCGGAGGTTGTCCATGGCGATCACATTTGACAATGCACTTGGTGTGCACCAGCACACAGTTGGCGTTAGAGGCAAGCGGGCAGAAACCCTGTCTAGCAACATTGCGAATGCCAACACGCCAGGTTACAAGGCGCAAGACATCGACTTTCAACGCGCCTTAAAAGCGGCAACATCCGAGGCAAGTATTGGCCTAAGCCGCACCAATGAGCGGCACATTGCTGCCTCTAGCCAGGTGATGGGGGAAAAGAAATACCGTATCCCCACGCAACCAGACACTGGCGATGGCAACACGGTTGATGCGCAATTAGAAAAGAATTTGTTCATGCAGAACGCACTAGAATACCAAGCCTCACTGGACTTTCTTGGCTCTAAGTTCAAGAACATGAAGAAGGCATTGAATGGGAAATAATCGATGAGTTTGTTTAATATTTTTAACGTGTCGGGATCGGCGATGAGTGCCGAGTCAGTACGATTGAACACCACATCAAGCAACCTGGCCAATGCCAACTCGGTGAGCAGTTCTGCGGAAGAAACGTATCGAGCTCGGCATCCGATTTTCTCTGCGGAGCTTAATCGCTTCAAACAGCAAGGGGAAAGTGTGCCGGTCAACATTGACGGTATTGTGGAAAGCCAAAAGCCATTACGGGCGGAATATAACCCTGATCATCCAATGTCGAATGAAGAAGGGTATATCTTCAAACCGAACGTGAATGTCATGGAAGAAATGGCGAACATGATTTCGGCATCGCGGGCCTACCAGACCAACGTGCAGGTTGCCGATGCCAGTAAACAAATGCTGATGCGTACGCTTCAGATGGGGCAGTAATGTAGGAGGCGAAGATGGCCGGAATCGACGGTACAGGTTCGAGTAACGGACTGTCCTACATTGACCAGCTAAAGGCGCAGCAAGAGAAAAAACTGCAAGAGAGCCAAGATAGTACAACAGGCAAACAGGCACTCAAGCAAGAAGACTTTCTTTCTCTGCTCACCAAACAGCTGTCACAACAGGATCCGTTCAAACCTGTCGATAATGACAAGATGATCTCGCAGATGGCGTCTTTTGCGACGGTAGAAGGCATCGGCAAAATGAACAATCAGTTTGATACGTTCAACGAGTCGATTACTTCCAACCAAGCATTGCAAGCGTCATCCTTGGTCGGACGTGATGTCCTTGTGCCTGGATCGACAGGTGTTAAAGGAGAGACTGGCGGTGTGGCTGGTATGGTGAAGTTGCCGCGTGCGCTCGATAACGTCAGTGTCCGAGTTGAAAACGAACAAGGACAGCTATTACGAACGTTCAGTATGGGTGCCAAACCGCCGGGCGATCACCGTGTGGAATGGGATGGGCTCGACGATAACGGCAATCCTATGCCGGAAGGGACCTATAAGCTCAAAGTTAGCGGCTTGGTTGATGGCCAAACTCAAGAGTTTGATGTGTCGACCTATGCCAATGTAAACAGTGTCTTGCTGGGGAATGGCGATGGCAACGTGATGCTAAATCTTGCCGGCTTCTCCTCACCGTTTAAGCTTGCTGAAGTGCTAGAGGTCGGTAATGCCGACGTCGGAAATGTGACGAAAGGCTAACCGATTTATTAGGAGTGAAAAGCAATGGGTTTTAATATTGCGTTAAGTGGCCTTGGTGCGGCCCAGAAAGACATGAACACCACCAGTAACAACATCTCGAATGCCAATACGTATGGCTTTAAGGAGTCACGTGCTGAGTTTGGTGATGTCTACTCAACCTCCATCTTCTCTAATTCGAAGACCACGAACGGGACCGGTGTACAAACGTCGACCGTGGCACAACAGTTCCACGAAGGCTCGAGTATCTACACCAACAACCCGCTTGATTTGCGGATTAGCGGTAATGGTTTTTTCGGCGTGTCAAATGACAAGCTGCAAAACAACGATTACCACTTAACGCGCAACGGTGCCTTCCACCTTGATAAAAATAACGACATTATCAACTCTGAAGGCCAGTATCTGCTCGGTTATAATGTCGACCCTGATACTCAGCAGGTTTCGTCGTATGAGCCGCAGTCGCTCAACGTCCCGGATCAGTTTGGCCAGCCTCGTGCGTCACAAAATGTTGATATTGGCTTGAACTTGCCTGCCGGCGGGGAAGAGAAAGATCCCGCGCAGTTCAATTTTGAAGATCCAGAAACTTACAATAAGCAAACCTCTGCCACAGTCTATGACTCCCTCGGTCAGCCATATAAGTTGTCGACGTACTATGTAAAAGGCAACGATCCGGCGAACCCGAACAGCTGGTCAGTGTACTACACCATGACAGATCCTGAAGGCGAGAAGCCGGTGAATATCCAAGGGGGTAATTCAACCAATGCCGCTGGACAGGTTGGCCACACCATCGACTTTAACTCTGATGGCTCAGTGAACAATATCAATGGTGGTAACCCGATCGTGACCGATGCCCTAGGGCCTGCGGGGGCGGGATTGGAAATGAACGGCGCGAATGGTGATCAGCAGCTTACGCTCAACTTCGATAATCCGACCCAGTATGCGGCACCGTTTGAGATGCGAAAATTCACCGATGATGGCGCAACCACGGGGTATCTCACCAAAGTCGACATTGATCCTAAAGGCACTATCATGGCGACATACAGTAACGGTGAAAATGTCGCGCTAGGACGAGTGGCGATGGTGCGTGTTGCCAACCAGCAAGGCTTGGCACAAGTGGGCAATACGCAATGGGATGTGACGCAAGACTCGGGTGACCCCATTTTTGGTGAAGCCATGCAAGGCGCCTTCGGGCAGGTAAAAAGTGGCACGATCGAACAGTCCAATATCGATATGACCCAAGAGTTGGTTGATTTGATCACCGCGCAGCGAAATTTCCAAGCGAACTCGCGTGCCTTGGAAGTGAGCAACCAGATGCAACAAAATATCCTACAGATCCGCTAGCGATGATACGCCTTGCCGCTTAGTCATAGGGCGGCAAGGCTTTTCCATTCTCCCCCTTTTTTCTTTCTTTTTAACCACACCACATCCCTGTTAAAGTGCTGATATTGAACGATTTAAATTACTGGCACGCTCTTTGCTTTCTTCTCTGTAGAACGATTGTGGAGGCAACCAATTATGGATCGCTCGTTATACCTAGCCATGAGTGGCGCAAAGCAAGATATGCAGGCCATGCAACTGCGCGCCAATAACCTGGCCAATGTCAGCACCACAGGCTTTCGAGCAGATTTAGAGCAATCTCGCTCCATGCAGGCCTATGGTGAAGGACTACCCAGCCGTGTGTTTAACATGACTGAGCGACCTGGATACAGCTTTGAACAAGGCTCGACGATCACCACTGGCCGAAACCTCGATGTGGCGGTGCAAGGTGAAGGCTGGATGTCAGTGCTAGACAGCCAAGGGCAAGAAGGCTATACCCGTGCGGGCCATCTCAAAGTGGATCAAACCGGCTTACTCCAAAACAGTAATGGTAACCTCATTGTCGGAGAGAGTGGGGGCCCGATATTTATTCCCCTCCCTGCAGCCAAAATTGAAGTGGGCAAAGACGGCGGTGTCTCTGTACTCCCCCAAGGTGCGCCAGCTGATGCGATGGAAGTGGTGGATAGAATCAAACTGGTTCGCCCAGATAATCAAGATCTCTTTAAAGACAAAGACGGCGTGTTCAAACCCAAAGAGCCCGGCACTGTGTTTCCGGCCGATGCGGGTGTGACGTTGCAAACGGGCGCGTTAGAAGGCAGTAATGTCAACGCTGTGGGTGAGATGACTGGGTTAATCGACTTGCAACGTCATTTTGAAATGCAAGTGAAGTTAATGAAAACCGCGGAAAAAATGGACGAGTCGTCTTCATCGTTATTACGGCTTGGCTAAGGTTTATTAAGAGGAAGTAATTATGCATCCAGCATTATGGGTCAGTAAAACCGGACTTGATGCGCAGCAGACCAATATCTCGACGATTTCGAATAACCTAGCCAACGCATCCACGGTCGGGTTTAAAAAATCACGCGCGGTGTTTGAAGATCTCTTCTACCAGAACATCAACCAACCAGGTGGGCAATCCTCACAGAACACTGAGTTGCCCAGTGGGTTGATGCTCGGTGCTGGTTCAAAAGTGGTTGCCACTCAGCGCGTGCACACCAATGGTAATGTGCAAACCACAGACAATGCCCTTGACATGATGATTGAAGGGGATGGCTTTTTCCAAGTATTACTGCCTGATGGCAACATCGGCTATCAGCGTAACGGCCAATTTACCCTGAATGACGAAGGCACGATAGTGACATCAGGTGCGGGCTATACGCTAGAGCCAGAAATTACTGTTCCTGAAGACGCGGTACAAATTACGGTCGGAACGGATGGTGAAGTGTCTGTACGATTACGTGGTCAACAAGAGAACCAAGTACTCGGGCAAATAACCACAGTTGATTTTATTAACCCAGGTGGGTTGGAGCCTATCGGCCAGAATATTTACCTGCCCACTGGTGCGAGTGGTGATCCTCAAGAGGGGGTGCCTGGACTCGATGGGTTCGGTGAAGTGAAGCAATCGATGCTGGAAACCTCTAACGTGAATGTCACCGAAGAGCTGGTGAATATGATTGAGGCTCAGCGCGTCTACGAAATGAACTCCAAAGTGATCTCGTCGGTCGACCAGATGCTCAGCTACGTCAATCAGCAGCTGTAATAAGGGTTAAGGAGGCAATGATGACGGTGCAACGTATATTAATCCCAGGCCTTTTCCTTGCCACCTTGTTGGGGCTAGGTGGCTGTTCATTGCCGGGGCAACAAGACACAGGCAGTGATCTTGACCAAGCGACCTCGACCACCGACGCGGTCGAAGGGGACACCACACCGGACAGCGAAGGCTTGATTGGCTTATTGCGTCAACGTGAAGACCCCAAAGCGGATGACCCAGCGTGGTCGCCAATCCGGCCGCAACAAGCGCCCGAGCATTACGCCACGGCGACAGGATCCTTATTCAACGTGAATGACCAGCGTGACCTGTACGATGGTTCAAAACCACGTAGTCTGGGTGACATTGTGACCGTGATGCTGGAAGAAAACACCCAAGCGCAAAAAAGTGCCAGTTCTGACTTGGCTAAATCCAATGATCTCAGTATGGATCCCTTATCACTAGGCGGTGAGGAGATCACCATTGGCGAGCGAACACTGTCGTACGAGGTCAGTAACGACAACTCGGTAACCGGCTCCACCTCGGCGGATCAGAGCAACAGCCTGCAAGGCTCTATCTCTGTACAGGTGGTGGATGTACTCGCGAATGGGAATTTGATGGTACGCGGTGAAAAGTGGCTTACCTTGAATTCAGGGGATGAATATATCCGCCTCAGCGGTACAATTCGCCCGGCCGATATTGGCCCTGACAACACCATTGCTTCGACCCGTATTTCCAACGCTAGAATTCAGTATTCAGGGACAGGTGAGCGACAAGATACCCAAGAGCAAGGCTGGTTGGCACGATTCTTTAATGTCACCTTGTAGCCCTACAATGTGTCGGAGAGTTGACGTGAAAAAGTGGTTGTTATCGATAGTCTTGCTGATGGTGGCGATGCCAAGCCTCGCCGCACGCATCAAAGATGTGGCGGAGGTCGCAGGGGTACGCAGTAACACCCTAACCGGCTATGGCTTGGTGGTGGGGTTACCCGGTACAGGTGAAAGCACGCCCTTTACCGATCAAAGCTTTAAGTCGATGCTGGAAAACTTTGGCATCCAATTGCCGCCAGATATCAATCCTCAATCAGCTAACATTGCCGCCGTTGCCGTCACCGCTGACTTGCCCGCGTTTGCAAAACAAGGTCAAAAACTTGACGTTACCGTGTCGTCGATTGGTTCGGCAGAGAGCTTACGTGGTGGCACCTTGTTACAAACTTTTCTCAAAGGCTTGGATGGTAATGTCTATGCGACCGCACAAGGAAACTTGATTGTAGGCGGTTTTAGCGCCACCGGTGCTGATGGCTCTCAGTTGGTGGGCAACACCCCAACCGTTGGACGGATCACTAATGGCGCGTCCGTTGAGCGGGAAGTTCCTAATCCTTTTGGTCGTGGTGATTACCTGACTTTCAACTTATTCCAATCCGACTTTACTACCGCACAGCGTATGGCGGATGCGGTTAATCGCTTTCTTGGTCCGTCAACCGCATCAGCTATGGATGCAACCTCAGTGAGAGTCAGAGCGCCGCGTGATGTTAGCCAGCGTGTGGCTTTCTTATCAACGGTTGAAAATATTGAGTTTCAGCCGGGTGATGCGGCAGCGAAAATAATCGTTAATTCTCGCACTGGCACGATTGTGGTCGGGCAAAATGTGCGCCTTCGCCCTGCGGCGATCACCCATGGCGGCATGACGGTCTCGATCCAAGAAGACTTCAATGTTGATCAGCCTAATCCATTAGGTGGCGGTGAAGCTGTGGTCACGCCTGATACCGAGATCAATGTTGAGGAAGAGCAAGGGCGGATGTTCCACTTTAAACCTGGCGTGACATTAGACGACTTAGTCCGCGCCGTGAATGGCGTTGGTGCTGCACCCTCCGATCTCATGGCGATTCTGCAAGCACTGAAACAAGCTGGGGCCATTGATGGCCAATTGATAGTGATATAGGGCAACGCATGAAATCTCCTGTTGATAGTCAATTTGTACACGATATAAGCCAGCTCGACTCACTACGTCGCCAAGCCGTGAAAGGGGAAGAAGGGGATGAGCAAGCGGCGTTGCGTTCAGCCGCCGAGCAGTTCGAGTCCTTATTTACCCAGATGCTGTTCAAGTCAATGCGTGATGCCAATGAGGCGTTTGAGTCTGACTTAATCGACGATCGTACCTCGAAGTTTTATGAGCAGATGGCCGATGAACAAATGGCCAGTGAACTAAGCCGAGAGGGCTCACTGGGCCTCGCGGATATGATTGTTGAACAATTAGGCAAAGCGCAAGGCGACAGCCAGCCAGATATGAATGAAGCGGCTCGCGCGTCGGCGCAATCTTTGCCGTTGGATCAAAACCGTAGTCGAGAGGCAGCAGAAAAAGCGATTGCGGCGCTCGATAGTCAGTCTATCGCGCCGCCAGTCGCTAGCACCCCTGCGCCCCAACGTTCAGAAGGCTTCGATTCGCCTGATTCCTTTGTGAACACGCTGGCACCGCATGCTCGTCGCGCGGCTCGCGCGTTAGGTACGGATCCGGCGATTATTCTTGCTCAAGCAGCACTAGAAACCGGTTGGGGGAAAAAGGTTATCGCCAATGCCCGCGATAACAGTCATAACTTGTTTAATATAAAAGCGGATCAACGTTGGGGAGGCGATAAAGTCGCCACACAAACCCTGGAAGTGTATGACGGGATCCCGGTCAAAGAAACGGCAAGCTTTCGGTCGTACCCCTCCTATCAAGAGAGTTTTGACGATTTCGTCTCATTTTTGCGTGACAACCCGCGCTATGAGCAAGCTTTATCGCAATCTGCGCAACCTGAACAGTTTATTCGGGCGCTTCATCAAGCCGGATATGCCACCGATCCGGAATATGCCGATAAAGTCATTCGTGTGCTCGACCAAGTGCGTGGCATGATGGACTAAGGCGGAGGCAGGCAAGAGCTTGCCGTTTTTACTTCATCTTGCTTCAATTGTACTCTTGAACTCCTTAATGCATTGTTTTAATTAGACAATAACTCAAATTCATTCCTTGGCTCAATTTTTGCTTAACCCCTAGTATCTCGTTTTAATTGCCGGGTTATTTGGAGGCACAATGGGCTTGGACCTGCTTTCCCTTGGGTCGCAAGGCGTACTGACTGCGCAGCGACAGCTGAATACAACAGGTCACAATATCTCTAACGTGAATACGGAGGGATATAGTCGTCAGTCGGTTGAGCAAAAAACCAATGATGTCCAGTTTTGGGGCGGCAATAACTACGGCACCGGTGTCCATGCCGCGGCAATACGCCGCAACTATGACAAGTTTGCGGTCAACGAGTTAAATGTCTCGACGTCAAACCTTTCTCATGCTGCTGCCCGCAATGAACAGCTTGGGCGGCTTGACGATATGATGGCGCATTCGGCCAAAAAAATACCCGAGAATATGAACGAATTTTATGGGGCGGTCAAAGGGCTGGCAGATAGCCCCAGCGACATGGGCGCTCGTAAAGTCGTGCTCGAGAAAGCGCGTATGGTCGCTTCTGGTATGAACGATGTTTATGGTGTGTTGCAGCAGCAATCAATTGATACGTCCTCGCAAATTGATGCCACCGTCAAACGAATGAATGACATTGGTCAAGAGTTGGTGGATGTGCATAAAGCCATACTGAAAACGCCCGCCGAAGCCAATGACTTGCTAGACCGGCATGACAAGCTGATCCGAGAGCTCTCTGAATATACCCAAGTGAGCGTAAACGCGCGAGAAGATGGGCTATTCAACGTGATTATCGGCAGTGGCCATATGTTGGTGTCTGGCATGAATAGCAGTGAATTGACCACCTTGCCGGGTAAGCCTGACCATCAAGAGCGTCGTTTGGCGTTGGTGGAAGGGAAGACAGTGAAAGCGATTTCTAATCAAGACATCCGCGGCAAACTCGGGGCATTGTTTGAATATCGTGATGATACCTTAGGACAAGCGCGAGACGAATTAGGTCGGATGGCCATTGGCTTTTCCCAATCCCTCAATGACTTACAGAGTCAGGGTTTTGATCTAAATGGGGAAGTGGGAAAGAATATTTTCACTGACTTTAACAATGACCGTATTGCCAGCGCCCGAGTGATCCAAAACGGCGACTCTACCGCTGACTTAAAAGTCTATATCGATGATCTTCAGCAGCTCAAACGGGGCGATTATCAACTGAAATTTGATGGCACCCAATATACCCTGACATCACCGGATGGAAAGCAATCGACGGTGACGCCGAGTGGCACCCCGCCTAGTTTTAATGTCGATGGAATGCGAGTGCAAGTGGATGCCGGCTTGGCGGCCAATGAACGCGTATTGATTCGTCCCGCTCGCTCAGCGGCAGGGCAAATGCGTGTGACCATGGAGGATCCGGCAGATATCGCGGCGCAAAGTTATGTCAGTGCAAGCTCGGTGAGCCATGGCGACGGTGATGTGCGAATTCTACAAGCCGGTGGACAAAAAGAGTTTCAAGTGCGGATCTCCCCCGATGGTAGCCAATTTGCGGTGACCGACCCTAAGGGGCAAGTCTTGGTCGCGCCACAGGCCTACCCACCGGGTGGGCCGGTTGATGTCAATGGCACCATCATTGAGGTCAACGATAAAGCGGCACCGGATGATGTGCTGGCTATCAGCCTTATCCCGGCTGATGGTGACAATAGTAATCTTATCCGTATGCAGGAGCTGCAAACGGAAAAACTAATGGATAACGGTCGCTCGACGGTGCTCGATGTCTATGAGGGCCTAAGTACCGATCTTGGGGTGCAAAAAGCCTCTTATGAGCGTCTGCAAGATGTGAGTATGGTTGAACACGATGCCGCAGAAAGTCGTGTGGCGGAAGTGTCTGGGGTGAACCTGGATGAAGAAGCGGCCAATATGATGAAGTTTCAGCGCGCGTACATGGCGGCGTCACGGATTATGACCGCCGCTAACGAAACATTTGACTCTCTGCTCAATGCAACGCGATAAGGTAGGACAGTATGATTAGTCGTATTGCCAGCTTTCACAATTACCAGTCGGTCTCCAACGACATTATGCGTCAGAATGTGAAGGTGCAGGATAACCAAGAGCAGATGGCGACGGGGAAACGTGTTATTACATCCGGTGATGATCCGGTGTCGTCTATCTACATTCAAAACTTTCGCCAGCAAGATGAGCAGATTGACCAATTTATTGACTCGATAACGTTAGCGCGAAACCGACAAACCCGCGAAGAAATCGCGATTGATGAGTCCGAACAGCTCATGGACGGCGCGAAACGCAAAGTGATGGCGATGATCAACGGCTCGTTATCGGTGGAAGACCGCACCGCGCATCGGCAAGATTTGCAAGGGATGTTTGATAACTTTATGGACTTGGTGAACACCAAGGATGAGTCAGGCAATTTCTTGTTTTCTGGTACCCAAACCAGTACGCAGCCTTTTTATCGTGATAGCCAAGGCAACGTGCGTTATGCGGGGGATAGTTACTTTCGTACGGCCCAAGTAGCCCCAGCGGTGGAAGTGCCGACGTCTGATCCAGGCGATAAACTGTTTATGGAAATTGATAACCCTTTTGGTGATTATCAGCCTGAATACGATCTTGAAGACGGGTCTTTACTGCTGATGGCGAAAGCGGAAAACACCAATGATGCGGATACCTCTAACTATTCGGTGTCTTTTGACGTTAATGCGAGTGGGGACACCACCTACTCGTTGATGCAAGATGGTACTGAGGTCAGTGCCGGGCTCTATGATCCTCAAAACGGCGTTGAGTGGAACACGTTGAAAATGACTTTCGAGGGTGAGATGAAGCCAGGTGATACCATTAATCTTGAAAGGCAAGACAGTTTTAACGTTTTTGATTCGTTTAAAAATGGTGCCGCGCTGTCTTATGCCGATATTGACGATGCGTCTGCCACAGCAGAACTCCACCAAGTGACCGAACAGTTTGCAGCAGCCTTCAAGCATTTGAACAAGGCTCGTTCAGAAGTGGGAACACGACTGACCACCTTAGATCGGCAAGAAAGTATGCACAAAGACTTCAAGTTGGTACTCAACCGCTCACTGGGCACCATGGAAGACTTGGACTATACCCAGGCGGCCATCGATATGAACGAGGACATGCTCGCGCTGCAAGCGTCCCAACAGGCCTTTGCCAAAACGAAAGATCTCTCGCTGTTTAATTATATCTAACCCAAAGCGTAAGCCTTTGGTGGCCACAAGATGCCGAGGATAAGAGAAAAACGGGGTCGCATCAGCGGCCCCGTTTTGTATCCGTTTAGACTTGCAGTCTCATCCTTTAGGGGCAGAGGTCACTCACCATACGGTGTGCCATGGCATCGAGCAGGGGTTGCTTATCTTTGAGCATGGGCGGATAACTGAACGCGTACTCATGGTTCCCCGGCATCGCGTCAGGGGTTTGCATATCACTGTGCTGATGGCCGGCAAAAAACACATAACATGGGGTGCCAACGGCGACGGTCAGCCTGTGTACCGCTGTCCCTGCGGTAAACACACCAGACAATTGTTTGATTGTGTGCGCCGTCCCCATAAAGTCATTTTTAAGATCCAGTCCCGGCAAGGAGACGATCTCGATCCCCGTTTGTTTTTTAATTTTACTGAGTTCTTTATCACACTCGCCATATTGCAAATTGACAAATTGGGCATTGGGGCAAAGCTGGCGCATGGTTTTTATCCAGCCAGCCAATTCATCCGCGACCAAATAGTGAATATTACGGGTGGCGGCGGCGAGGCCACTTCGCCAACACACGCCAAACACGGGCCCGTGTTGATGTAGCTCGGCTAACGGGGCGATCCAAGGCGCATCGGCGGCGACATCTGGGACAATGTAGGTTTGGTGATACAAATGGCGCCCAAAGTGTTGGTAGCACAGGCCCGCCAACGACCCACCGGCAATCCAACTATCAATATCGGCTAGGACATGCTCTGGCACAAAAATGTCTTTCCCGTCAGTACGAGAAATGGGCACAATTTCAGTGCTGGGGAAAGCTTGGCGTAGTAGGGGCTCTAAGCGGGGATCACAGCCGACATAAACTTTCCGAGCGCGTTCAACCACCATGGCAACATTGTGAAAATAAGCCAGTTCATCCCCAACCCCTTGCTCGGGCATGATAAGCACGGCATCGGTTTTTGGCCGAGATAAATCCCAACGGGGTAAGTTGCCGTGATATTTGAGGCGGCGACCGCATTCAATCCCAGCTTCATTGGCTTGGTAGAATTTCTCCCAGGCCATTTGCGTACGATAGACAAACGCCAGGTTAAATCGCAGTGCCTGATCATCCGGCTGCGCCGATAGCAATGCTTCTAGACGATGCTGTGCTTGCTCAATATCGCCCATATACCAATCAAGCTCGCCCAGTTGTGCTTGTAACGTATTGGCTTGCTTATCCTTGACATGATTGAGCGCCTTGAGGTGGATCTGGTAGCAATCGGTTAATTTATTTTGGGTAAATTGGTGGTGCTGCTTGAGTAGTTCGAAGGTCGCACGGGCATAGGCATAATGTAATTCACCGCGCTCAGGTTCATCACGCAAACATTGTTTGGCCAGTTTACTTGCTTCTAGCCAGTTAGCTTCATTGAGATAAACCACCAGGAGTTGACGCAAAAATGCCGTGTCTTGCGTTTGCTTATAGGTCGTTAAACAGCGCTGGCGCGCGCTGGCATACTCCCCCAGTCCGGCTTCTGCGCGGATGAGTAGCAGTTGCCAAACTGGATGAGCCTGTGCTTTTTCACTGCCACGTAGTAGCAATTGTTGTGCTTTGCCGAACGCTTTCTGATCCAATGCTTGTTGCGCCAATGCCATCAGCGCCGGTGGGTAATCCGGCTCCAGCGTGAGTATGGTTTGGTAAAGCTGCTCAGCTTGGTCACTATGCCCATCAGCGACCAAATCAGCCGCCACTGACAAGGTTTTGTTAATTTCATCGGCCAGCCCTTGGTTTTTTAGCTGGTGGAGCTCGTCACGCAAAGCATGCGTTCGACGACTTTCTCCCTGTAGGCCGAGCTTGGCTGTTAACTGCTCACGCAAATTAAGGATGTCTTGGTTCGTCGGAGCGGCGGCAAACAATGTCTCAACAAGTTCCATGGCCGCGTGATTATGCCCTTGTTGCGTCAATAACTGTGCCTTATCGAACAACAAAGACAGATCGTCAGGGGCATGCTCAAGCGCGTGGTCAAGGTGAGCCATTGCTTGCGCGTGTTGCCCCGCTTCCGCATCCAATACGGCCAGCACTTGCCGCACTTGCACGGTATCGGGTGCGTGGCTCAGTATTTGCTCGAATACTTGCCGCGCGTCGGTTTTCTTCCCTTCTTGGTAAAGACGAATCCCGAGCTGGAAGGCGTCATCCAGCGTCATATTAGTGTGGCCGTCATTGTCTTGCGTCATCGGTTACATCGTCCTGTTATCCGTGAGAGCCTCGCGTATTACCGCAAGAGGCTGGCGAGCATCGATAAGCCAATAATTTAGCAAAAAATATGCCTCGCGTCCGGCTGTTGAGCGAAGTTGGCCGCTAACTTGCAGGCTAACGCTCACATAGACGGCAAAAAGCTAGGCGAGGCATTGCCGCACCTTGCCGCCAAGCACAGAAAAGCGGCAGCGTTTTTTGAATCAATTTTGGCTGTTAGTACAACGAAAAGCATTTAACATTATGATTTTTAATGATTTATAAAAGTTGGCACACATATTGTATTTATTCGAACAAGCGGCCAGTTTTTGAACGGGCTGATTTTGAAACTGATTAACAAGCTGTTCCCGCAGCACCGCCAAACACAGTGCAACACGTCGCGGGTAGGCTGTTTCGCAAAGCAAGCGAAAGTCAAAGGAGAGCAAAATGGGTGTAACAGTTAACACCAACGTGTCTGCGATGACTGCGCAGCGTTACCTGAATAAAGCGACCGATGAGTTGAATAATTCAATGGAACGTCTGTCGTCAGGTAGCCGAATTAACAGTGCTAAAGACGACGCGGCGGGTTTGCAGATCTCTAACCGTTTGGTTGCCCAAACACGAGGCCTTGATGTGGCAATGCGAAACGCCAATGATGGTATTTCTATTGCGCAGACTGCCGAAGGGGCAATGCAGGAATCGACTAACATTTTGCAGCGTATGCGGGATCTTTCCCTCCAGTCTGCAAACGGTGCCAATGGTAAATCTGAGCGTGTCGCTATCCAAGAAGAGGTAGAAGCACTGAAAGATGAGCTTAACCGGATTGCTGAAACCACGGCGTTTGGTGGCCGTCGATTGCTTAATGGCTCGTTTGGTGAAGCATCGTTCCAAATTGGTGCGGATGCCGGTGAGGCGATCATCATGGGACTATCGAGTATTCGCGCTGATGATTTCCGCATGGGTGGGGTCGAGTTCACGGGTACTCAGCCAAAATCGGCAGGGTGGGAAGTCGATCCTGCGGCGGCAACGTTGCAGCTGCAGTTTACTACTAAAGATGGCCAAAACGTGAGCATGGCCATCGCCGCGAAAGCGGGTGATGATGTCGAGGAGCTGGCCAGTTACATTAATGGTCAGTCTGGCGAAATGTTAACCGCCTCAGTCGATGAAGAGGGTCAACTTCAAGTCTTTATCGAAGAGCACAAAGTTGAAGGTGCGGTGACCTTTGGTGGCGGACTGGCGACCTCGTTGGGGATGGTGTCTGGCAATGGTGATTTGGTCACCGCCGCCGACCTCGATGTGTCGGATGTTGGTGGCGCGCAAATGGCCGTTGGGGTGATTGATTCGGCTATGCGCTATATTGACAGCCAACGTGCGGACTTGGGTGCCAAGCAAAACCGACTCAGCCACACCATTAGCAACTTGTCGAATATTCAGGAAAACGTGGCGGCATCGAATAGCCGGATCCGCGATACCGACTTTGCCCGAGAGACCACGGCAATGACCAAAGGGCAGATCTTGCAGCAGGCGGGCACCTCCATGTTGGCGCAAGCGAAACAGATGCCACAAGCGGCACTGAACCTTCTGCAATAATTCTCTTCATATCAACACACTAAAAGCGGCAATGGGTTGCCGCTTTTTTTTGTGCCATTTTTTCGCAAAATCTTGCTAAAGATATTTCTCCTTTGGGCGTTAACCTCCATAGCGCCTTACGGCAGTGGTGTAAATGCACCGCCAAGCACCGACAAAAAAAGCTAAAGCTTTCTCAACGTGCGCCGCTAAATGGGTTGTGAACAATTTTGATACTGGTTTTCCCTGGTCAGCTGGGCGAAGCCGGACCTAGAACCAAAGGAGAATAGTTATGGCTATTACTGTTAACACTAACGTCCCTGCGATGACTGCTCAGCGTTATTTGAATAACTCAACGGATGCGCTGAACAACTCGATGGAGCGTTTGTCATCCGGTTCTCGCATTAACAGTGCTAAAGACGACGCGGCAGGCCTTCAGATTTCTAACCGTTTGATGGCACAAAGCAGTGGTTTGGGCGTGGCTGTACGAAATGCGAATGACGGCATCTCAATGGCGCAAACCGCTGAAGGTGCGATGGAAGAGTCAAGCAACATCTTGCAACGGATGCGTGACTTGTCACTGCAATCAGCTAACGGTGCGAACGGTGACTCTGAACGTGCTGCAATCCAAGAAGAGGTTGTTGCGCTGAAAGACGAACTGAACCGTATCGCAGAAACCACCTCGTTTGGTGGGGCGAAACTGCTTAACGGTACCTTCGGTACGCGCTCTTTCCAAGTGGGTGCAGACGCTGGTGAAGCTGTGATGATGGAGTTTAAAAACATCCGTGCAGACCACAGTGAAATGGGTGGGGCAAGCTTTACGGCGGCTAACGCAAAATCAGCAGGTTGGACGGCGACTGCCGGTGCCACCATGGCAATCAATATCACTAACGCTGACGGCACGTCTACGTCTATCAACGTGACGGCCAAGGGTGGAGATGATATTGAAGAGATCGCTACTTATATCAATGGTCAAGCTCAAGATAAACTGAGTGCGTCTGTGACTGAAGATGGCGAGCTGCAAATCGTAACCGGTGCTGGGTCAGATGCGACCTTTACCGGTGCACTGGCAACATCGCTAGCGATGGGTACCAAAGTGGATGAAACCATTAAAGATGTTGATGTTTCGTCTATGGGTGGTGCGCAAAAAGCCGTGGGTATGATTGATAATGCAATGCAGTTTATCGACTCTCACCGTGCAGAATTGGGTGCGAAGCAAAACCGCTTGAGCCACACCATTGCCAACTTGGATAACGTTAATGAAAACGTCTCGGCCTCTAACAGCCGTATCCGTGATGTTGACTTTGCCAAAGAAACAACCAACTTGACCAAGTCACAAATCTTGCAGCAATCTGGTACCTCTATTTTGGCGCAAGCCAAGCAGGCACCACAAGCCGCACTGAGCTTGCTCGGTTAAACCATTCACGAGTGGCGGCCTAATCGCCGCCGCTACGTTTTGGGAGGTGAATAACGATGGACATTTCATCCGTTACAAATTCATCCCTGCCGCACTCAGTACACTCTGATGGCACAAAGGTTGCTAGAGATGTAAGAGTTGGAAAAGTACGCCCAGATCCGGTCAGCCAGCACCAGCAGGCAGAGCGTCGTGAGGCGAGAGAGTCAATGCAACAACGCCGTGTAGAGCAGTCACAGCGCATTGAGGAAAATCGTCAGCTACAACGCAAACAACTGGAGAAGTTGGTAGAGCGGCTCGATGAGTTTATGTCCGACTTTAACAAGGGGCTCGCATTCCGTTTGGATGAAGACACAGGACGCAGTGTGATCACCGTTTATGAAATGAACAGTGGTGACATCATCCGTCAGATCCCAGAACAGGAAATGTTAGAGCTTGCTAAGCAATTGTCGCAACACGCGCGAGGGCTTGTCACAGAAAAGGTATAACGAGGTGAGAGAGTCGTTATGAGTGTTAAGGCAGCAGGCATGGGCGGTGGCATGGATATCAACTCCATGGTCACTAAAATCGTGGATGCTGAGCGTGCACCCAAACAAGAGCGTATCGTCAAACGCATGAATGATGTCGAAACCGACATCAGTGCGTTTGGCCGCTTAAAAGAATCTCTCGATAAACTCAAAACCCAAATGTACGATTTTCGTCGCAATGAAGGTTTTGCGGCGAGAACCACATCAGTTAGCAATCCAGACGCACTTGGCGCCAGCGCGACGCCAGATGCCATCCCCGGTCGTTATCAAATCGATGTTCAGCAACTCGCGGGTGCACACAAGCTTGTGTCACCGGGCGTTGATGCTGATGCGTCTTTAGGTAGTGGCAAGCTCACTATTACCATGGGTAATCGCACCAGCGTGATTGATGTTCCCCAAGGCAAAGACAGCTTGGCAGACATCGTGCGTGCGATTAATAGCGATCCGAAAAATCCCGGTGTACAAGCGTCGCTTATCCAAGATGATAGCGGCGCACGCATGGTGTTGAATGGCAATAAAACGGGCGCGGATAATCAGGTGGAAGTCAGTGTTGATGCGCAAGTGGGGAGTGCGCTTCATCAGTTAGGCTTCAAAGCGGGACAAGCTAATAACGGCATGGCACAAATGCAAGCTGCACAAGATGCCAAGATACTGATTGATGGTATCGCATCAGTCTCCAGTGCCACGAACACCTTTGATAATGCCATCGAAGGCGTATCACTGGAAGTCGCGCAAACCAGTGATAAGCCGTTGGCACTCGCCGTTGAACATGACCGAGAGTCTGTACGTTCGACCATTACGTCGTTCGTCGATAATTACAATGCGTTTTTCCGTGTCTCGCAAGCGGTCAGTAAGTATGACCCTGAGACCCAGCAAGGTGGCCCTTTGGTGGGGGAAAGTGTCATTCGAACGGCAACCAGTCGATTGCGCAATCTTTTCTCGTCACCGATTGAGCAAGCCCCGGAGGGAATGAAAACCCTGAGCGAGCTTGGTGTCACTACCACTATGGACGGTCGTCTAGAAGTCGACAACAAGGTGCTTGATCGGCAACTGCGTCAAAACTTTAACGCATTGGAAGGTTTTTTTGGTGGTAATGATGGCTTTGCGCGTCAGCTTGAACAAGTCGTTGGCGGCTTTACCGGCGCGGGTGGTGCGATCAGTAATCGTGAAAGCACATTGTCAGAGCAAAAACTTCGCCTTCGTGATGACCAACGAGAGTTAGACCGCCGCATGGAAAACTTAGAGTCGCGTACTATGCAGCGCTTTTCTGCGATGGAAGAAGCCACCTCGCAAATGCGTTCACAGTTACAAGCTATGCAAAACATTATGCCGGGTTAATGATGACCCAGGTGTCCGAATGGCTCGATGCACTCGAGCAGATTGATGAAGCAATTGCGCAGCAATTGAGCATGAGTGACATTGATTCAGAAAAACTGGCTCAGCAATTGCATGACAGACAAGCGTTGCTTGAGCAGATTGCAGCGTCGCCACAAGCGCCGAATCAACAGCAATGGTCTCAGGCGTTAGCAAGAACAGAAACGCTCATTGATGCACTCGAGGGGCAGAAAGCCGATGCTGCCAAGCGCTTGTTACAGCAGCGCAAGGGGAAGCAGTCTGTGCAGCTGTATAAGAAATTTCAATAAGTGAGGAAGACTATGAGAGGCTCACTACAGGCCTACAAGAAGGTCTCGGTTGACAGTCAATTAAGCGCTGCGTCGCCTCATAAGGTTATCCAAATGCTGATGGCCGGCGCGATTGAGCGCTTAATTCAAGGCAAAGCTGCCATGGCACAAGGCGACTTATCCGTCAAAGGTGAGCGGTTAGGTAAAGCGTTAGATATCATTATTAATCTACGTGCATGTCTATCAATGGATGATGGCGGCGATATTGCTGATAACTTAGACGCCATCTATGACTTTATGATTCGTCAGGTGAGTACCGCGAATTTGGAAAACAAACCGGAACCCATCGACGATGTGATTGAGCTGTTAAGAGAGATAAAATCCGCTTGGGACCAGATCCCTTCCGAATACCATAATATGACTCAAGCGACCAGTTAAACTGCCTATCAAACCACTGACATGGCACTGGAGTCACAGGTTTACTGTGTCTCCGGTTGCCTTATGCGCGTTCTCTATTACAATGTCTTGATTAAAATTGAGATTGTTGTTGCTTAAAAGCGACACAATTATAAAAAGTTATCAGGGCAGACGTATCTCACACATGCAAGATTTAGCAAAGATCCTCGTTATCGATGACGATGACCAGTTTCGTCACGATCTCGGCGTGATACTCGACTTTATCGGCGAGCGTTACGCGCTTCACTCGACCACAGATGTCAGTGATGCACTTTGGGAGCAAAACTGGGGCGCATGTTTTCTTGGCCACGTCCGCTCGACACCGTTACTTGAAAAAGTACTTGAGCAGCTTGCTACCTATCATCACGTGCCTGTGATTGCGATTCGACGCCACGATCGTGAGCTTTCAGGGTTACCTAACTATGTGGGTGAACTTGGGCTACCTTTGAACTACCCGCAATTATTCGATGCACTCCATCATTGCCGCGAGTTTGCCGGTAAACAGGCTTTCAGTATTCCACAGTTGTCTGGCGATAATACCGCCTTTCATAATATGGTGGGCAAAAGCGATGCCATCGAACAGGTCCGTCATCTTATTGAACAGGTCGCTTTTACCGAAGCCAGTGTTTTGATCCTCGGTGAATCCGGTACCGGAAAAGAAGTGGTGGCGCGTCATATTCACCATGCCTCATCGCGCGCGTCTGGCCCCTTTGTGCCCGTCAATTGTGGGGCGATTCCAGGAGAGCTGTTAGAAAGCGAACTCTTCGGTCACGAGAAAGGTGCCTTTACGGGCGCGATTTCAGCGCGTAAAGGGCGCTTCGAACTGGCGGAAGGCGGAACGCTGTTTTTGGATGAAATCGGCGACATGCCGATGCCAATGCAAGTCAAATTGTTACGTGTGTTGCAAGAACGCACGTTTGAGCGAGTGGGAGGCAACAAAAGCATTCGCGCCAATGTTCGCGTCGTTGCCGCGACCCACCGTACGCTAGAAACCATGATCAAAGAAGGTGAGTTTCGAGAAGATTTGTATTATCGACTCAATGTCTTTCCTATCGAAATGCCAGCGCTGCGCGAGCGAATTGATGATATTCCGCTATTGATCCATGAGCTCATGTCTCGTCTTGATGTGGAAGGTAATGGTCGGATCCATATTTCACCTCGCGCGATTAATTCGCTGATGGAGCATGAGTGGCCAGGCAATGTGCGCGAGCTGGCTAATCTCATCGAACGTTTGGTTATCTTGTATCCCGGGCAAATGGTCGATGTGAACCATTTGCCAGCTAAATATCGCTACAGTGATATCCCTGAATTCCAGCCTGAGGCCTATTCGGTCGAAGATACTGAAATGGCGGAGCGTGATGCGCTAACGGCGATGTTTCATGAGCCGGACGAACCTGCTTTCGAAGAGGATATGCCAGGCTTTGCAGATAGCCCAGGGCTCACAAGCTTGCCGCCTGAGGGGGTTAACTTGAAAGAAACCCTCGCCGAGGTTGAGATTGATTTGATTAAGCAGGCGTTAGAGGCGCAGTCTGGTGTGGTTGCTAGGGCGGCTGACATGCTGAGTATGCGGCGAACGACACTGGTAGAAAAGATGCGAAAGTACGGATTGAATAAGGAAGAATTAATCTAGAACGACGAGGCGTCAAAAAGCGGAGTCAAAAAAATGACTTCGCTTTTTTGTCTTCAATTAGCTGATAATATTAGTTATTTTTATGGCACAATCTCTGCTTAAGTGAGTAAAACCTTGATCGAAATGTGTGTTGCCTAAATGGAAACCCAATCTTCGCCACTGGGATCAGTGGATCAACAAGTCACTCGGTATAAGCAAGTTCTCGATGTGATGCCAGCAGGCGTTATTTTGCTTGATGCGAATGGCCGTGTCGCTGAAGCCAATCCAGAGGCGCATCGCCTTCTTGGGGAACCGCTTACTCAGCAGCGATGGTTTGATGTGATTCAACGCGCATTCTCGCCGCGAGATGATGATGGACACGAAGTCTCTCTCAAAGATGGTCGTCGGGTGAAGCTTGCCATTTCTGCGTCCGATTCAGGGCAACTTATCTTGATCACCGACATGACAGAAACCCGTTTATTGCAGTCGCGCGTCAGTGATCTGCAACGGCTATCGTCGTTGGGGAAAATGGTGGCGTCGCTGGCGCACCAAGTGCGTACGCCGCTATCTAGCGCGATTTTATATGCGTCGAATCTTGGCGCGCCCAACCTCAACGATGCGACACGGCAGCGGTTTCAATTCAAACTGTTAGACCGGCTACATGACTTGGAAAAGCAAGTGAATGATATGTTGTTGTTTGCGAAGGGTGGCGACAACAAAGTGGTTAAAGTGTTTACCGTTGAGCAATTGTTTAACGAGTTCGAGCCGATGGTGGATGCGGTGATTCAAGGTCACGATGTTGACTTTGCCATCAACAGTGATGATGAGAGTCTTGCGTTGCTCGGTAACCCCAATGCATTGGCCAGCGCGCTGAGTAACTTGGTCGTCAATGCCGTTCAAGTGGCAGGCAAGGGCTGCCAAGTTGTGGTTGATTCGCGCCAACAAGGCGATAATTTATTGCTGTCTGTTGCGGACAATGGTCCTGGGATTGCGCCTGAACTGCAAGCGAAAGTTTTAGAGCCTTTTTTTACTACACGACAGCAAGGTACAGGTCTTGGCCTCGCCGTTGTGCAAATGGTGTGTCATGCCCATGATGGCAAGCTCACCTTACAATCGGAGCCTGAAAAAGGGGCCTGTTTTACATTGTGTTTGCCGCTCGCCAAGGGTGTAGCGGCAGAGCAGGGTAAGAGCGTAGGAGAAACACAATGAGCCAAACCACAGTGCTAATCGTTGAAGATGATGAAGGTTTGCGCGAGGCGCTGGTCGATACCCTAGCCTTGGCGGGATACCATTGGCGTGAGGCGGACAGTGCAGAGCAAGCCCTAGTGACACTCAAAGCCGAGCCGATTGATATTGTTGTTTCAGATGTACAGATGGCGGGTATGGATGGCTTGGCGCTTTTGCGCTCAATCAAAACACATATGCCGAATTTACCCGTTTTGCTCATGACGGCTTATGCCAACATTGAGGATGCGGTCGCCGCCATGAAAGAGGGGGCGATCGACTATATGGCCAAACCCTTTGCGCCTGAAGTGCTACTTAATATGGTCAGTCGCTACGCCCCGGTTAAAAGTGACGACTCGGATGCCATTGCAGAGGATCCTAAAAGCGTCGCCTTGTTAGCCTTGGCCGATAAGGTTGCCAACACTGATGCCAACGTGATGATCCTTGGACCCTCAGGGTCGGGTAAAGAAGTGATGGCGCGCTATATCCATGACCATTCCACCCGCGCGAGTGCCCCGTTTGTCGCGATTAACTGTGCCGCGATTCCAGAAAACATGCTGGAAGCAACCCTTTTTGGCTATGAAAAAGGGGCGTTTACCGGTGCTGTGCAAGCGTGTCCGGGAAAATTTGAGCAAGCCCAAGGTGGCACTATCTTATTGGATGAAATCAGTGAGATGGATTTGGGGCTACAAGCCAAGCTGCTCCGTGTGTTACAAGAGCGAGAGGTGGAACGTCTCGGGGGTCGCAAAAGCATTCAGCTTGACTTGCGCGTGCTTGCCACTAGCAACCGCGATCTAAAAGACTATGTTGCCCAAGGGCACTTTCGTGAAGACTTATATTACCGTCTGAATGTGTTTCCCATCACGTGGCCCGCGTTATATGAACGCCCAGGTGACATCATCCCGCTGGCAAACTATTTATTATCACGGCATTGTCAAAAACAAGGTCTCCCTTGCCCAAGCATACAGCCTGACGCTGAGCAAAAGTTGTTGAATTACACCTGGCCGGGCAATGTCAGGGAGCTTGATAACGTGATGCAGCGTGCCTTGATACTGGCAACCCAATCTCATATTCAAGCGACAGATATTTTACTTGAAGGGCAAGACTGGCAAGATGCCTCGAGTTTACAAAGTAAGGTGATGGATAGCCAATCAACCGTTTCGGCGACAACGTCATCCTCAGTACCGAGTCATGATGCGATGGAAGCGCAGTCTAATGGTGCAGGGTTAGGCAATGAATTACGCGATCAGGAGTTTTCCATCATACTGGAGACCATTCGAGCCTGTGAGGGGCGGCGTAAAGATGTGGCAGAGCGCTTAGGGATCAGCCCCAGGACACTGCGCTATAAGCTCGCCAAAATGCGCGACGCCGGGATTGATATTCCCCAGTAATCACCCAAAGTCGTCAGCCTTTGCGAAAGTGGTCTCAAAGTTGCACATGGTAAGATGACTGATGAAAATCTGACTGAATTGACAAAATATTGACACAGGAAGGATCGACGATGAAAGCGAATGCCTTGACGCAAGAGATGCAAGCCATGGCGGCAGCGGCGAAGAATGTCTCTCAGCCTGCAACCGGTCAACAAGTCAGCCAAGAATTTGGCGATATGCTTGCCAGTGCGATTAACCATGTAAATGGATTGCAAAAGACGTCGGGTGAGCTTGCCACACGGTTCGATGAAGGTGACCGCAACGTAAGCTTATCGGATGTCATGATTGCTCGAAACAAGTCGAGTGTGGCGTTTGATGCCACCGTGCAAACGCGCAACAAGTTAGTTGAGGCGTATAAAGAACTCATGAATATGCCTGTTTAATGTAGGAATTAATCAGTGGCTGAAGAGAACCAAAACACCGATCTGGCGGTTTCAGATGGCGCAGCAGCACTGCCATCAACCGATGCGGCATTAGACGCAGAGCAAAGCACGCAAGATCCGGACGCATCAGAGCAGTCAGCATCGTCAAACTCGATATTTGGCGATCTCGACATGGTGCGCCAATTGATCTTGGTGTTAGCGGTTGCGATTTGTGTCGCGCTGATCATGATGCTGTTTTTTTGGGTGCAGGAACCCGAAATGCGGCCACTGGGTACGTACGAAACAGAAGAGCTGATCCCTGTTTTGGATCACCTTGACCAAAACAAAGTAGAATACCAGTTGGATGGTAATACCATCCGTGTCCCCTCAAGCGATTATTCCTCGATTCGTCTCGGTTTAACCCGGGTAGGGCTGAATACCAGCACGGCCGAAGGCGATGAAATTTTGCTCAATGACATGGGTTTTGGCGTCTCGCAAAAACTCGAGCAAGAACGTTTAAAACTTAGCCGTGAGCGACAGCTCGCCGCCGCGATTGAAGAAGTGCGGCAAGTGCGAAAAGCACGTGTCTTGTTAGCGATGCCCAAACAGAGTGTCTTTGTGCGCCACAATCAAGAGGCGTCGGCCACGGTATTCTTAACCTTGGGAGGGACGAACACCTTGGGTCAAGAGGAAGTGGACTCCATTGTTGATATGGTCGCCTCTGCCGTCCCCTCGCTAAAACCCACGCGCGTCACCGTTACCGACCAACATGGTCGCTTGCTAAATTCTGGCAGTGAAGATCCTGCGTCAGCGGCGCGACGCAAAGAGTACGAATTGGAACGTAAACAAGAACGTCAATTGCGCGAAAAAATCGACTCAATACTGATCCCCGTACTAGGGCTGGGCAACTATACCTCGCAAGTCGACGTGTCACTGGATTTCAGTTCGCTAGAAGAAACGCAGCGTCAGTTTAACCCTAACACACCGGCAACACGCAGCGAATATACGCGCGAAGATTATAATGGCTCGGATCGTGTAGCGGGTGTTCCAGGGGCGTTAAGCAACCAACCGCCGGCCGATGCCTCCATTCCGGAAGACGTCAGGGATCTTAAAAATGGTGCAGGCGGTACCGGCTCAGTGAGCCGTGAAGCCACCCGCAACTTTGAACTCGACACCACCATTCGCCACCGACGCGCACAGTCAGGCGTTATTGATCGGCAAACTGTTTCTGTGGCGGTGAACTTTAAACAAAGTGTCGATCCTGAAACCGGGGATACGGTCAAGCAGCCGTTGTCAGACGATGAACTGGCCAAAATCCGCCGTCTCTTAATGGGCGGGGTGGGCTTTAGCGAACAACGCGGGGATGTACTTGAAGTCATCGCCGTCCCGTTTGTTGAGCCAGAGCAAGCGGCAGAGCAAGATGTGCCGATTTGGGATCATCCCAACTTTAATGACTGGGTACGTTGGTTAGCGGCCGCCTTGGTAATCATTGTCATTATCGTGGTGTTGGTGCGTCCAGCGATGAAAAAGCTGCTTTATCCAAATACCGACGAAGATGGCAATACCGTGGGGCCCAATGGCGAAATCCTTGGCCCAGATGGCTTACCTATCACCCCAGATGGGGATGATGTTGGCTTGATAGGCTCTGAGCTTGACGGTTCTAGCAACTTTGCGATGTCAGCGTCGGATGTGGAGCTGCCAAACTTACATAAAGATGAAGACTTGTTAAAAGCGGTGCGGGCGCTGGTGGCCAATGAGCCAGACTTGGCCGCACAAGCGGTGAAAAATTGGGTAACCGAAGATGGCAAATGAAGTCGCAACCACAGGCGGTGATGAGCAAGCTGGCTCAAACTTCGATATCAGCTCGTTGAGTGGGATTGAAAAAGCCGCCATTTTGCTGCTCAGTTTAAGTGAACAAGACGCCGCAAGTATCATTCGCCACCTTGAGCCGAAACAGGTTCAACGGGTGGGCGCGGCCATGACCTCGATGACTGACCTTAATTCGGACAAAGTGGCTGCGGTCCATCGTGCTTTTTTGGAGGAAATCCAAAAATACACCTCGATTGGGATGGGGAGTGAAGACTTTGTGCGCAACGCCCTGGTGGCAGCCTTGGGTGAGGACAAAGCGAATAACTTGGTCGATCAGATCTTGTTGGGTAGCGGCTCGAAAGGCTTAGACTCACTGAAATGGATGGATCCGCGCCAAGTAGCCAGCATTATTATCAACGAGCACCCGCAAATCCAAACTATCGTCTTATCCTATTTGGATCCCGAGCACTCGGCAGAGATCCTCTCGCAATTTGTAGAGCGTGACCGTCTCGATTTAATGATGCGGATTGCCAACCTTGAAGAAGTGCAACCAGCCGCGCTCCATGAGCTGAATGAGATCATGGAGAAACAGTTTGCAGGTCAAGCAGGGGCACAAGCGGCCAAAATTGGTGGCTTGAAAGCGGCAGCGGAAATCATGAACTACATGGACAACAGCGTCGAAGGGGTGTTGATGGACTCGATTCGCGATCAAGACGAAGAGATGGCCTCACAAATCCAAGACTTGATGTTCGTGTTTGATAACTTGATTGATGTGGACGATCGCGGCGTACAAACCTTGCTACGTGATGTACCACAAGAAGTGCTGCAAAAAGCGCTCAAAGGGGCGGAAGATAACTTGCGCGAGAAAATCTATCGCAACATGTCTAAACGTGCAGCAGAAATGTTGCAAGATGATATCGAAGCCATGGGGCCAATCCGGGTTTCAGACGTGGAAGGGGCGCAGAAAGAGATTCTATCTGTCGCACGCCGTCTCGCTGATGCAGGTGAAATCATGCTTACCGGAGGCGGCGGCGATGAATTCGTCTAAGTCGTTTTTGTAAGGGGCAACGATGAGTTTAGAAAAACGCCGTGGCTATATCCGCGTCGATGAGTCCGATGCCGAAAGCATTGATAGGTGGGCACTGCCCCCTTACAACGAAGGCGAAAACCTGCCCAAAGAGACCGCACTCAATTACGACCCCAGTTGGGAGCCGGACGTTGAGGTGGAGCCGGAGGAAAACGAGCCAGCCCCCGAACCTTTAACCGCCGATGCCCTCGATGCTATTCGCCAGCAGGGCTATGACGAAGGGTATGAAGAAGGCAAGCAGCTGGGGCATGCTGAGGGGCTCGAAGCCGGTTTAGAACAAGGGCATGAGAAAGGCCATGAAGAAGGAAAAAAGGCGGGGTTTGAGCAAGGCCTTGCCGATGGACAAGCGCTAATTGAAGCGCGTTGCCAGCAGCTTGACAGTATTCTCAATCAGCTAAGTCATCCATTAGAAAAGCTGGATATCGATGTCGAGCAACAACTGTTGATGATGGTCCAGACCTTGACGAAATCATTGACAGGCGTGGAGCTAGACACTAATCCTCAGGTGATTCTACACACCTTACGGGCCGCCATTGCCGCTTTGCCAGTGGCTGACCACCCGGTTACTGCTGCTTTGCATCCAGATGACTATGCCATTGTCACCGATGCGTATGACGACGATATGCTGGCTGCCCGCGACTGGACTTTGCAATCAGAGCCCGCACTCTCGCGTGGAGACGTCCATGTAAAAGCCAAAGATTCAGTGGTCGACTATCGCTATGCTGACCGCGTGGACGCGTTATTAAGAGAGTTTCAAGGGCAGAATCAACCCCGGCAATCCACGCCATCAGACGGCGCAACGGTAGAGCCTGTTGATACCGGCGCCTATGCCAACGAATCAGCGACCGCTGAGCGCGAGCCGTCGAGTGACGAACCCGTTGAGCAAGACGCCACGGCCACGACGCAAGATGAACCCACATCGACTGAGGATCCAGGGCAATCATAATGAGCCAACTCGCTGAGCGGTTAAAACAATGTCAGCTTGATAATTTAGCCCCCAAGCCAGTGGCGTCGGGCAAATTGGTGCGTATGGTTGGGCTGACACTTGAAGCGATAGGCTGTCGCGCGCCCATTGGGTCTGTTTGTTCGGTTGAAACCCTTAATGGCACCATTGAAGCCGAAGTCGTGGGATTTGCCGACGAACTTTTATATCTGATGCCCAACGAGCAAGTATCAGGTGTGTTACCAGGTGCAAGAGTGACGCCTTTGTCTGAACGCAGTCAACTCTCGGTGGGTATGGAGCTGTTGGGACGTGTTATTGATGGCATGGGTAATCCACTGGACGGTAAAGGCGACATCTACACGGATAAACAGGCGAGCTTGGAGGGCATGCCCATTAACCCCTTATCACGTCAACCCATCCGTGAGCCGCTTGATGTTGGCATCAAAGCGATCAATGGTCTTTTGACGGTGGGGAAAGGGCAGCGTATCGGCTTGTTTGCCGGCTCTGGGGTGGGTAAATCTGTCACCTTAGGGATGATGACACGCGGTACCACTGCACAAGTGGTGGTCGTGGGGTTGATTGGTGAGCGTGGCCGAGAAGTGAAAGAGTTTATCGATGATATCCTCGGAGAAGAAGGCCGTGCCCGAGCGGTAGTGGTTGCCGCGCCTGCCGACGCCTCACCGCTGGTGCGGTTAAAAGGCTGCCAAACGGCGTTGACCATTGCTGAGTATTTTCGCGATCTGGGTCTTGATGTTCTCTTATTGATGGACTCGTTAACGCGGTTTGCGCAGGCTCAGCGCGAAATTGCGTTGTCAGTGGGCGAGCCACCCGCGACCAAAGGGTATCCGCCTTCGGTGTTTGCGCGCTTACCCTCACTGGTTGAGCGCGCGGGGAACGGTGCCGTTGGACAGGGGTCGATCACGGCCTTTTTTACCGTGCTGACCGAGGGGGATGATTTACAAGACCCCATTGCCGATGCAGCACGAGCGATACTCGATGGTCATATTGTGCTATCGCGCGAGTTAGCAGATAGCGGTCATTATCCTGCCATTGATGTTGAGCGTTCAGTGAGTCGAGTGATGCCCAATATTACCAGCGATGAGCAAATTCTGATGTCGAAAGCGGTGCGGCAAGTGTTGTCCGTGTGCCGTAAAAATCAAGATCTGGTCTCGATAGGCGCCTACAAACCTGGCAGTGATGCGGCGGTTGATCAGGCGTTTAGTTTGAAGCCCAAGCTCGACAATTATCTGCAGCAAGGGATCAAAGAAGTGGTTCCTTTTGATATGTGTGTCAACATGTTGCGTTCAACCTTACAGGGGTAACCGATGGCCGATCACGCACTTCAGTTGCTGTTAGACAAAGCCCAAGAGGATGAAAAGCAGGCTCAGCTCAGTGTGAGCGCGGCTCAGCAATCACTTGATGATTACTATCGCCAGTTGGAGCAAATTGAACAGTACCGGCTTGAGTATTGCCGTCAGATGTCTGAGCGTGGTCAGTCAGGCTTATCGGCCAGCGCCTTTGGCCATTTAAATAAATTCATTGTTCAGCTTGATGAAACCTTGGCAAAACAAAGAGATGCAGAGCATCAATTTAAAGATCATTTAGAGCAGTGCCGTCAGACATGGCAACAAACCCGCCAGCACCGGCAATCACTAGAGTGGCTGATAGAAAAACGAGAACGTGAGGAAGCAGAGCGTGCTCGTTACCAAGAACAACGACAAATGGATGAAATGGCAGCGATTATCGCACGTCGACGCCCCTCGCCCTTCTCTTCACAATAAAATGGCGCGATAATTGCTTTCTCATTACCGACGCGCCAGCTGATGCCAAGCTGACGCATAGGTAACCATAGGTAATGATGAGACACTTATGACGCAGTCAATGCTGACACTTTCCAATGTTTCGAGTAAAACCCTGTCTGCGCCGAGTGAGGGCGCGTCCAGCGAGGTGAAAGGAGAGCAAAGTGCCGGCTTTTTGTCCGCTTTGCATCAATCCCTCGATGGAAGTGAAGGACAAGGGGAGTCTATCAAGCTAACCCCTGATGGCAAAACCTTACTCGTCGATGGTCAGGCCATTGATGCGGAAGCCATGCTGGCTGACGGTGTTTTCAGCGAGGCGGAGATGGAAAAAATTGCCGATATGACGGCAATGGAAGAAAGCCAATCTTTATTAATGCGTTTGAATCAAGCGGCGGACATGCTTACTGGCAAAACCTTGCCTGCCGGTGGGGATACCACGGCATTATCTGCCGATGCATTACCGATGAGCGACGCTGACAGTAACGCGCGAGTAGACCTACAGGGTCAAGAGGGTGAAGTAGACAAACAAGCACTGCTTGCCGAACTCTCTAAAGCGCTACCGGATGAGGTTTCCGCGGAGGAGGTATTGGCGCAGTTATCGCCCGAACAACTCGCCGCGTTAGTCGCCCAGGTTAAAGCCACGCAAGATCGTGGCGCCGCATTGGAACAAGGTGCTGGGCGCCAAGTGGCGCTTGATAGCAGTGGTGAGATGCCTAAAGGGGGGCAATCTCTCCCAGTGGATGGGTCGGCGATCAAATGGGCGGCCATGAAGGCGCAGCAGGAGAGTCAACATGGGGCTGCCGCCGCTAAGATGGCGCCCGGTGAGTCTGCCTTAGGCGATGCTGCGTCAGTCAATAAAGAGTCTGCGCTCAAAGATTTGTTAGCCAAAGAAGGGGCGACGACGAAAACGAACGAGCTGGCTGACAAGCTGCGACAGGCGACTGGCCTACAACAAAATATGGCAAACCCTGACGTAAAAGGTAGCGCAACAGGCAACCCGAATGCCGCTTCTATGTTAGCCGGGCAAAATGAACGGTCAGACAATGTCAGTAAAGCGGCATTGAAAGCGATGGCAGAACAGGCGGTTCAAACTGACGCCGCATTAGCTGCAGGCAGCGCTGCAAGCGCGGCGGAAGGGGCCTCACGAGGCGAGAGCTTGGCCCAGCAATTGGCAAGCAGTCTAGGCACACCAAGCGCAAACGCAGCGACAGCACGGCAAGATATTCAGGTCGCTCAAACTGCGCAGGCCCCGCTACCTTTGGGGCAAACACCTAGCGACGCGGGCGCGGCACTGACTGAGCGAATCAATGTCATGTTGTCTAAAAACCTCAAGCAAGTGGATATTCGTCTCGACCCACCCGAGCTTGGACGCATGCAAATTAAGTTGGGGATAAACAACGACCAAGCCTCTGTGCATATCACGGTGGCGAACCAGCAAGCGCGTGATGCTGTCGAGCAAGCGATGCCAAGATTGCGCGATATGTTGCAGCAACAAGGGCTACAGTTAGCCCAGGGGTCGGTTCAACAGCAAGACAGTGGTGCACAACAGATGGCCTCTGGCCAGCATGGCGATGGTGCTGGCACTGCAGGTGGGGCACCACGTGGCACGACAGGGCCGGATGATGGCGATGATGCCATGCTAGCCGGGCAAACGCTGAACGTCTCACACAGTGATCGCGCCGTCGATTACTACGCTTAAATAACAAGGAGCAAGACCAGCCATGGCAGATGATAACGCAACCCCAGAGCAAGGTGGGAGCAAGAAAAAGCTGCTCATTATCATTGTCGCCGCCGTTGTATTGCTCGCGGCGGTAGGCGGTGCGGCGTTCTTTTTTCTATCTGGTGATGACGGCAGCCAAGAAGACATTGTCCTCGAGGAACAAAACAATGCCCTGCCCGCGATTTATGTCACCTTGCCTAAACCGTTTGTTTTTAATGTCACCGGTGATGAGCAACAACGACTGGTGCAAGTCAATACCCAGTTGTTAGTGCGTGGCAGTGAAATGGAAGCCTTGGCCAAAGAAAACTTACCGCTGATTGAGCACGCGCTTCTTAATACGTTTGGTGCGGCCACGGTGGAGCAACTGCGTACACCGCAGGGGCAGCTCGAAATTCGCCGCCAATCGGCAGAGAATGTGCGCGCGGCCTTAATCAAAGTAACGGGCGAGCCGGTGGTAGAGCGTGTGCTCTTCACTGGCTTTGTGATGCAATAGGTGATGACGTGACTGACTTACTCAGCCAAGACGAGATTGATGCGCTGCTTCACGGTGTTGATGACGTTGAAGAGGAGGATAACGAGCCCGAAGCGGATAAAGAGGGTGCCGTCTCCTTTGATTTCTCGTCACAAGATCGCATTGTGCGTGGGCGGATGCCGACGCTCGAGCTTATTAATGAGCGCTTTGCCCGTCATATGCGCATTAGCTTGTTTAACATGCTGCGTAAAACCGCCGAAGTGTCGATCAACGGCGTGCAGATGATGAAGTTTGGCGAGTATCAAAACACCTTGTACGTGCCGACCAGTTTGAATATGGTGCGTTTTCGCCCATTAAAAGGTACCAGCTTGATCACCATGGAAGCCCGTCTGGTGTTCATATTGGTGGAAAACTTTTTTGGTGGCGATGGGCGCTTTCATGCTCGCATTGAAGGGCGGGAGTTTACCCCGACAGAGCGGCGTGTGATCCAGATGCTGCTGAAGTTGATGTTTGAGGATTACAAAGACGCGTGGGCGCCCGTGATGGAAGTGGCTTTTGAGTATTTAGACTCAGAGGTTAATCCGGCAATGGCCAACATTGTCAGCCCTTCAGAAGTGATTGTGGTGAGCTCATTCCATATCGAGCTTGATGGTGGTGGCGGTGACATTCATATGGTCATGCCCTACTCAATGCTGGAGCCGATTCGCGAGCTACTTGATGCAGGGGTACAAAGTGACAAGATGGATACCGATGTGCGCTGGAGTAAAGCGCTACGGGATGAAATCTTGGATGTGAATGTTGAATTGAGTGCCAAGCTTTTAGATGTCACTTTATCCTTGCGCGACCTGATGGAGCTGCAAAAAGGCGATGTGATTCCGGTTGATATGCCGGATGCGTGTACGGTGTTCGTGGAAGACTTGCCCACCTATCGCGCGAAGATGGGACAATCTAACGATAAGCTGGCACTGAAAATTGTGGAAAAACTTAAGCGTCCTGAAATGGCGAAATCGGATATTTCGTTGTTGCAGGATAAACCTGAGCTACTCGATGATCTCGAGGAAGATTTACCCATCGATGATAAACAAGGTAATGCTCAGTGATCAGAATCTGTAAACAAGGGTGAGACGTCATGGATCAAAATGATGTAGACGATGATTGGGCTGCAGCCCTGGCTGAGCAATCTGATGCCGAGGGCTCTGATGATGTACAAGCGGCACCACTTGAAGAGCTCACTGATGACAGCGAGCAAAAAATGGGGGCGGATGAACAGCGCAAACTGGACGCGATCCTCGATATTCCAGTGACCATTTCTATGGAAGTGGGGCATACGCAAATTAACATCCGTAACCTGCTTCAGCTCAACCAAGGCTCGGTGGTTGAGTTAGATAGGTTGGCCGGGGAGTCGCTCGATGTGCTGGTCAATGGCACGCTTATCGCACACGGTGAAGTGGTGGTCGTTAACGACAAGTTTGGTATCCGCCTCACGGATGTGATTAGCCAAACTGAACGGATTAAGAAACTACGATAGGGATGACGGTGAACCGACGCGTTTGGGGTGTACTCTTGGTGCCAATGCCCGTGTGGGCGGCGGCGCCCGAGGTCAGTATAGTGACAATGCTGTTGTCGCTGGGGTTGGTGCTTGGGCTTATCTTTGCTCTGGCCTGGTTGCTGCGACGATTAAAAGTGCCGGGGCTGGCACAGCAAAGTGACGGAATCACGATCGTCAGCCAATTGGCAGTGGGTCAAAAGGAGCGCATTCTGGTGGTCGATATCCACGGCGAGCAGCTGGTTATCGGCGTAACGGCAACCAGCGTGAACGTGTTAAAAACACTGGATAACCCCATTCCAACGGCGACGCCAGCGTCTGACAAGCCTTCTCGCTTTGCCAATCAGCTTAGCCAACTGTTGAATCGAAAATGACGATACGAATGTTATTGGCCGCTTGGGTCTGGGTGGCAGCTACCTTATTTACACCGTTTGCTGCTGCCGAACAAGAAGCCGCGCCAGCACAAGAAAGCATCACCACCGAATCGATTAGCGAAAGCGGTGAGGCGGCACGTTTAGAAGTGGGTCGCAATACGGGAGGCGGGATCCCAGCGGTCACGATGCGTGTCAACCCGGATGGTAGTGAAGACTACTCCGTCACGTTGCAAATTCTGGCAATAATGACCGCGCTGGGCTTTTTGCCAGCGGTTGTCATTTTAATGACGTCGTTCACTCGGATCGTGGTGGTGATGGCCATTTTGCGTCAAGCCATGGGGTTACAGCAAACGCCATCGAACCAAGTGATCATTGGCATCGCGATGTTTTTGACCTTATTTATTATGTCACCTGTGATTGACCGAATGAACACAGAGGCGATTCAGCCTTATATCAATGAACAAGTCACAGCAAGGGAAGCCTTTGATCGGGTACAGGTGCCGCTGCGTGAGTTTATGCTCCGGCAAACGCGGGTTAAAGATTTGGAAACCTTCGTCAATATGTCTGGGTCGCAAGTCGATGAGCCTGAACAAGTCCCGATGACGGTGCTGATCCCCGCGTTTGTAACGTCTGAGCTCAAAACCGCGTTCCAAATTGGCTTTATGCTGTTCTTGCCGTTTTTGGTGATTGATTTGGTCGTGGCGTCGGTATTGATGGCAATGGGTATGATGATGCTATCGCCCATGATAGTGTCGTTACCCTTTAAGTTGATGCTATTTGTTCTGGTTGACGGGTGGAACTTGATCCTCTCCACCTTAGCCGCCAGTTTCGGCTAAAGGAGGCAGCGATGGCCCCAGAAGCGTTTGTCGAGCTTTTCCAAGATGCGCTCTATTTGGTGTTACTCCTCGTCTCAGCGATTGTGGTGCCTGGTTTGTTGGTTGGCCTGATTGTCGCCATCTTTCAAGCGGCAACCTCGATTAACGAGCAAACGCTGAGCTTTTTACCGCGTTTGATTGCGACCTTTATTGCGCTGATGTTTTTTGGCCACTGGATGACGCGAATGCTGATGGAGTATTTCTATCGCTTGATTGATCACATCCCCAACATTCTCTACTGACGAGGCAAGCCATGGAATATCCAGCCTCGGTGATTTTATCTTGGATGGCTAACTACTTTTGGCCCTTTACCCGTATTTCGTCAATGATGATGGCGATGACCTTCTTTGGCGCGCGGTTTGTGCCAGTGAGGATCCGCCTCTACCTCTCTTTAGCGATTACCTTTGCTGTGATGCCCGCGTTACCGGCCGCCCCCGAGAATATCGAGCTGGTCTCTTTTGCGGGGTTTACCGTGCTTGCCCAGCAAGTGATCATTGGTGTGGCGATGGGGATGGTCACCCAATTTATCACCCAAACCTTTGTGGTGTTAGGGCAAATTTTGGGGATGCAGTCGAGCTTGGGTTTCGCATCCATGGTCGACCCGGCTAATGGTCAGAATACCCCTTTGCTAGGGCAGTTTTACTTGTTTTTGGCCGTGATGTTGTTTCTCGCCACGGATGGGCATCTAAAAATGCTTAACCTGGTAGTGATGAGTTTTGACACCTTACCGATTGGCGAAATGATTGGTGCCGCCGACTACCGTAGTTTGGCACAGTGGTTTGGCATCATGTTTAAAGTTGCCCTCAGTATTTCCCTAGCAGGCGTTATCGCCTTGTTGGTGGTTAACTTGTCTTTTGGTGTGATGACGCGGGCTGCGCCGCAGCTAAACATTTTCTCTCTTGGCTTCGCTTTTGCATTGTTAATGGGGTTGCTGATCAGCTGGTATTTGCTGTTCGGTATGTTGACGCATTACAACAATCATTGGGAAACAGGGTTGAACCAAGTTTGTTCGCTGATTCGAATTAACTGTGGATAGAAGCTGATGGCAGAGAGCGACGGTCAGGAAAGAACAGAATACGCCACGCCCCGAAGGCAGGAGCAGGCGCGGGAAAAGGGCCAAGTACCGCGCTCAAGAGAACTGGCTTCCGTGGCAGTGTTAGTGGTCGGGGCGATCAGTTTGATGTGGTTCGGGCAAGCGCTGGGTGAAGCCCTAATGGCATTGATGACGCGCCTATTCTCCTTGTCACGTGCAGAGATCTTTGATAGCTCAGAGCTGATGCTGGTGGTGGTCGGTGAGCTACTGCATTTGATTCTGCCACTTGGGCTGATCTTGATTGTGCTATTTATCTCCGGCCTCGTGGGGGCAGCCGGGCTCGGTGGTGTGAGTTTCTCTTGGGAAGCCGCACGGCCTAAGCTGTCGAAAATGAGTCCGCTTTCTGGGTTCAAGCGTATGTTTGGTACCCAAGGCTTGGTCGAGCTATTGAAGTCTGTCCTCAAAGTGCTGTTGGTCGCGGGCGTGGCAGCCTATCTGGTTTATGTGAACCTTGAAGACTTCTTTGAGCTGACCATTGATACCTTTCCCAGTAATCTCTATCACGCGCTCGACATTTTACTGAACTTCGTATTGCTCGTGTGTTGCTCACTGTTGGTTGTGGTGGTCATTGATGTGCCGTTTCAAATTTGGCAACACAATGAGCAGCTTAAAATGACCAAGCAAGAGGTAAAAGACGAGCACAAAGAAACTGAGGGTAGCCCAGAAGTGAAAGGGCGTATCCGAATGTTACAGCGTGAGATGGCGCAACGCCGGATGATGGCGGACGTTCCTCAAGCCGATGTGGTCGTGACTAACCCCGAACACTACTCCGTGGCGCTGCGCTACAACAGTGATATCGATAGTGCGCCCGTCGTGATAGCCAAAGGCTCGGACTTTACTGCATTGAAAATACGAGAAATTGCGGCTGAATATGACATTGCCATTGTCCCCGCTCCCCCTCTGGCGAGGGCATTGTATTTTAGCACGGAGCTTGAGCAACAGATCCCTGACGGTTTGTTTACCGCCGTCGCGCAGGTCTTGGCGTATGTCTTCCAGCTTAAGCAATACAAAAAAGGACGGGATCGACGACCCACTCGTCCTGATGACGCTTATTTACCTATCCCTTCCGACTTGCAACATGACTAAGCGTTGCCGAACGCGGCAATGTCAGCGCAGTGCCAAAATGCTGACACTTTATTGTCTTTTTTTGGCGTAAAACTTGCTTCCTCTGCATTCCCGTTTTGATTATACGCGGCACCAGGCCCGCGTTCACCAATCATGGATTTGAACGCTTAACATGTTAAAAGCCAACTGGCGATTGCCATTTTCTGACAAAGTGCCTTACCACAGGTTAGGAGCGATGCCGGCTATCGGCGCGCCAGCACTGGTATTAGCGACCTTAGCGATGGTGGTTCTGCCTGTCCCACCGATGCTACTCGACTTGATGTTCTCATTTAACATTGCATTGTCGCTCGTGGTCTTGCTGGTCACCATTTATACACGGCGCCCACTTGAGTTTGCGGCTTTCCCAGCGGTGCTTTTGATTGCAACGTTAATGCGGCTGGCGCTTAACGTTGCTTCCACGCGTGTGGTTTTGCTTTATGGGCACGAGGGCCCGGATGCAGCAGGCCAAGTGATTGGTGCCTTTGGCTCGGTGGTCATTGGCGGTAACTATGCCGTGGGCTTGGTGGTCTTTCTTATCCTGATGATCATTAACTTCATGGTCGTCACCAAAGGTGCGGGCCGGATTTCAGAAGTGACCGCGCGTTTTACCTTGGATGCATTGCCGGGTAAACAAATGGCGATCGATGCCGACTTGAACGCAGGGCTTATCGACCAAGAACAAGCACGGTCACGACGCCAAGAAGTCACGCAAGAAGCGGACTTTTATGGCTCAATGGACGGTGCGTCTAAATTCGTTAAAGGCGATGCCATCGCCGGTATTTTGATCCTTTTCATCAACATTGTGGGTGGCTTGTCTATCGGGATGGGCCAACATGGCTTGGGTTTTTCCGAGGCGTTGGAGGTATATACCTTACTGACCATTGGTGATGGTCTGGTTGCACAAATACCGTCGTTGCTGCTGTCGATAGGCGCCGCCATCATGGTGACGCGACAAAACACCGAAGAAGACATGGGACAACAGGTGGTATTCCAGCTGTTTGATAACCCGCGTGCGTTGATGATTGCCACCGGTATTTTGACGGTGATGGGGCTAGTACCGGGGATGCCTCATGTGCCTTTCTTGCTGCTGGCAGTGATTTGTGGTGGCCTGGCGTACTGGAAATACAAGCAATATCAAAAAGCACAGCAAGCGCCGGAGCAAACCGATCTTCCCGAAGCCGCGCCCGCTAAACCGAAAGAGTTATCGTGGGACGATGTGCAGCCGGTGGATGTTATCGGACTGGAGGTTGGATATCGTCTGATTGCCATGGTCGATCGTGATCAGGGCGGAGAGCTGCTCGACCGAGTCAAAGGCGTACGTAAAAAGCTGTCGCAAGATTTTGGCTTTTTGATCCCACCGGTACATATTCGCGACAACCTTGAACTGCCACCCCATAACTATCGCATCACCTTAATGGGGGTCGCTGTCGGAGAAGCCGAAGTCCACCCTCAACATGAACTCGCGATCAACCCAGGTCAAGTTTTTGGCCCTATCGACGGCGAGCCAACCCAAGATCCGGCTTTCGGCCTTGAGGCGGTTTGGATTGAGCCAAGCCAACGAGAGCATGCCCAAGCGCTCGGTTACACCGTGGTTGACTCTGCCACTGTGTTGGCCACCCACCTTAGCCAGATGTTGACCAACAACGCCGAGCGTTTATTGGGTCATGAGGAAGCGCAAAATCTGGTCGATATGTTAGGTAAGCAAGTACCGCGCTTGGTTGAAGGACTGATCCCGGATCAAATTCCGCTCAGTGTGCTAGTCAAAGTGCTGCAAAACTTACTGAGTGAAGCGATCCCTATTCGTGATATTCGCACTATCGTGCAAACCATGGCTGAGTATACCGGTAAGAGTCAAGATCCTGACATTTTAACCGCAGCAGTCAGGATTGCATTGCGTCGTCTGATCGTTCAAGAAATCAATGGCAGCGCCCCTGAACTGCCAGTCATTACCCTTGTTCCTGAACTGGAACAGATGTTGCATAAAACTATGCAGGCATCCGGTGGCGAGTCGACAGGGATTGAGCCGGGTCTGGCTGAGCGGTTGCAGTCTTCGTTGGCAGAAGCGACGCAACAACAAGAGTTGCAAGGAGAGCCGGCCGTATTGCTAACGTCTGGCGTGCTACGAGCGACATTGGCGAAATTTGTTAAAAACACAATACCGACGCTACGCGTCTTGTCTTATCAAGAAGTGCCTGATGAAAAACAAATTCGTATCGTCAATGCGGTTGGCAACAATTAACATCGTTTATGAGTAGGGCAGTGCTTTGAAAATAAAACGTTTTTTTGCAAAGGATATGAGAGCAGCGTTAAGCCAAGTTAAAGAAGAACTTGGCGCTGATGCGGTGATCATGTCTAACAAAAAAGTGACAGGCGGCGTAGAAATTGTCGCGGCGGTTGATGCGGATACAGAGCCAATGCCTGATAAGCCCGCACCAAAAGCGCAGCAACAATCTGCTCAGGCTTATTCTCAGGCTCACCGCCAACTTGCGGATGATCAAGTGCAACTGCGTCAACGGCAACAGGCAGGTGGTCGTCAAAACGGTCATACTAAGCGCCCACCTCGTTTTTCTGCCATGTTGGATGAGTACCGTGACCAATCTCAGCCCGCGGAATCAGAAACAGAAGCTGATTCGTTGAGCGCGTTGCTACAACGCCAACAAAAGCAGCCAGCACGGAGCCCATCGCCATCAGGGGCTGACGAGCGGCCCGCCGCGCTAGGACGCGGTTATGAGCCTCGTCGGCAACTTAAAAGTAGCAGTCGTTCTGGCTGGCAAACGGCTGCCAATAAGTCGAGCGGTCCGCATGCATCTCCGTCAACGTCCAAGCCTAAGCTAGATCCATCCCGGTTTGAGGCACGTCAATCTCAGGCTTCTCATCAAGAAATTGATGCAATGCGTCAGGAAATGGCATCAATTCGAAGCTTATTAGAACACCAATTGTCGGGGCTTATGTGGCAAGAGGTAGAGCGGCGAGAGCCGTTACGCGCCATGCTCATCAAACGCTTAGAGCGTATGGGACTGTCTTCTGAGCTAGCGGATCAACTGGCCTGTTATATCCCGGAAGAGACACCACCGAATGAGGCGTGGCAAGCGCTCCTTGACCTGGTTGCGGATCAGGTGATCACGGTTGACGAGAATATGCTAGAAACCGGCGGCGTGATTGCACTTCTTGGTCCGACAGGGGTCGGGAAAACCACCACGATTGCTAAGCTGGCGGCGCGAGCCGCGATGGAATTTGGCCCGGAAGATATTGCCTTGGTGACCACAGATACATTCCGTATCGGTGCCCATGAACAGTTAGCCACGTACGGCCGTATTCTTGGTTGCCCCGTTAAAGTGGCTAAAGATGCCGATGAGCTTGCCGACATCCTTTATCAGCTGCGTCATAGACGCTTGATATTGCTAGATACCGCCGGGATGGGGCAGCGTGATCTTCGCTTGTCGGAACAGCTCGATACCCTGATGCAAAATAGTGGCTCGCATATTCGTAGCCTACTGGTATTACCGGCGACATCACAACGCCGCGTATTGCAAGAAACCATTGAACATTTTCGCCGCATCCCGTTATCGGGATGTGTTCTGACCAAACTCGATGAATCGCTCAGCCTCGGTGAACTGTTGTGTGTCACCATCGAAAATGCCCTGCCTGTGGCCTACTTAGCCGACGGGCAACGTGTGCCGGAAGATATCCGCCAAGCCACGGGACAGTTCCTGGTTGGCAAAGCCAGTGAAATGTTGGAGTCAGGTGCGGATCAGCACAATCACTTCTGGAACAGTGATGTCCCAGAGTCGAATGGGGCGGACTTTTATGATTGAGACAAGCATGCAAGATCAAGCAAGCGGCCTGCGCCGTTTAACCAATCCGTCACGCACCAAGGTTATTACCGTAACCGGGGGAAAAGGTGGCGTAGGAAAAACCAATGTCACGCTGGGAATGGCCGCGTCTATGGCTCGCCAAGGGAAAAAAGTCATGGTATTGGATGCCGACCTTGGCCTCGCCAATGTGGATGTGTTACTTGGCCTAAGAGCGGGCAAGAATCTGTCTCATGTGCTTCAAGGTGTCTGTGATCTGAAAGATATTATTCTCGAAGGTCCGCACGGTATGAAAATCGTACCAGCATCGTCTGGTCTTCAAGGTATGACGGAGCTCACACCGGCGCAACATGCTGGTTTAATTCGCGCTTTTGGTACACTCGAAGAAGAGGTTGATGTACTCTTGGTGGATACTGCCGCGGGGATTTCAGACATGGTACTGAGTTTCTCGCGCGCCGCACAAGATGTCGTCATTGTGGTCTGTGATGAACCTACATCAATTACTGATGCGTATGCATTGATTAAAGTACTCAGCCGTGAACATGGTGTGACACGCTTTAAAGTTGTTGCAAATATGGTCAGAAGCTACCGTGAAGGACGAGACTTGTTCACAAAATTAACGCGAGTCACTGAAAGGTTTCTCAATGCTAATCTAGAATTAGTAGCATGTGTTCCCGTTGACGAAAGGGTGAGGCAAGCAGTGAGAAAACAAAAAGTTGTCATTGACGCATTTCCTCGCTCGCCCGCATCATTGGCAATGAATGCGCTGGCGAACAAAGCGCTGACTTGGCCGGTGCCGCGAAATCCGGGAGGCCATCTGGAGTTTTTTGTTGAGCGGTTGCTTATCAAAAATGATGACGCAGGAGAGTTAGTTCGTGAATAGAGCGCTCACGTATAGCCGCACAGGGGCAGATCGCCAAGCGGTACTTGAGCGTTATTCGAGTTTGGTCAAGCGCATCGCGCATCACTTGATGGGGCGCTTGCCACCGAGTGTTCAAGTAGAAGATTTGATCCAAGCTGGTATGGTCGGCCTCCTTGAGGCACAGCAAAATTATGACCCCGCCAAAGGGGCGAGTTTTGAAACTTATGCCGGTATTAGAATTCGCGGTGCTATGCTGGATGATATGCGCCGCGGTGACTGGGTGCCACGGTCTGTCCACAAGGCGAGTCGTTCAATCAGTGATGCTATCGCATCGCTAGAAAAAGCGTTAGGTCGGGATCCAACCGACGTGGAGGTTGCAGAAAAGCTTGATATGAGCTTAGAGCAGTACCATCAGGCGCTTAACGATGTAAACTGTGGGCGTTTGATCGGGATGGATGATCTGGGCGTCTCTGAAGATGCATTCACAACAGAGAGTCGCCGTAATGACAACACTCCCTTTCAGGGTGTTGCGGAAGACAGTTTCAAAGCCGCATTAGCGGCGGCGATCAAAAGTCTTCCTGAAAGAGAGGCGCTGGTGCTATCTCTTTATTATGATGAGGAATTAAACCTCAAAGAGATAGGAGCAGTGATAGGGGTCAGTGAATCCCGGGTCTGTCAGATTCAAAGTCAGGCTACGCAACGTTTGAGAGCTAAGCTATCCGCTTGGCATAGTGAGTAAGTAACTGTTTCGACAATAAAACGAGACCTCACCGGAGGCAACCTTGGATAAAAACATGAAAATTCTCGTTGTTGATGATTTTTCAACAATGCGCCGTATCGTAAAGAATCTTCTTCGTGACTTAGGTTTCAACAATACCGTTGAAGCGGATGACGGCTTAACCGCGCTGCCAATCCTCAAAAAAGGCGGTATTGATTTTGTCGTGACCGATTGGAATATGCCTGGTATGCAGGGGATTGACTTGCTTAAAGAAATCCGTAAGGACGGCGATCTTAAGCACCTGCCTGTATTGATGATCACCGCTGAGGCGAAGCGCGAGCAAATTGTAGAAGCCGCGCAAGCAGGGGTGAACGGTTACATTGTTAAACCTTTTACTGCCGCTACGTTGAAAGAAAAGCTCGATAAGATTTTCGAGCGTATGTAATTCGCAAGCGCACAGTAAGAAGGAACCGCCATGATCAATCTGGACCAAGCGAAACAATTGGTCGCGTATCTTGAAAACGGAGAGCAAGATAACGCTAATACGCTTCTTACCGAAATAGCGAAAGAAGCGCGTGACCCACTGTTTAATGAAGTGGGGAAGCTCACCCGCCAATTACATGACTCAATTACTGACTTTCGTTTGGATCCTAGAGTGAGTGATTTGGCCAACGTGGACATCCCTGACGCTCGCGACAGGCTCACGTATGTCATGCAGAAAACCGAATTGGCCGCCAACAAAACCATGGATTCGGTTGAACGAACCATGCCGATAGCAAGCGAGCTGCAAGACAACTTGCAAGCTGTTCGTCCCAACTGGAACAGCCTGATGCGCGGTGAGATTGCCTTGGATGAGTTCAAGTCGTTGTGTCACAACATTGACGAACTCTTAACTCAAGTAGAAGGGGGCGCGACAGAATTGCACGCGCACCTGACTGAAATCCTCATGGCACAAGACTTTCAAGACTTAACCGGCCAAGTGATTCGGCGCGTGATTGAATTGGTGCAAGAAGTTGAGCAACAGCTGGTAGAAATACTTACCGCCTTTGGCATGGATAGCGCTGCGATTGACGCAGCACCGGCGAAAAAAGCAGATGATACCACCGATAAGTCAGCCCCTGAGGGTCCTGTGATTCACCCTGAAGAGCGCGATGACGTGGTTCACAGCCAAGATGATGTTGACGATTTATTATCGAGTTTGGGTTTTTAGAGGTGCGCTATGAGCTTTGAGATGGATGAAGAAATCCTTCAGGACTTTTTGATTGAAGCGGGAGAGATCCTCGAGCAGATGTCTGAGCAGCTGGTCGATTTGGAGCGTGCCCCTGATGATGCAGACTTACTAAACAGTATTTTCCGTGGCTTCCACACGGTAAAAGGTGGCGCGGGCTTTCTTGGCTTAAATGCGCTGGTCGATACGTGCCACGGTGCTGAAAACGTCTTTGATAACTTGCGTAATCACGGGCGTGAGTTGACATCGGATGTGATGGATACCATTTTGCAGGCGCTGGACACCGTCAATGATCAATTCGCCGCGGTACAAAACCGCGAAGAGCCAGTGCCAGCCGATGGTGCCTTGCTCGAAGCACTGCACCGCTATGCGAAACCCGCGAGTGAAGATGAGGCTGTGGCGGAAGAGCCTGCACCTGAACCAGACCCCGAGCCAGAACCCGAACCCGAACCTGAGGCGTCTGAAAGTGACGCATCAAGCCAGGACGACAGTGCGATCAGTGGCGACTCAGTGGATGAGATCACCCAAGATGAATTCGACAAGTTGCTCGATCAGCTACATGGTGAGGGAAAAGCACCCACGGCGTCTGATTCAGCATCCGAAAAGCCTGAGGTGGTGGAAAGCACTGAGGCGGATAGCGGCGATATTACCGACGACGAGTTCGAAAAACTGCTTGATGATTTGCACGGTGCAGGTAAAGGCCCTGCTGGAGGGGCAAGCGACACCAGCAATGAAAGTCCATCAGCGCCATCGGATAAGCCCGCTTCGGCGTCGTCCCCATCTGGTGGTGATGAGCTAATCGATGACGACGAGTTTGAAAAGCTCTTAGACGAGTTGCATGGTAAAGGCAAAGGCCCCGCCGCCGAAGCGGAGAAAGCGAAAGCGGATGCCGATAAGGTGGATGCGCAAGCCAAACCTCAGCCAAAGTCCGAGCCTGCGCCCGCACAAAAAGCGAGCAAGCCTGAGCCCGCGAAAGAAAGCACACCGAAAAGTGCCGGCGCGGGTGCTAAAGCACCTGCTGCGGCAGAAAAGGCACCTGAGAAGAAGCCACCGGCCGCCCCTCAACAAGAGCAAACGGTACGAGTTAATACCTCCACGCTCGACGGCATTATGAATATGGTCGGTGAGCTGGTGTTGGTGCGTAACCGCTTAGTGAGTCTGGGCCAAAGCAGCAACGATGAAAGCATGGCCAAGGCGGTTACCAACCTAGATGTGGTCACTGCCGACTTGCAAGGCGCGGTGATGAAAACGCGTATGCAGCCAATTAAAAAAGTATTTGGCCGCTTCCCCCGCGTTGTCCGTGACTTAGCACGTAGCTTGAAAAAAGAAATCGTCCTGGAAATGCAGGGCGAAGAAACCGATCTGGATAAAAACCTGGTCGAAGCACTGGCTGACCCTATGGTCCACTTGGTACGTAACTCGGTGGATCACGGTATTGAAATGCCTGATGAGCGTGAAAAAGCGGGTAAACCTCGTGTCGGTACCATCACCCTCAAAGCGTCACAAGAAGGGGATCATATTCTCCTGACCATTGCTGATGACGGTGGCGGTATGGATGCTGAAAAGCTGAAGAGCATTGCGGTTGACCGTGGTGTCCTTGATGCAGAAGCGGCGGCTCGCTTAAGTAATAGTGAAGCGTACAACCTGATTTTTGCACCTGGCTTTTCAACCAAAACCGAGATTTCCGATATTTCTGGTCGTGGTGTGGGGATGGATGTGGTGAAAACCGGCATCACCAAGCTTAATGGCTCGATTAATATCGACTCTGAACTCGGCCGAGGGACGGTTCTGGAAATCAAGGTACCATTGACACTGGCGATATTGCCAACCCTCATGGTCGGCGTCGGTGATAACCCGTTTGCGTTCCCTCTGTCGAATGTCAGTGAAATTATCAGTTTGGATATGTCCAGAACCAATACGGTTGATGGCCAGCTAACCTTAATCGTACGCGATAAAGCGATCCCACTGTTCTTCTTGCAAGATTGGTTGTGTAAAGGATCAACTGATATCGATAAAACCAAGGGGCATGTGGTGATCGTGCAAATCGCGCATCAACGCATCGCGTTTGTGGTAGACACCTTGTTTGGTCAAGAGGAGGTGGTCATTAAGCCACTTGACGAACTACTTCAAGGGACGCCGGGAATGGCAGGGGCAACCATCACCAGTGATGGTCATATTGCTCTGATCTTGGATGTGCCCAACCTGTTGAAACATTACGCAGGTTAATTTGAGAAAAGGACGCCCATGGCAGTAAAAGTATTGGTGGTAGATGACTCCAGTTTCTTCCGTCGCCGTGTTAGTGAAATCATCAATGCCGATCCGAGAATGGAGGTCATTGATAGTGCAGTGAATGGCAAGGAAGCGGTGGAAAAAACCGCCCAACTCAAGCCTGACGTTGTCACTATGGATGTGGAGATGCCAGTACTTGATGGTATCTCGGCGGTGCGCCAGATCATGGCGCAAACGCCCACACCAATTTTGATGTTTTCATCGTTGACGCATGATGGGGCGAAAGCCACGTTAGATGCACTTGAAGCTGGGGCGCTCGACTTTCTTCCTAAAAAGTTTGAGGACATCGCTCGCAATCGCGAAGAAGCGACCAGTTTACTGCAACAGCGCGTACTCGAAATTGCGCGTAAACGGCCGGTACTTCGACGTGCGACGCGCCCATCTTCCCCAGGCAGTACCGGGCAAACGGCTTCGCCATCGGGCGGTGTGCGCACGCCTGCGCGCCCAGCGTCCCGCCCTGCGGTAGGGACGAGTGCGCCGTCCAAGGCGCCAGCGCGATTTACCGCCACAGGTAAACGTTACCAATTGATGGCGATTGGTACGTCGACCGGTGGTCCCGTTGCGCTGCAAAAAGTACTGACCAAGCTACCTGCAAACTTTCCGCTGCCGATTGTTTTGATTCAACATATGCCTGCCACATTCACATCGGCGTTTGCGCAGCGCCTGAATGGACTGAGCAAAATCACTGTAGTTGAAGCGAAAGATGGGGACACGCTCAAACCTGGGCACGCCTACCTGGCGCCGGGGGGGATGCAAATGATGATTGATGGCAGACCAGGCGCGGCACGTCTAAAAATTCTCGACGGCGGCGAGCGGATGAATTACAAGCCTTGTGTGGATGTTACCTTTGGCTCCGCCGCTAAAATATATGGCGATAAGGTTCTGTCGATGGTGCTCACCGGTATGGGCGCAGATGGTCGAGAGGGCGCACGTATGCTAAAAAGCGCGGGGGCAACTATCTGGGCACAGGACGAGGAAAGCTGTGTCGTTTATGGCATGCCGCAAGCAGTGGCGAAAGCGGGTATCTCGTCGGAAGACTTACCGCTGGAGAGGATCGCCGAACGCATCATGGTTGAGCTGAATTTAAAATAAGGAGTGGGGCTTGATAGTCTGGAGTATCGCCAACCAAAAGGGCGGTGTTGGTAAGACAACCACCACGGTGACATTGGCAGGATTGATCAGTGAACGTAAGAAACGTGTCCTGCTAGTGGATACGGATCCACACGCTTCTCTCTCGACCTATTTGAATTTTGATTCAGAGCAGCTGCCAGCGAGCTTGTTTGATTTGTTTCAACTACAAACTGTCAATAAAGAGACGGTGAAGCCGCTCATTGTCAAAACACAGTTTGAGAATATGGACTTAATTCCTGCACACATGTCGCTGGCGACGTTAGACCGTGTGATGGGGAACCGGGGTGGCATGGGGTTGGTGCTAAAAAAAGCACTGGATGCATTGGCTGACGAATATGACTATGTGTTGATTGATTGCCCACCGATTTTGGGCGTGATGATGGTCAACGCGTTGGCGGCCAGTCATCGTGTATTGATCCCGGTTCAGACCGAGTTTTTGGCGATGAAAGGGTTGGAACGTATGATGCGCACGTTGCAGATCATGCAAAAGTCTCGTAGCTCTAACTTTAATCTCACTATCATTCCAACCATGTACGACAAGCGTACGCGGGCATCGCTGGAAACCCTACAGGAGCTTAAAATTCGCTATAGCGATCAGGTCTGGGCCTCAGCCGTGCCTATCGATACTAAGTTTCGAGATGCAAGCTTAAAGCATATGCCAGCGTCTTTCTATGCGAAAAATTGCCGCGGTGTATTTGCCTACAAAACTCTATTAACCTATTTGGAGCGACTGGAGCAGGATGAACAAGCATAATGCCCTATCCAGTGGTCAAGCGCTCGACGATTACTTTGAGGCCCTGCTGGATGACTTAGGTGAGGTAGCCCAACCAGGCAAACAGCCTGTAGAGCCCGCTCGTGCCACGCCGGAGGTGTCGTCTGCATCGTACCTCGGTGATGCTTCTCCACGGCTTCAGCCACAACCTGTCACGGAGGCAGTAACACCAGAACCGGTCGCGTATGCTGAACCAGAGCGTGACTTGGCGGAAGTTGAGCGGTTACTTGCCCAGCTCAAAGTCGATGAAGAGGCGGAGCTGGAAGCGAAAACGGCGACCCAAACTGAGGAAGACGTTGCCCAAGAGACGGCCGAGCAGGTTGTCGATCCTGTTGTGGAAGAGGCACAAGAGCAAACCCTTGAAACCTATACCATGGCCGATTGGGGACTTGATGTTGAGGAGCAGGTAGACGAGACGGTTCCTGAGGTAGAGACCGAGACCGAGACCGAGACCGAGACCGAGACCGAGACCGAGACCGAGACCGAGACCGAGACCGAGACCGAGACCGAGACCGAGACCGAGACCGAGACCGAGGAAGAGGTCAGCGTAGAGGCCGACGCCGTTGCCCCCGAAGCCGATATCGGGGTGACTGAAGAGGTTGAGCAAGCAGCTCACACGCAGGAAACGGTGGAGGTTGACACCCAAGCGGGAGAAGATCTTCCTCCTACTCAATGGGAAAATGCTGAAACGGAAGCAGAGTTTCAGGTATTATTCTTTGAAAGCATGGGCGTGACCTACGCGGTCCCTTTAGCCGAACTTGGCGGTATTCATCAATTGGGCGAGTGCAATCGCCTTATCGGTCGGCCTGATTGGTATCTAGGATTACAGACAGAAAAGCAACAACAGCTTGATGTTGTCGATACCGCTCGCTGGGTGATGCCAGAAAAACTGGCAGATAATCAGCACAGGGACGACTATAATTATATTGTGATTCTGGGCGATAGTAAGTGGGGGCTGGCGTGTGATCAGTTACTCGGCACCCAGGCGCTCAGTGGCAAAGCGATTCGCTGGCGAAAACAAGCGGGAAAGCGGCCTTGGCTAGCGGGCATGGTAAAAGAAAAAATGTGTGCTCTGATCCATGTTCAAGCATTTATTGCTATGTTAAATCAGGGGATTGACGCCAAGGCGATGGCGTAATAACTAGTTACACAGCGCGTAAAGAGGAAAATCAATGTCTCAGGTAGCTGAAGTTCAAAAAGAAGGCGTCAATGACGAGGTGTTGCAGTGGGTTACTTTTCAGCTTGAAGAAGAGACCTACGGCATTAATGTGATGCAGGTGCGTGAAGTGCTGCGTTACACCGAAATTGCACCCGTACCGGGCGCCCCTGACTATGTATTGGGTATTATCAACTTGCGCGGCAACGTCGTTACCGTGATCGACACGCGTTCACGTTTTGGCTTAGCCTCTACCGAAGTGACGGATAATACCCGCGTGATCGTTATCGAAGCCGAGACCCAGGTGATTGGTATTATGGTTGATAGCGTCGCGGAAGTGGTGTATCTGAAAACATCAGAAATCGATACCACGCCAAGTGTTGGCACTGAAGAAAGCGCTAAGTTTATTCAAGGCGTGAGCAACCGCAATGGCGAGCTTCTTATCTTGGTTGATCTCAACAAGCTGTTGACCGACGAAGAATGGAATGAGATGGCAATGCTGTAATGATGGAGCTTGTGCTGACGTGGTCGCCTGTTGCTGTGACGGTGGTGTTTGCCATCGTTGCTTTATGGCGCCTTCGCGCAGAAAAGCGTGCCAGGCAGCGACTAGAGAATAAGCTGCAGGCCATGGAAACCGTGCTCAAGAGTGCGCGTCAACGCCATGACAGCTTAGCGAAGCAATTTAATGAATTGCGGGCAGGTAGCATGGGGATGGGGCAGAAGCTTGCCGATTTATCTGCCAATGTGGATGAGTTGTTAGAAAAGCATGTTGAGCTTGAAATGCAGGATTCGGAAAGCCGTCTCTATAGTCGAGCCAGTAAAATGGTTGATTTGGGCGCGGATGTTGACGAGTTAATGCAAGAGTGTGATCTCCCCAAAGCAGAGGCCGAATTGTTGCTTAATCTGCGTAAACGACAAGCTGCCAATCAGCAGCGCTAACCACCCAAGCTCTCCGATACCCTATACCAAGGTGTCTATCGGTGTATGTCCCTGCCAACCTGGCGGGGTCTTTCCTTCCAGTACCCAAGCGTACGCAATCAATTCGGCAATCACTCGATAGAGCTCAGGTGGAATCTCATCATCTTTATCTAATCGGTCTAGCCAGGCGAGTAAATGAGCATCTTGATGAATGAGTGCGCCTTGTTCACTCAAGGCCTCAATCAGCTCCAGTGCGAGTTTATCCGTGGCTTTTGCTTTGACTTTTGGGGCATGGTAGCCGTCATACCCGAGAGCCACTGCTCGTTTTTTATCTTTCATCATTAAACCCTCATGGAAATGCCAGCGGCTGGCACATCACTCTCTGATTCTGGTTCGGTTTCATCGATCTCTTCACTGATCGCTATATCTAAGGCAATCGCTTGATGCGCAAACCGCTCACTGAGCCAGTCAAGCGTTTGATGAATGCGGTGTTTGAGTGTCGTTGTCGGTGCGGTCAGTGTGAGTGCTCTTTCGTGCTTGGACAAAGTTAAGTCGGCACGGACAAATTGGTGCCTAACGGGAAGATATAGGCGAACGTGCCACTGAACCGTTTCCTCAGTGGAGGGAGACGTTTGTTCACCTTGTTTTTTTGCCGTGACACGAACGGGCGGCCGCTGGAGATCGGAAAAAGGTAATACCCATTGCCATTCGCCAGGGCGTGATGACTCAGCCACTCTTTGCTCGGCCATCAGTCTTAATGCACCCGTAAGATTATCGCCCTCTGACTGGGGCGAGAGCCATTGCTTGAGTAGTGTGGCAAGCAACTTATCGGCAGGGCGTTGTGTGAGCCACTGGACAATGGTGTCTGAACTGGTTCCCTGTTGATGGCCGGGAGTGGGAAGCGTCCAAGCGGTAAGTAGTGATTGCATTAACGCTTGGGTTGATGCCGGTTGTTGTCTCATGGTGGCAGTCAGTGCAGGTAACAAATGTAACTGGGCTAACACATCGGCCAACCCTGTGCTGGCCGCGGTATGAATTAGGGTAAATTGTGCCTGCGACAGCGCGCGGCCATCGATTGATGGCAAGGACGGTGAGGCGATGGCTGCGGGTTTTACCATCAAATGCTGTAGATTGGTTGGTGCAATCTTCATGGTTTCTCACAATTATTTACGCGAGTCACACTTTGCAACCCTGTGGTAACTAACAGTCATTTTGACCATTGTGGTACTATGCGTCCACTTTTGTAACACAAGCAGGATGCAACATTTGTCATGTTGGAAGTGAAACAGCTTTGCTGTGTTCGTGATGACCGAGTGTTGTTTGATGCGCTGACATTCTCTCTGGCTCCTGGTGATCTCGTACAAGTAGAAGGCCCAAATGGAGCAGGCAAAACCACATTATTGCGTATCATCGCTGGCCTTGGGGTGGCGGACAGTGGCGAGGTCTGTTGGCAGCAGCAGGCGATCACCCAACAACGCGATGCCTTTTATCGCGATCTTCTTTTTTTAGGTCACACCACAGGGGTCAAGCGCGAACTCACCGCGTTTGAAAATCTGGCCTATTACATGCAGATGCATGGACGGTGTGATCATGATGCAATTTGGCAAGCACTTGCCAAGGTCGGTTTGGCGGGGCGTGAGGATATCCCCGCGGGACAGCTGTCTGCGGGACAAAACCGGCGCGTTGCCCTCGCACGGCTTTGGTTAAGTGACCGGAGATTGTGGATTCTCGATGAGCCGCTGACGGCGATTGATAAACAAGGGGTGAAAGTGCTTGAAGCTGTTTTTGAGCGGCATGTGCAACAAGGCGGAATGGTGCTATTTACCACTCACCAGGACATGTTTGTGGGTCACCCGCTATTGCGTCGTATTCGTTTGGGGGCGCAATGATCAAAGCGATGTGGTTGATTATTCGCCGAGAGTTAAAAGTCGCTTTTCGTCAGCCGGCTGATAGTCTAAACCCTTTGTGGTTTTTTATTATTGTGATCACCTTATTCCCGCTCGGTGTTGGGCCTGGCCCTCAGTTACTGCAGACCATCGCCCCCGGCATTATCTGGGTCGCGGCATTACTGTCTGCACTGCTGTCACTTGAGCGTTTGTTCCGTGATGACTACCTTGATGGGTCGCTTGAGCAAATGATGTTGATGCCCGTCCCCTTGCCGCTGTTAGTGATTGCTAAAGTCATTGCCCACTGGTTATTGACCGGCTTGCCCTTGTTATTAGTCAGCCCAGTGTTGGCGTTATTGCTATCGCTAGATGGGATCCAGTATCAAGCGGTGGTGATGACCCTATTGTTGGGCACGCCCACATTGAGTTTTGTTGGCGCGATCGGGGTTGCCTTAACAGTGGGTCTTCGCAAGGGAGGTGTTCTTCTGAGCTTGCTGATCCTCCCGCTTTATATTCCTGTACTGATTTTTGCCACCTCAGCAATTGATATGGCGGGATTCGGTGCAGACATCAATGGACAGCTGGCGATCCTTGGCGCCATGTTGGCCGGGTCCGTCACCCTGGCCCCCTTTGCTATCGCCGCCGCGTTGCGTGTGAGCGTGAACTAATTATTAATCAGGAAGTAGAGCAATTGTCATGTGGAAGTGGCTTCACCCTTACGCAAAGCCGGAAGTGAGCTACCGGCTGTGTGGAAAACTTCTCCCTTGGTTTGCTGTGTTGGCAGGCTTGAGCTTGGTTGTGGGCATGGTTTGGGGCTTAGCCTTCGCGCCAGCAGACTACCAACAAGGCGATAGTTTTCGCATTATCTATATTCATGTCCCTGCCGCTATTTGGTCGATGGGCGCCTATATGTCGATGGCCATCGCGGCGTTTATTGGTCGTGTTTGGCAGTTAAAAATGGCGGATTGGGCGGTGGGTGCTATTGCACCAGTGGGGGCCGTGTTCACCTTTATCGCCTTAGTTACTGGGGCCATTTGGGGCAAGCCCATGTGGGGCGCGTGGTGGGTGTGGGATGCACGCCTCACGTCTGAGTTAATTCTATTGTTCCTCTACATTGGTGTCATGGCTTTGTATAACGCGTTTGACGATGCACGCACGGCCTCGCAAGCGGCGGGGATCTTGGCGATGGTGGGGGTGATTAACCTGCCTATTATCCACTTTTCGGTTGAATGGTGGAACACGCTGCATCAAGGCGCCACGATCACTAAGTTTGCCCGCCCCTCGATCGACCCTGGGATGCTTTGGCCGTTACTTGTTTGTTTATTAGGCTTTGCCTGCTTTTTTGTCGCCTTGACCTTGATGGGACTGCGTAATCAAATTTTATTAAGAGAGTCTCACCGGCCTTGGGTACGTGCACTGGCGGAGGGGAAATAATGCATTTTGAGAGTTTTAGTGCGTTTTTAGCGATGGGAGGCTATGCCGCTTATGTCTGGAGCGCATTTGGTATCACGGCGGCTGCGATGCTGGCACTCATCCTTGGTTATCGATGGACACATAAAAAACGCCTGCAAGCGGTCAAACAGCAAATTGCCCGTGAGCAGCGAATAAAAGATGCACAAGCACTGGAGAACACATTATGACGCCCCGACGTAAAAAACGGTTGTGGATCACGTTAGCGTTGCTAATTGGTGTTTCGACCACTATCGGTTTGGTTTTGTATGCCTTGAACCAAAATATGGATCTGTTCTACACACCGACTGAAATCGTGCAAGGCAAGCCGGATGGAAGCAAGCCCGAGGTGGGCCAGCGCTTAAGAATTGGCGGCATGGTGGTGGAAGGTTCAGTGAAGCGCGATCAGGAATCGTTGCAAATTCAGTTTGACGTTGCCGATGTGGGTCCCGCCGTCACCGTGACGTATGAAGGTATTTTGCCGGACCTTTTTCGGGAGGGGCAAGGTATTGTCGCCCAAGGCGTGCTGGTTAACTCACGCACTGTGAAAGCGAGTGAGGTGTTGGCTAAGCATGATGAAGAGTATATGCCGCCTGAGATAGCCGAGGCGATGGAAAAGAATCATCAGCCGCTTGAATACACAGAGGAGCAAAAACAAGGTAGTCAGTTATGATTGTTGAGCTCGGGCATTATGCGTTAATCCTGTCGTTGGGACTGGCGCTGTTATTGAGTTTCTATCCGCTGTATGGCGCCAATCAGGGCCATGAAGGGATGATGAAAATGGCGCGTCCTCTCTCTTTGGGGATGTTTGCCATGTTGCTGTTTTCTTTTATCGCGTTGAGTTGGGCATTTTATACCAACGACTTTACGGTGGCCTATGTCGCGAGCAACTCCAACAGCGCCTTGCCTTGGTACTATCGCTTAACCGCAGTTTGGGGGGCGCACGAGGGGTCACTGTTACTTTGGGTGCTGATTCAGGCACTTTGGACCGTGGCGGTGGCGGTATTTAGCCGCGGCATGCCGTTGTCTTCGGTCGCACGGGTATTGGCCGTGATGGGAATGATTTCGGTCGGTTTCTTGTTGTTTATTATTCTTACCTCGAACCCGTTTGACCGCACCTTGCCTTATTTCCCCGTCGACGGGCGTGACCTCAACCCATTGTTGCAAGATCCGGGACTCATTGTGCACCCTCCTATTTTGTACATGGGGTATGTAGGTTTTTCGGTCGCCTTTGCGTTTGCTATTGGTTCACTGCTCGCGGGACGTTTGGACACCGCGTGGGCGCGCTGGTCGCGTCCTTGGACCACCGCCGCATGGTTATTTTTAACCTTGGGCATCGCGCTCGGCTCTTGGTGGGCCTATTACGAGCTTGGCTGGGGCGGCTGGTGGTTCTGGGATCCGGTCGAAAACGCCTCATTTATGCCTTGGCTGGCGGGAACCGCTTTGATGCACTCTTTAGCGGTGACAGAAAAGCGTGGCACCTTTAAAGCGTGGACGGTATTACTCGCCATTTCTGCGTTCTCACTTAGCTTATTGGGGACATTCTTGGTGCGCTCCGGGGTGCTGGTATCAGTGCATTCGTTTGCCTCCGATCCGGCGCGTGGCTTGTTTATTCTTGGCTTTCTTGTGGTGGTGATTGGCGGTTCATTGCTGCTTTATGCGATGCGCGCCTCTGAGATCAAAGGGAGCACAAAGGTGTCGTTCATTTCACGAGAAAATGCCTTGCTGGTTAACAATACCTTGTTAATGACAGCGCTTGTCATCGTCCTCATTGGCACCTTATTGCCGCTTGTGCACAAGCAGTTGGGTCTTGGCTCGGTGTCGATTGGCGAGCCCTTCTTTAACTTCCTGTTTGCGTGGCTGATGCTACCGTTTGCCTTTTTCCTCGGCATTGGACCTTTGATTCGCTGGAAGCGTGACAAGCTGTCAACCTTAGCCAAACCGATGCTCGTGAGTGGTATTGCGGCTGTTGTTCTAGGTGTCGGTGCCATCGCAACCTTAGCGGACAGTTTCAAAGCGATGGCGGCAATGGGCGTAACCATGGCGCTGTGGATCACCTTCCTACATGGCTATGAGCTTCACTTGCGTGCTACCCATCGTCATGCCTTTACGGTAGGGATTAAAAAACTGGGGCGCAGCCATTGGGCCATGGTGCTGGGTCATATCGGCCTTGCGATCACCATTATTGGGGTGGCAATGGTCGAGAATTATGACATTGAGCGTGATGTCAAAATGGCGCCGGGCAGCAGCGTCACTTTGCAAGGTTATACCTTTAAGTTTACGGACTTATCAGACAAGCAAGGACCTAACTACCAGGGTTACGTGGCCTCGTTTGATGTATACCGTGGTGATACCTTTATCAACCATTTGGATGCCGAAAAGCGGTTCTATTCCGTGCAGCGCTCGATGATGACAGAAGCCACGATTGATCGCGGCTTCACCCGTGATCTCTATATTGCCATGGGTGAAGAGCTGCCTGATGGCTCATGGGCAATGCGACTTTACTACAAACCCTTTGTGCGCTGGATTTGGTTCGGTGCCATTGTCATGGCATTAGGTGGTGCGTTAGCGATCAGCGATAAGCGCTACCGGTTTCGTCGCAAGCAGGCACCGAAGCAGGAGGCCAGCGTATGAAGAAGTTACTTTGGTTTTTGCCATTATTGGCGTTTGCGGCACTGGCGGGCTTTTTTGTCGCTCAACTCGACAACAACGCCAAAGGGGATGATCCGACCAAGTTAGAGTCAGTATTAGTGGGCAAGCCTGTGCCCGCTTTTCACCTTGAGGATCTACAAACCCCGAGCAAGGAGTATGACCAAGCCATTTTCACGGGCGAGCCACTGCTGCTGAACGTATGGGCCACCTGGTGCCCGACCTGTTATGCCGAACACCAGTTTTTGAATAAACTGGCGGCGCAAGGGGTAAAAATCATTGGGCTTAATTACAAAGATGATAGGCAAAAAGCGGTCAAATGGCTGAACAACCTGGGCAACCCCTATCAGATTAGTTTGTACGACGGTGATGGGATGTTAGGGCTTGATTTGGGTGTGTACGGTGCGCCTGAAACGTTTTTGATTGATGCTAACGGCGTGATTCAGTACCGGCACGTGGGTGATGTGAACGCTCGTAATTGGCAGGAGACCCTCAAGCCGAAGTTCGACGCATTGAAGGAGGTTGACGGATGAAGCGACTGATCCTACTCAGCGTGCTGTGGCTGAGCGCGACCTTGGCGTTAGCGAATGCGATTGACGTGTACCAATTCGACTCGGCCGAGCAAGAGGCTCGGTTTCGTGCCCTCACCAGTGAGTTACGCTGTCCCAAGTGTCAAAATAACAGCATTGCCGATTCTAACGCTGAGCTTGCGCAGGATTTACGCCAAAAAGTGCACCAAATGTTACAGCAAGGTCGGACGGATGAGGAAATTCGCAGCTTTATGGTCGCGCGTTACGGCAACTTTGTGACTTACAATCCGCCCGTCACCGCATCAACTGTAATTCTATGGCTGGCGCCTGCGCTGGTGCTGATGTCTGGCGTGGGGGTGATGATAGTGCGCAGCCGACGTGCCAAGCAGACCATCAATCACGCGTTGAGCGATGAGGAGCAGCAACGGCTCGATGCGCTGTTGTCATCGACAGAAGAAACCGATGCGTCGTCAAACGGCTCGTCAGCAACGAGCGTCGATGGACAAGCGGAACAACCGGCGTCATCTGAGCATGCGTCAACCCAGCAAAATAAGGAGCCAAAATGATTGAGTTTTGGGGCGCGACCTTGGTGTTTTTTGTCCTTGGCGCAGTGATGTTTTTGTGGCCCCTTTGGCAAAAAAGTGAGCACGATCATCAGGGGAGCCGTGATGCACTCAATAAAGCCTTTTACTTTGACCGTGTGGAAGAAATTGAAGCGGAAAGTGCTGAAGGCTTAATCGATAATGCACGCGATCTGAGGCAGGATCTGCAGCAGTCATTGCTGGACGATATCCCAGAAAAGGAGAAAGCCAAACAAGCGCGTCATTTGCGCCTGACGCCGATGCAGTGGGTGCCAGGCTTAGTCGTACTAGCGGTGGTCAGCTTCGGCTTGTATGGCATTGAGGGCAGTGCCAACCAAGTGGCACAGTGGCAACAAACTGCCCAACAGTTACCGTCATTGTCCAAGCGTCTACTGGACAATGAACAGCCGCTGACGCAACAAGAGATGCAAGACTTAACCTTGGCGCTGCGCACACGCTTGCAGCATGAGCCGACCGATAGTACAGGGTGGCTGTTGTTGGGTCGTATTGGCCTTGCTAATCGAGACGGTGAAACAGCCAAAGGCGCAATGGAAAAAGCCTATGCTTTGGCGCCTTCACAACCTGATGTTCAAGTCGGGCTGGCGCAAGCCTTGTTGTTTGCCGGTGATGAGGCAGACAGTGTGCGGGCACAGAATTTATTAAAATCCGTGGTGAAAGCGGATCCCTTTAATCTGCAGGCGATGTCGTTGCTCGCTTATCAAGCGTTCGAGCAAGGGCGATATCAAGATGCCATTGCCACGTGGAAGGCGATGAAAACCTTGATAGGCAGTGACGATCCGCGTAACCAGACTTTAGATCAGTCGATCGCACGTGCGAAGCTAGCGCTTAACAGCGCCGATGGTGCGAAAGTCGCGGTAACAGTGGCACTGGGTCAGCAAGTGCAGTTACCCCAGGACGGCGTGGTGATTATTTCCGCGCATGCATTGGCAAACTCACCGATGCCAATCGCGGCCAAGCGCCTGCCTTTATCGAAGTTTCCCTTGTCTGTAGATTTAGCAGACACTGACAGCTTAAATCCTAATCAGGCGTTATCCTCGTATGATAAGGTGGTGATTCGGGCGCGGATTGACCAAGACGGCAATGTGGCCACCAAGCAAGGTGATTGGATTGGGCAGAGTTCTGAGGTAAGCGTGGGCAGCCAGGCTGAACTGGTTATCGACAAACAGCAATAACCAAGACAGAATAGTCATCATTGTTAGCAAGGCTGGGCATTCCCAGCCTTTCATTATGTAGAGGAATGCCATTTAATGTGGAAACGTCTGTGTTTGATGGTGGCGGTACTTGGCCTGCTAACCGGTTGTGTATCACGTCCACCAGGGGCAGAGCCGCACCCTGAAGACCCGCTAGAAGGCTTTAACCGTGCGATGTGGACGGTCAATTACGATTACTTGGATCCCTATGTCGCGCGCCCCGTCTCGATTGCATATGTCGATTATGTGCCGAGCCCCGTGCGTACCGGGATTTCTAACTTTTTGGGCAACCTCGAAGAGCCTGCCAGTTTTTTGAATAGTTTGATCATGCTGGAAGGTGAGAAAGCCGCGACCCACTTTAACCGCTTTTGGATAAATACTCTTTTTGGCTTGGGTGGCTTGATTGATATCGCGTCAGCGGCTGATATTCAAAAATATGATCAGCGCGAATTTGGTGATGCGATCGGACACTATGATGTGGGAACGGGCGCGTACATTATGCTGCCTGGCTATGGCCCCACCTCGGTAAGAGAGGGCGCGGGCGAAGTCGTTGATGGCCTGTATCCGCCGCTTGCGTTACTTACGCTGCCGCAGTCGGTTTTAAAATGGATGTTTGATGGGATGGAGTCGCGCGCCGCGTTAGTGTCTCAGGAGTCGCAATTGGATAACTCACCGGACCCTTACGCGTTTGCCCGTGAGGCTTACCTGCAAAACCGCCGCTATCGCGCCAAAGGGGATGAAGCGCTTGAGCAACAACCTGCTTTGGATGATGAGTTTCTCGATGATTTTATCGATGATATCGATGCCGCTCCGTAAATCAGCGTAAGCGAGTTAGGTAAAACGCGATAAAAAACACCACGGCCAAAGCCGTGGTGTTTTTGTTAGATAAGGCGTGATGCTTAGAAACGATAGCTGGCTTGCACGCCGACTAACCACACATTACCGGTGGTTTCGCCTTCAAAACTTCCAAAAGCTTGGGCGGCTGCATCTTCGGATAGCGAGTCAATTCCATCACGCGGCTCTTTCACCGGGGCATCTTTGGCAAACACATAGGTAAACGCCGCATCCAGCGTGAGCTTGGGGGTCACGTCATAGCCGGCACCCACGCTTAACCAGGTACGGTCAGTTTCTGGGATGGTCAGGGTGCGGTTTTTATCGCTTACCGCCGACGTGTCATAGGCAACGCCTGAGCGCAACGTCAGCTGTTGATCCCACTGATAAGTGGTGCCGATGGCAAAGCGATAGTTATCCTCCCAGTTTTCTACTTTCACCATCTTTGGATCGCTAGAAAGGGAGGGAATGTTCGCCTCGAGTTTGTCAAAGCTGCTCCACTCGGTCCAGTTAATGCTGGTGTGTACTGCCCACTGTTCAGTCAATTGATGCAACGAAGAGAGCTCGGCGGTCGCGGGTAAGGTGAGATCCATGCTTCCAGAATAGTGACGTGTAGGATCTTGTGCGTTGTAGCTTAACCCTTCGGCATGCCCCTCAAGTGTAAGGTCAACTTCTGAGCGATAGTTAACGCCGATCCGGTGCTTGTCATTGATGTCGTACACAGCACCCAATTGCCAACCCCATGCGCGGTCATCGCCTTCCATGTATTTAAGGGTTGTTCCTTCATTAACGGGTAGGTTTCCCTGCTTGGTAATCATAGTGCCGTCAGTGTTTGTTTTCGCGCCAATACTGCCTTCCCCCAGCACATAACGAAGACCGGCGCCGAGGCGTAATTGCTCGGTGGCTTTCCAAGCGATATTAGGGTTGATTTCAAAGGTAGTCACCGCCGCTTCGTTACCAAACTGGGTCCCAGTAAAGTCATTGCCCAAATCGGTTTCCATGCCAAAGTTGGTCGCCAGAGCTAAGCCCGCGGTAAAGCGATCGTCGATTTGATGGGCAAAATAGAAATTAGGGATCACGGCATCATGGGCAACATCATCGGTTGACGTTGCAGTCTTTTTATCATTCGAGATGTTTGTGTTTGTCCCATCAATATCAACGTTAGGGTTCACGTAGATGCCACCGGCTGATACTTGCGTGTCGGCAAGGTAGCTTAATAGCGCAGGGTTACGAAATTGCGCACTGGCGTTATCCGCCATTGCTGCTTCCCCTGCGAAAGCGCGGCCAAGGCCGGTTGCTGAGGTTTCTGCGAGCTGAAAACCGGCACTGTGTGCGGTCGTGGAAAGAGAGCCGAGCGCGGTGGCGACGGCAAGATAAACGATCTTATTATTTTTCATCTGCTTACTTGTTCGCTGTATAAAGGGAGGCCTAGAGTAAAAGCTCGCGTGCGTAAATCAATTTATCGCTACGATAAAGGGTAAAAACAAAATAATGAAACAACAAAAAACGAGTTTTTAGTGTTTTTATCTGCTGTGTTGGCGGGGATTTAAGCGACGAAGGATGAACTCAGCGCACACCTGTTACACATTAGGAGGCGAAAAGTCGTTGGCGCGGAAGGGAAAATCACAGCATGCGCCCTCTCTGCCTGCCGAGAGGGCGTACAATGCGCGATTAGATCGCTCTGGGGGTGAGTTGTTGTTGCAGTTGCTCGGCAATGGGGGCGGCAGCGCTTGTTGCCTCGCCGACCACGATCACGCTCGCCGATTGCACTGGACGGCTGATGGCTTGCATTTTGCCATCATTTTTCTGCGCGGGTGCCTGACTGGCAGACGGCACCACAAACACCGTATACGCTTGTCCATCCGTTTCCATCACCATGTGCAACGCATGGTGATCACCGAAACTACAATGGTTGATGTAAGTGACTTGGCCTGGTAGCGCATTAAAGGCCTTGCCAAACGGTTGTAACTTCGCATTGACTTGCTCAATGGTCGCCCCCTCGTTAATGCCTTCGATAAAAGCATGCTCGTGATAATAGTGCGCCAATGCCGTTTGATTAAGATCCAGCGTGGCACTGCCCCAGTTAAATTGACCGAGCGCGATGCCAAACACAAACGCAATAGAGGCCGCGATGGCAAGGTGCCAGCGAGGACGTTTTACCTGTTGCGCCACATCGGTGGTTTGTGAAAACAAAATTTTATCGGGCAAATCTTCAGGCACCTCAACGCGAAGTGCCTGGTCGATTTTGCTGTCCAACTCCGCGATATCGTCCGCATAACGCTGATGGTGGGTGGACTCAGTTTTGGCAGCTTGCAACTCAGGATCGGTATCATAAGGGTCTGCAAGTAGGCGGCGGCGAAATTCAAGATCGTCCATACTGTTGGCCTCCTGAGGTTGCGGCGGTATCCAGTGCTTCTTTAAGTTGGGCGCGAGCGCGAAAAAGACGAGTCATCACTGTGTTTTTGTTCAAATCCAAGATTTGGGCGATTTCGTCGCCGCTAAAACCGGCAATTACCTGTAAGACCAAGGGCTCGCGATATTCCGGTGATAAAGCGGCAATCTGCCGGTGTAGCCAGCGTTGTTCCATGGACGCTTCTTCGCTGGGTCGCGTTTTGTCTTCCAATTCGCCATCGTCAATGTCCACATGGTCAAACTGCTTCCGTTCGAAGCGCCTCGCATTCTCTCGGCGCAAAATGGTGATTAGCCAGGCTTTGGCTGCCTTGTCATCTTGCAAGCTGTCTAACGAGCGCCAAGCGCGTAAGCAGGTTTCTTGCACCAAGTCTTCCGCGATATGCGGGTCTTTTGCTAACCAGTAGGCATAGCGGTAGAGGTCACGATGCCATGCGCGCACCAATGCCTCGTATCGTGCTTGTCGGGTCATACCGGATGAGCCTTTATCCAAGGATTAGTCAGCCTATAAAGACCGAGTGATTTGTCATTTTATTTCATCTTAGGTGAAAAATCGGTACAAGTTTGATCTGTTTCAATATTAGAACCCGACAAGTCGGTAAAGTGACTCCTGTCGTTATCGGCCATGTGTCGACACTCGTGAGGTTGAGTGAACGGCGTTTCCTTTTTGAATGATATGACTTTCTGTTCGGATCTGGGTGCGGGAAAAGCACTGCACACTTCCCAGATTATCGTTTTGCTTTCCAATATTTTTGGGGCCTGCGTTCGCGCAAGGCCCCTTTTTTTATTTTTCTTTTTGCTTTTTCGTTTGTTTACCATGAACCATTGTGGTGACACTGGTAGCGGATCTGTGCGCCTGTTGGCAATCTTACCAATCAATTAAAACGGATGTTTTAAGCTGGTAACAATTTGGTTACACTTGTGGTCAGACCTGTAGAACATCCTAAGGAGCAGTGATGACGTCTCAGCAACACCTCAAAACCAGCAATGGTGATCGCATTGCTATTGTGTCTGGGCTACGCACACCCTTTGCCCGCCAATCAACCGCTTATACTGACGTGCCAGCGGTTGATCTCGGCAAAATGGTGGTACAAGAGATGCTCAACCGAAGCAGTATTTCCCCGAAAGACATTGATCAAGTGGTGTTTGGTCAGGTGGTGCAAATGCCTGAAGCGCCAAACATTGCTCGCGAAATCGTGCTAGGTACTGGCATGGATATTCACACCGATGCCTACAGTGTTACGCGTGCCTGTGCCACCAGCTTTCAGGCGGTCGCCAATGTGGCAGAGAGTATGGTTGCAGGCACTATTCAAGTGGGTATTGCCGGCGGGGCAGATTCATCATCCGTACTGCCCATCGGCGTTAGCAAAAAACTGGCGCGGACATTACTAGACTTGAGCAAGGCGAAAACCATGAGCAAGCGATTAAAGTTGCTCAGTAAGCTTTCAGTGAAAGATCTGGCACCGGTTCCGCCCGCCGTGGCTGAATATTCGACGGGGCTGAGCATGGGGCAAACGGCCGAGCAAATGGCAAAGTCGCATCAGATCCCACGCAAAGAGCAAGATGCGCTAGCGCTGCGCTCCCATCAACTGGCGAGCAAAGCTTGGGATGAAGGCTTGCTCAGCGATGAAGTGATGACGGCCTATCCCGAACCTTACAAAACATGGATTGCACAAGATAATAACCTGCGCCCCGACTCCACGCTGGAGGACTACGCTAAGTTGCGTCCTGCATTCGACCGTAAGCATGGCTCGGTCACAGCGGCCAATAGCACGCCGCTGACTGATGGTGCGGCTGCGGTATTGATGATGCCAGAAAGTCGCGCGAAAGCATTGGGTCTTGAGGTGCTCGGTTACATTCGCTCGTATGCGTTCTCCGCCATCGGGGTGGAAAAAGACATGCTAATGGGCCCTTCTTACGCCACACCACTTGCGCTTGACCGTGCGGGGATTTCTCTTACGGACTTAACCTTGATTGATATGCACGAGGCGTTCGCTGCGCAAACCTTATCCAATGTTAAAATGTTTGCCTCTGACGCCTTTGCTCGTGAGCATTTAAATCGTGACCGCGCGATTGGTGACATCGATATGGATAAATTCAACGTGTTAGGGGGGTCAATCGCCTACGGCCATCCATTTGCCGCGACAGGCGCGCGGATGATCACCCAAACCTTACGTGAATTAAAACGTCGTGGCGGCGGTTTAGCATTGAACACAGCCTGTGCAGCAGGTGGCCTAGGCGCAGCAATGATCTTGGAGGCAGAATAATGACCACAGAAACCCATCAAGCCTTTCATTTAACGGTTGCTGATAACCAAATAGCCTGGCTGACCATTGATGTGCCGGGCGAGAGCATGAATACGCTGCAGGCAAGCTTTGTTGAGGGCGTTTCCGCGGTATTAGACCAACTCGAAAACGATAAAAGCGTGAAAGGGCTAGTGATTCACTCGGGTAAGCCAGATAACTTTGTGGCCGGTGCAGACGTGCGCATGCTCGAAGCCTGTGACAGCGCCGAGGAAGCCCGCGATATTGCCGCGCAAGGTCAGGCTCTGTTTTCACGCATTGAAAAGCTTCCATTTCACGTGGTGGCAGCCATTCATGGCCCTTGCCTAGGTGGTGGGCTGGAGCTCGCGCTTGCCTGTCACAGCCGTGTGGCCACAGATTGGGATAAAACGCGCCTTGGCCTGCCAGAAGTACAACTAGGCTTGTTGCCAGGCTCGGGCGGTACACAGCGACTCCCTCGCCTTATCGGTGTGCCTGACGCACTCGATATGATGCTAACGGGCAAACAGTTACGCGCCAAAAAAGCGAAAAAGCTTGGTGTGGTGGATGACTGTGTGCCAGATACCGTTTTGCTCGACGTGGCCGAACAGCTGGCGCAGAAATCGAAACCAAAACGCAACCGCAGCTGGCAAAGCTGGATGCTGAGTGGGAATGCGGTTGGGCGTAACATCGTCTTTGATCAAGCAGGCAAAAAAGCGCGAGCGAAAACCCGTGGTAATTACCCTGCCGCCGATGCCATTTTATCCGTGGTGAAAAAGGGCCTCGATAAAGGTTTGAAAGCCGGCTTTGAGGAAGAAGCGCGCCAGTTTGGTGAGCTGGTGATGACGTCGGAGTCTAAAGCACTTCGTAGCATTTTCTTCGCGACCACCGCGATGAAAAAAGAAAACGGTGCCGATGCTGAGCCCAGCGATATCAGTCGTATTGGCGTGCTTGGCGGTGGCTTGATGGGCGCGGGAATTGCGCATGTTTCGGTCGCAAAAGCGGGTTATCCCGTACGCGTGAAAGATGTGAGCGAAGATGGCATTTTGAATGCTCTGCGGTATAGCTACCAACTGCTGGACAAAAAACGCAAGCGTAAACAGCTCAGTAAGGCCGAGCTGCAAGCGACGATGATGCAGCTATCGGGCGATACACAGGCGACGACCCTCTCTAACTCGGATGTGGTGATCGAAGCGGTATTTGAAGATTTATCGCTTAAACACCGCATGGTGGAAGAGATGGAGTCCATCACCGAGAAGGACGCGATTTTTGCTACCAATACCTCGTCATTGCCTATCCACCAAATCGCTGAAGGCAGCCAGCGCCCGGAAAACATTGTGGGCTTGCACTACTTTAGCCCGGTAGAAAAAATGCCACTGGTGGAGGTGATCCCCCATAAAAACACCAGTGATAAGACGATTTCGACTGTAGTTAAGCTGGCGCGCCAGCAAGGTAAAACGCCGATTGTGGTCGGTGATAGCGCAGGCTTTTACGTCAACCGGATCCTTGCCCCTTATATGAATGAGGCCGCGCGCGTGTTGTTGGCTGGAGAAAGCATTGAGCATATCGACACCGCGCTATTGGACTTTGGCTTCCCTGTTGGGCCTATCACCTTACTTGATGAGGTGGGCATTGATATTGGCGCTAAGATAGCGCCTATCCTGACGCAAGAGCTTGGGGAGCGTTTTGAAGCGCCGGATGTTTTCGATGTGCTGCTGAATGACGACCGCAAAGGGCGTAAAACAGGTAAGGGCTTCTATCGCTACGATGCCAGCAAAAAAGGCAGCAAGGCTAAGCAGGCCGACAAGAAAGTCTACAGCTTGCTCAATATTACCCTTAACGCCCAGTTGTCCGGTCATGAGGTGGCGCAGCGCTGCGTATTGATGATGCTCAATGAAGCGGCACGATGCCTCGATGAGGGCGTGATTCGTTCTGCACGTGACGGTGACATCGGTGCGATCTTTGGTATCGGCTTCCCGCCGTTCTTGGGCGGACCTTTCCGCTATATGGACCATATCGGCATTGACCGTGTGGTCAACTTGCTCAACGAGCATCAAAATCGTTACGGTGAACGATTTGCTCCTTGTGAGCGCTTAACCGTGATGGCCAAAGAAGGGCAGGTGTTTTACCCCGAAAGCTAACCGTTAGCCAGCCAATGATAGAAAGGGCAGCCAGTGGCTGCCCTTTCTATTGATTGGGAGATTAGTCCTCACTACGCTGACATAAAGCGCGGAAGGCAGCGATATCCGCAATCGGATAGGCACCGTCTAGGTGTGCATCTTGTTGATGTTCTGTCCCGCAACTGTGCATGACTAACCTATCTGCGGTTCTCGGCTTGAGTGTATTGACCACAAACCGCACCATATCCGCGCGACTGAGTGTCGCCATCGCCTCTGCAACCTGCTCGCGACGTTGGTATTGATAGTCTTTGTTGCCAATACTGATCCAGTAACGTTGAGCGCGAGCTCGTAGGTTATTATCCGGCTCTCTCACTTGTGCCAATAAGCTTTGCTTGCTGCTTTGCCAGCTTGCCTCCGTCATTTCTAACAGCACCATGAAAAAAGCATTGAGAAAGTCGTCAATCGCTGCCATTAACTGGTTGGGGCCTGCCATGGGGGACTGCACATAAAAAATCAGTCCAGGGTGGCGGTTTAGCGGTAAGTTATTAGCACCAACCATATAACCTAATTGCTGTTTTGTGCGCAGTTCGTTGAAAAAAGTCGCCGACATCAGGTGGTTGGCCAAGGTGTAGGTCGCCACGGCTTGAGGGTCGGTCGATGGGCTTTGGTAATACACTAAAAGCGCTGACTCAGCATGCGCAAGAGGGCGCTCAAAACTAACGGTACCGACGCCCTCGAGTAAGGTCAACGGACGCACAGACTCCTGATACGCTTGTCCTTTCACGCGCAAACTGTCTTTGACAGTTTCTGCTAAGGCCTTGGCATGATGGCGGTGCCAATTACCATACATAAACATATCGACATGCAAGGTGGCGAGCATGGCATCGACAAAGTCAGGTAAGTCACTCAGGGTCACCGTTTCCAATGCCGCTAAAAGGGCGTGATACGGTGGATTATTAGGCTGAAGCAGCCCGGTCATGCTGTTATATAATTGGCTCAACGGCTTGTTCTTTTCTGCGTTTTCCCAGCTGCGTTGCAGCTGCGCTTTTATGGTCTCGAAGCGCTCAGGGTTGAAACTGCGCTGAGAGAAGGTTTTCAAGATAAGTTCGAGCAATAGCGGCTGCTTGTCATTGAAGCCACTGAGTGTCAGCGTTACCCCACCTTGGTGCGCGTATAAATTGTAATTTATTCCCGCAATTTCAGCCTGATAGGCTTGCTCATTTAGGGCTTCGAGCAACATTTCAACACTTAAACGGGTCATGACAATGTTTTTCACCGTCGCCACGGCATGTGGGCTATCGATGGCGATATAGATGTGGCCTTTAGGCACGCGAAAGTGGGGTTCTTGGCCATGCCAAAGGCGGAAACCAGGTAGCGCTTCAATTAAGCTTGGTACCTCGCTGGCATCTTGCTCGATAGCCAGTGGATGCAGGGCATCGGCAATATAAGGGTTGGGGTCAGGCAGTGTCAGTGCCGGTGAAATGTAATCGGTTTTCCATTTGGCAATTTGTTGCGTAGAAAAGCGTTTCACCGCGTAGGGCGTGTGATACCAATCGGCGCACTGATCGTAACTTAGCCCTTTGGCAACCAGCATCACGCGAAGATTATCGACGCTCATATGTTGTAGCATGGCTTGAATCTGGTGGCGATCAAACCCTGTCATCATGTAGTCGCCATACAGAAGATCGGCTGGCGCATAATGCTGCATGTTCATCACCAAATGACTGACGGTATCAATGGGTCGGTGCGGGTCTTGGTAATGAAATGCCAGCTCTTGGACTTGTCGTTTTTCTTGATAACGCCAAGGTTGTAATCCATCGCGCCGAATGAGGGCAATGGCTTGAAAAACATAGGCAATAATGTCGTCGAGATGGCTAAGCCCTAATGGCGTCAACGAAAAGCCGAGGGTAAATTCACGAAAATCTCGCCCGCTGATCCCACCACCTGCAGACAAGGTGTTGATATAGCCCTTATTTTTTAATAGTGACATTAAACTCCCTGGCCCCTCATACCCCAATAAATGGGCAATGTAAGACAAAGGCTTAGTGCGGTATTGCTCGGGACTTTCAGGGACAGAAAACGCCAAGGTGAGCTTACGAACGTCTTTTAAAGGTTCAATACTCACCCATTGATGCTGCTCATTTTTGGTGACCAAGGGCGCATTGATGGCAAGTTCGGGGTAGTGATGGTTGGCAATGGCGGAAAAATATTGTTTCGCGAAGCGCTCAAGCTCATCCAATGACTGTGGCCCGGTCAATGCCAGTGTCATAAGATTGGCGCTGTAGTTAGCTTGGTAAAAGGCGATGAGATCATCACGCACATTGGAATCATCGCGGTCCGCGAGCGTCTCGACACTGCCAACGGAGAACTTGGCAAATGGATGGTTGGGGTTGATGGTTTCTTTATGAACTTGATAGATACGTCGCACGTCGTCATTGAGCTTCATGCGATACTCGGCGTCGACCGATTGGCGCTCTTTATCCACGGCATCAGCATCAAAACGCGGTGAAATGAAAAATGCGCTGAAGCGATCTAAGCTCGCGGCGAACTGGCGGGGGCGAATATCGAAAAAGAAGGTAGTGTGTTCTGTGCCTGTCCACGCGTTATTGTGGCCACCATGCTGGCTAATAAAGCGCTGAAAGTCACCGATGACGGGGTACTGCTCAGTCCCCAAAAAAAGCATATGCTCAAGAAAGTGGGCCAGCCCTTGTCGCTCGTCTGGATCGTGGAAGTGACCGACATTCACTGACAATGCTGCGGCACTACGATGCGCATATGGGTCATTCACCAATAAGACACGTAATGCGTTAGGAAGCGTGATATAACGGTAGTGTTTATGGTCGTTAGGGCTAACGTGCACAAGCATCTCACTATCAGAGTAAATAAGTTAGTAGTAAGTATGACTACCAGTGACCAGAGTCGCAAACCACTTATTTGGTCTTTTGCGGTTCATCTTGATAGCATGCAGCCAATCTTGGCATATGAATGTGGGTATTAAGGCGATGAAAGTAATCATAATGCGTCATGGCGAAGCGCAAGCATTTGCGGCCAGTGATAGCGACCGCGCGCTAACTGCCAATGGTGAACAACAAAGTAAACAGATGGCGACGTGGCTGAACCAGCAATTAGATGGAAAAATGATTGATAAAGTGTTGGTGAGCCCTTACTTACGTGCGCAACAGACATGGCAGGTATGTGCGCCTTTATTACCCGATGCAAAAGAGGTGATCACGGAAGAAGAGATCACCCCTTATGGGCAAAGTGATCGTGTCTATGATTATGTCAATGCAATGATAGAGGTTGAGACGCTCGACGTGGTCTTGGTGGTCTCTCATCTGCCCTTAGTCGGATACCTCACTAACGAGTGGGTGCAAGAGGGGCAACCGCCAATGTTTGCAACCTCAGCCATGGCCATGATAGAAGTGGATGTCACGACCCATCAGGCGTCGCTGAGTGCGCATATGTCACCACGACAGCTTTTGAATCGTTAATAGATAAAGCGGCTTGATGCTGACCTGTTTCTTTAGCGACAGGTTGCTTTAGCGCTCAGGCACTTCAATCAACACCAGCAAGGCGGCATCCCCACCAAACTCACGTGGGGCTTGGTGAAACGCCATCACATTGGGGTGTTGTGCTAGCCACAGTGGAATTTTGTCTTTGAGTACGCGTTTACCAATCCCGTGCATTACGCTGGCGCAACGAATACCGTCTTTCACACAGGCCGCGAGCATCGCCCCCAGCTCTCGTTTGGCTTCTGTTTGGGTCATCCCGTGTAAATCGAGATAGATATCGGGCACATACACACCACGGCGAAGCCGCTTGACCTCGTATTTAGAGACATCCTGGCGAGCGTACTGCATCGGACCCGATTCACTGAGCAGCGGCTCGAACTCATCGGAAAAGTAAAACGCATGATCGCTACTCTGTCGCTCAAACTGACGTTGTTTGCGCGTTTTGGTCGTCTGGCGTTGTGGCGGGTTTATGGTATCCTGCTTCAACTTTTTTGCGCCTTTGACGGCATCACGGAATAGCGCCAAGTCCTCTTCCGTCATCGATGGTTTTTTGCTCATAAAAACTGTCCCCGAGGTGATGACCTGAATTGTACATTCAGCCAGCTCAAAATGCTGCTTATTGTACTGACCTCGCGTCAAAGGGCGACCCCCAATTGCATGAAGCCGATGGAGGCCAATGTGGATACGATTTTTACTGAAGAGGTGGTCAGCGAGTTACATACGCTGCAAGACATGCTGCGCTGGACCGTCAGTCGTTTCAATGCGGCAGGCTTGTTTTATGGCCACGGCACCGATAACGCGTGGGATGAGGCGGTACAGCTGGTCTTACCGACACTCTACTTGCCGATCGATGTGCCCTCAGAAACGCGCTTTTCGCGTCTGACCACCAGTGAAAAGCATCGTATTGTTGAGCGTGTCATTGCACGTATCAATGATAAAACACCGGTTGCCTATCTGACCAACAAAGCGTATTTCTGTGGCTTAGAGTTTTTTGTCGACGAGCGCGTGCTCGTTCCACGTTCACCGATTGGTGAGCTTATCCAGCAAGAATTCGCTGGCATCTTGCCTCACCCGCCTCGCCGGATTATGGATTTGTGCACGGGCAGTGGTTGTATCGCTATCGCGTGTGCTTATGCGTTCCCAGAGGCAGAGATCGATGCGGTGGATATTTCCACCGACGCGCTGGATGTGGCTGAAATCAATATTCAGGATCATGGCTTGGAAGAACAAGTGATCCCGATGCGATCGGATTTACTAAAAGATGTCCCGCACGATAAATACGACTTAATTGTGAGCAACCCACCGTATGTTGACGCGGAGGATATGGACGACTTACCGGATGAGTTTCGCCATGAACCTGAGCTGGGGCTTGCCGCCGGCACGGATGGCTTAAAGTTAGTACGGCGTATGCTTGCTAATGCCCCCGATTATCTCACAGAAGAGGGCGTATTGGTCTGTGAAGTCGGCAACTCGATCGTGCATATGCAAGAGCAGTATGGTCATTTGCCTTTGCACTGGATTGAGTTCGAAAACGGCGGTCATGGCGTGTTTATGATCAGCCGCCAAGACCTCGTTGCGTGTGCCGATGAATTTGCGCTTTATCGCGATTAGCGGCAAGGCGTCTTTTCGATATAAAGCCAGCCTCGAGCTGGCTTTTTTATTCTCTATCACTGACAAGCGTTGCCTCATGCGCCTGGATTTTTTTTGCGTCTTTGGTTGCTTTATGGTTAATTGCTAACAAAGTACGCAAAAATACAACAATGCCGAACAGGCAAATAGAGGAAGGCATGGCAGGCAACACGATAGGACAGATATTTCGCGTCACGACCTTTGGAGAAAGCCACGGCGTTGCGTTGGGGGCGATTATTGACGGCTGCCCGCCGGGGTTAGCACTGAGCGAAGCGGATATGCAGCATGATCTCGATCGCCGTCGTCCCGGCACGTCGAAATACACCACACAGCGCCGTGAACCGGATGCGGTGAAAATCCTTTCTGGGGTCTTTGAGGGCCAAACCACGGGGACATCGATCGGGTTGATGATCGAAAACACCGACCAGCGCTCGAAAGACTACTCCAAAATCAAAGATGTGTTTCGTCCCGGTCATGCGGATTTTACCTATCATCATAAATACGGCATCCGCGACTACCGCGGCGGTGGTCGCTCGTCAGCGCGTGAAACGGCGATGCGCGTGGCTGCAGGCGCGGTGGCTAAAAAATACCTCGCGCAAGTGCATGGCATTCAAGTGCGTGCTTACTTGGCGCAGATGGGAGAGGTGACCATAGACACGGTCGATTGGGCGCAAGTCGAGCAAAACCCCTTCTTCTGCCCGGACGCAAATAAGCTCGAGGAGTTAGATGCACTTATCCGTCAGCTCAAAAAAGACGGCGACTCAATTGGTGCCAAACTGACCGTGGTGGCGGAGAATCTGCCGGTAGGCCTAGGTGAGCCGGTATTTGATCGCTTAGATGCAGATATTGCCCATGCGCTAATGGGGATCAATGCGGTAAAAGGGGTCGAAATTGGTGATGGTTTTGATGTGGTGCAGCAGCGTGGCAGTGAACATCGCGATGAAATTCACCCTGAAGGGTTTGCCTCAAACCATGCTGGTGGCATTCTCGGTGGGATCTCTTCAGGCCAGCCATTGGTGGCACATTTAGCGCTCAAACCCACCTCGAGCATTACCGTGCCGGGCAAGAGTATTGATGTTCACGGTGAATCCGCGGATGTGGTGACGCGTGGTCGTCATGACCCGTGTGTGGGTATCCGTGCCGTGCCGATTGCCGAAGCGATGGTGGCGATTGTGTTGATGGACCACTTGCTGCGTCATCGTGGACAAATGGGCGAAAACCCCAGCACTTAACAGCGCGTTCTTCTCACGCGACAGACAAAAACCGCACTACGTTGTGCGGTTTTTTTATCAGTGTAGAGAGGAAGGGGCTTCAAAGCGGAAAACCGGTAACGACCAGCTAAAGCGAACAGCCGCCATTCGGAATCCAAAACCAATCACTAAACTGGCGACGGTTGCAATCAGTTCACCGACATCAAGTCGAATCAAACTAAAGTAGAGCGCACCGGTGACAAAAGCGACCAAGGCATACAGCTCTTTGTGCAATACCATAGGCGATTGACGACAGATCAAGTCGCGCAATAGCCCACCAAAAATACCGGTAATCAAGGATGAAACCATGCAAATTAACGGGTGTAACCCCATATCCATCGCCACACGGCAACCGATAATACTAAAAGCGGCAAGGCCCAGTGCATCTAGGGTAACAAAGAGTTTATAATTGCGAGCAACCCAACTGGCAATCCATGGCGTGATCAAGCCGGCGAGGCAGGTGATCACGAGAAAGTGTGGGTTAGCGACCCAGGTTAGAGGGTAGTGGCCAAAAAGAATATCGCGGACTGTCCCGCCTCCGATAGCGGTGGCACTAGCGACAAACATCACCCCAAACCAGTCCATGTGTTTTCGCCCGGCACTGAGCGCGCCTGTCATGGCTTCCGCGGTAATGCCTATGACATAAAGCGTCAATAACAACATACAACCCGACACCTTACATTGAGATTAGAAATTGACGCGCATTGTAGTGGCCTTATTTGCCTTTCACAATCAAATTTGTAGTAAAAAATACATTAAAAAGAATGTGTATATTGAAAGGTTTAGCCGAGGTATGTGCGGCTTTTTATCGCTAAGAGCGTGTTTTTGTTTTCTTATTGATATTTGATCTTATTAAAGAGCAGTATGACCCACGATTATCACGACTTGATCCAACTTTTTAACCAAACCTTTCTTGCCTCTTTCAATACTGAGCTGGTGCGTGGCGGGGATGAACCTATTTACCTACCTGCGGATGCGGTGCACCCGCATCACCGCGTGATCTTTGCCCGCGGATTTTTTGCCTCTGCCTTACACGAAATTGCACACTGGACCATTGCCGGTGAGCAGCGCCGTCAATGGGAAGACTATGGCTATTGGTATCATCCGGATGGCCGTGACGCTGACACGCAAGCGGCCTTCGAGGTGGTCGAAGTGAAGCCGCAAGCGATTGAATGGATCCTCTCTGCAAGCTGTGGGTTTCGCTTTCAAGTGAGCTGCGACAATTTAAGTGGTGTTGAGCCCGATCGCCACGCGTTTACTGATAAAGTTCGGCAACAAGTCGTACAATATGTCTCGGATGCATCGACAAGCGCCGCTTTGCCCGTGCGCGCCAAGCAGTTTTCTGATACCTTGCGAGACTTTTATGGTGTTGCACCGTTGACGCCAGATACCTTTACGTTGCCAAGCCAAGGTTAAAAAGATGAAAGTTCAAGACTACGAAGCACGCATTCTAGCGTTAATCGATGAGATGGTAGAAACCGCCTCAGACGATGAATTGTTTGCCAGTGGCTATTTACGTGGCCACGTTTCTTTAGCGGCAGCGGACTGTGAGTTGGAAGGCGTTGATGAGGTGCCAGCATTGAAAGCGCGCGTCGATGCCAGTCTCAATGACAATGCCAGTGAGCTGTCACCCGGCGACCAACGTCTCGTCGGAGCGCTGTGGGATCTATTGCAGCAGCAAGTGGAAAAAGACGCGTAACGTGCTGTTTTGAATGGAACATTAAGCGGTATCACAAACGATACGTCTTGAAAAAAGAAAGCCATCGCCTCGACGATGGCTTTTTTGTTGACCTTATCCGAGGGGGCTACAGTGCTTTACCTTTTAGCAGCTTACGAACCCACATTCGCCCTGGATGCAGAGTGTCTAGGACCGACTGAGGTAAAGGTAAAGGCTCGTCACACAGCTGTGCTGCTAGCACTTCTGCCGCCAATGGCGCTGAGGTGAGGCCGCGAGAGCCGAGCCCCAGTAAGCAAAATAGTCCTGGGTAAACGGGAACGGCGTCCGCCTTTTCTTTGTCTTTTTGCAAGGTTTGGTAGGTGGAAACCAAGGCGTCGTAATCACAGACGTTGCCCACAAAGGGTAAATGGTCGCGACTGGCGCAGCGCACCCCAACGCGTCCTTCTTCCGCCAGTGGCACCGCGCGTGCCCACTCAGTGTCGATACAATCGGTTAAGCGTTGTTGATTTTCTAGCTGATCGGCAGCTTGGAACGCTAAGTCAGCATTATTGCGACGATAGCTGGCGCCTAGACAATGTTCCTCCCCCTGATTAGCCGGTGTTAAATAGCCCTCGAAACACAATACAGTGTTGAGCTTACTGAGTTCGGTATTGGTGGGCACATGGCTGACTTGACCGCGCACGGGGTAAACCGGAATAGGCTGTGTTTGGCTGAAGCTATCTGCTTGGTGGCCATTGGCGATCACCACATTTTGATGACAAACCTCACCCATGCTGGTATCGAGTGTCCAACCATTGTCCGATTGCGTCAGCGCATTCACATGACAACCAAAATAAGCATCAAGCTGCCCGCTGGCTATCGCTGCATCAATCACGCCCGCGGTAAACTGTTGCGGGCTCATCCAGCCGCCAAGCGGATAAAACACGCCGGCATGTCCGGTTTCTAAACCGACTTTCTCGCTCACGCCATCGACATTTAACGGTGTGACCAATGCTTCAGGAAAGGCACCATCGACCATCTTAGCGAGCTTAGCGGCACTTTTTTCGTCGTAGCCGAGTTGCGTGACGCCACACCAGTCGTGTTCAAATGGGATACCTCGCGTGCGTTGCTGATCGATAAATTGGCGAGAAAACAAAAAGGCGGGGGCAAAAAACTGGCTTAAATTATCGTTATTGCCATTTAAAAGCGGATAAATGGCGCCTTGATGGTTCCCAGATGCGCCAGCCGCAGGGCGCGGGTCTTGGCAATACAGCGTGACTTGCTTGCCCCGTTGAAGCAATGCGGTGATTAAGGCGGCACTGGCAATGCCACCGCCAATAATGGCGATGTCGTCCGCTGTTGAGGCGGGGGAGCGTGCATACCAAGGTGAGTAGCTTGCAGCGGCTTGGCGAGCAGGTAATGTGCCGGACAACATGTCGCGTTTGAAGCCGAAGCCTTTTACTTTTTTCATCTCAAAACCGGCCTCGATAAGGCCACGGCGCACAAATCCCGCCGCTGTGAAGGTGGCGCAGGTACATTGCTCGCGCGCAAGTCGTGCCATGCCATTAAACAAGGCTTGATTCCACATCTCTGGGTTTTTGCTTGGGGCAAAGCCGTCTAAATACCAAGCATCCACGATCCCTTCAGGGCCCGTTGGCACTTGTGGTAACCAATCTTTAATATCACCAAACCACAAATCGAGTGTAATCTGACCTTGAGCCAAGACGATACGTTGACAACCCGAGAGCGGGACGGGGTAATAGGCACGTAATTGCTCAGCATAGCTTGCCAGCTCTGGCCAAGCTTGATGTGCACGGGCGAGATCCTCTACTGTCAGGGGGTACTTCTCAAAACTGATAAAGTGAAGCTGGGTCACAGGTGCATTTGGATGGGTTTGACGGAACTGCTCGAAAGCTGCCCAAGTAGCCAGAAAGTTGAGCCCAGTGCCAAAGCCGGTTTCCGCAATCACAAACCGGGACGATGTGGCGGTTTGCCAACGTGCGGGAAGTTGGTTTTGTTCGATGAACACATAGCGGGTCTCGGCCAAACCGTCGTGATTGGAAAAGTAGACGTCATCAAACTGTTCCGCGACGGGGGTGCCCGTATCATTCCAGCTGATTTTTGCGTGGTCGATCGAGGGAGTGCTCACAAATGCCTCTTACACAGGAAAGGAAAAAGCAAATTGTACTGGCTCTAAGGAAAGCTGACCACTTATCAGCTTTAAAAACGCTATCATCCACTGCGAAATTAACGTCTAGGAAAGAATCATGAAACGAGCTGTCATTACAGGCATGGGGATTGTTTCCAGTATTGGTAACAACGTCAAAGAAGTGCTGGAGTCGCTCAAAGCGGGAAAATCTGGCATTAACTTTTCTCAGCAGTTTGCAGATATGAAGCTGCGCAGCAATGTTTGGGGTGATCTCAAACTCAACCCCGCCGACCATATTGATCGCAAAAGAATGCGCTTTATGGGTGACGCGGCGGGTTTTGCCTACCTAGCGATGGAACAGGCAATCGAAGACTCGGGCTTAGCCCCTGAGCAGGTTTCTAACCCACGAACTGGTTTAGTTGCCGGGTCGGGGGGCGCGTCATCCGTTAACCAAGTTACCGCCGTTGATACATTGCGCGAGAAAGGGGTTAAACGTGTTGGCCCTTACATGGTGCCGCGCACCATGTCATCAACTGTTTCAGCGTGTTTGGCGACTCCGTTCCAAATCAAAGGGGTGAACTACACCATGAGCTCTGCATGTGCGACTTCGGCACATTGTATTGGCCATGCCCTAGAGCTGATTCAACTGGGTAAACAAGATGTGGTGTTTGCCGGTGGCGGTGAAGAGCTGGATTGGTCGCTTACCATGATGTTTGACGCGATGGGAGCCCTTTCAACCAAATACAATGATGATCCGCAAAAGGCATCACGCACCTATGACGCGGACCGGGACGGTTTCGTCATTTCAGGTGGCGGCGGCATGCTGGTCGTGGAAGAGCTGGAGCATGCGTTGGCGCGTGGTGCGACCATCTACGGTGAAATTGTCGGTTACGGTGCAACGTCTGACGGGTATGACATGGTGGCACCGTCGGGTGAAGGCGCTGTGCGCTGTATGAATATGGCGATGCAAGATGTGGATGGTGAGGTTGATTACATCAATACGCATGGTACATCAACGCCTGTGGGTGATGTGAAAGAGCTAGGCGCAATTCAAGAAGTGTTTGGCGGTAAGAGCCCAGCCATTTCTGCGACTAAGTCAATGACAGGTCACGCGCTCGGTGCTGCTGGTGTGCACGAAGCCATCTATTCAACCTTGATGCTTGAACAAGGCTTTGTCGCGCCAAGTATCAATGTGGAGAACTTGGATCCCGCGGCTGAAGGGTTAGATATTGTGACCCAACCGCGAGAGCAAGCACTGACGCGCGTGATGTCGAACAGCTTTGGGTTCGGTGGTACCAACGCCACCTTGGTGATTGAAAAGTATCGCGGCTGATCCCGCGCCTGTTTCCAGGTTTGCAGAGAGACTCTGCCATCAGACACGGATCATTATCGTTGAGAGCCGTTAATGGTCTTTTCAGGTCCTGGATTTACCCGGCTTCGGCCGGGTTTTTTTATGCCTGAGGCCACCCGGTAAGCGGGGTAACCCGCTCAGCTGAAGGGTGTTTTCTTACCGTGAGACAGATACAATAACCTTCTCGCATTTAGCATCCGATAAGCGATGCACCGACTCACATAGGACGTTGAACGTGAAAATTGTCGTAGACGAAAACATGCCTTATGCCCAAACCTTGTTTAGTCAATTGGGTGAGGTGGTTGCATTACCCGGGCGCGCAATCCGTGCCGCGGATTTAATCGATGCTGATGCATTAATGGTGAGAAGCGTCACGCAAGTGAACCATGCGCTGATTGACGGTGCCACCCGTCTGCGTTTTGTCGGTTCAGCCACCGCTGGTGAAGATCATCTTGATTTTAACGCCTTGCACGCACAAGGCATCCATGGCACGGCAGCGCCAGGTTGTAATAAGGTTGGGGTCGCGGAGTATGTGATCAGTGCTTTATTGGTATTGGCACAACAGCAAGGGTTTAAATTGACCGACCGCACAGTCGGTATTATTGGCGTGGGTCATGTGGGGGACTACTTGGCTGCGCGGCTTGCGGCACTTGGGATTAAAACCTTACTTTGCGACCCACCTCGTCAGGCTCGAGAGAACCTTGCTGACATGGTGGACATTGACACTCTGATCGCAAAATCGGACGTGGTCACTTTCCATACGCCTTTGACCACGACTGGTGAGCACCCCACTTACCACCTCATGAATCAAGCTCGGTTAGAGGCGCTCGCGTCAGGCAGCATTTTGATAAATGCTGCGCGTGGTCCGATTGTTGACAACCATGCACTTAAAGCGCGGTTAGCACGAGGCGACATTGATGCGGTGTTGGATGTTTATGAACATGAGCCTGAGGTCGACCTTGCCCTTATGGACCAGCTCACGTTTGCCACACCTCATATTGCAGGCTATGGTCTGGAAGGAAAAGCCCGCGGTACCACCATGGTCTTTAACGCACTGTGTGAACACCTTGACCTGCCTCATCGTGTGCATGCCAGTGAGCTGCTGCCCACGGCGCCGATTCCACAGGTTGCCTTGGCACAGCCGTGGCAACAAAGCGATCTGATGGCACTGACCCAATTGGTCTACGATATTCGCCGAGATGACAGTGATTTTCGTCGTGCCATGCATACCGCAGGTGATGACAAACAGGCTCAGCGTACAGCCTTTGACCAATTGCGAAAAAATTACTGGGATCGACGCGAGTACAGTGCGATCACGGTAGCCGGACAGGCTGATTTCGGGTTACAGTCGCTGGCTAAGCTGGGCTTTAGTATTGAGGAGCATGCATGACACAAGCATTTGACGTTGCCATTTTGGGCGCAACCGGTGCGGTAGGGCGCACCATGATCGAGATTTTAGAAGAGCGCGATTTTCCCATTGGCACGCTACACCTCCTCGCCAGTGAGCGAAGTGCAGGTGAAACCATTAGCTTCAAAGGTGAGAGCTTGCGTGTGCAAAATGTCGACAAGTTTGATTGGACACAGGTTCAGCTTGGCTTGTTCTCGGCGGGCGCACAGGCTTCTGCGCACTGGGCGCCGATTGCAGCAGATGCGGGCGTCGTCGTTATCGATAACACGTCGCAGTTCCGCTATGACTTCGACGTACCCTTGGTGGTGCCTGAGGTGAACGCCGCCGCGATTGGTGACTTTCGTAACCGTAATATTATTGCTAACCCAAATTGCTCGACGATTCAGATGCTGGTGGCATTAAAACCTATTTACGATGCCGTCGGTATCGAACGCTTAAATGTGTCTACCTACCAATCGGTCTCTGGGTCAGGGAAAGCAGGCGTCGATGAGCTTGCCGGACAGACGGTTAAATTGCTTAATAGCCAAGATGCGGAGCCTGCACTATACAGCAAGCAAATTGCCTTTAATTGTTTGCCCCAGATTGATCAGTTTATGGAAAATGGCTACACCAAAGAAGAAATGAAAATGGTGTGGGAAACCCAGAAAATTCTTGCCGATGAGATGATAGGGGTTAACCCTACTTGTGTGAGAGTGCCCGTGTTTTACGGTCATGCTGAAGCTGTGCACCTTGAGTGCCGTCAACCGATTGACGCGACGGAAGCGGTGGCAATCTTGAGTCAGCATGAACATATCGAGGTCTTTGAAGGGGAAGACTATCCCACCCAGGTGAAAGAAGGCACTGGCTCAGATAAAGTGCTCGTCGGGCGTATTCGCAATGATATCAGCCACCCTAATGGACTCAACCTCTGGGTGGTGGCAGACAATGTGCGTAAAGGCGCAGCGACGAACTCAGTGCAAATTGCTGAAGTACTGGTTCGCGATTACCTTTAATCAACAAGCCTATGATCCGTAAAAGAGCGTGATAGCCCGCCCATCACCACACTAGGTTGATTGATACCCCATCCGTTGATGGGGTATTTTTTTAGGCATTAAATTTGCAAAGATGGACGATACGCGACGTGTGACGATGCTATCATCGAGTCAAAACTGAGGCAGAGCGCCCACAGTTTGATCGCGCAACACACTTTTATATCACCAAACTACAGTTTTTAGCATGGCTTCCGATATAGTTAGATATTTAGTGAGGCCATTTTTGCCATAAGGGAGTGCGGGTGTGTCCAACGCACAGCAAAGTGAACAGTCTTCTTCTCAAACTCGATTGACCAAAACCCCGCATCGCGTTAAGCGGCATCTCATTGCCGTCGCAGGGGTATTGGCGGTTGCGCTTGTCAGTGTTTCAACGGTGCCGGTCGAAGCGGCAATACGCATTCTTGGTCCGCAAGATGAAATGGCGGCCGAAACCGCCTCGCCCCAACCGACGCCAGCGGTTGCATCGGCACAACAATATGGCCCAACTGGGGCCAACGAAACCTTGTGGTCGATTGCGACTCAAATGCGTCCTAATACGCAAGTAAGTGTGTATCAGACGCTCGGTGCGATTTTTCGTCTTAATACCGACGCATTCACCAACAACAATATTCATAGCTTGCAGCCGGGTAGCACCTTAGTGATGCCGACGCTGACGCAAATTGAGCGAGAAAGCACCCAAGACGTTATCAATCGGCTTGAAATTGATGAAGCGCGTAAGCAAGCCCAAAATACCACGCCCCTGAGCGAACAGGTTGAGCAACCGAGCCCACAACCACAGTCAGCACAAGCCGATAATAACCAAGCTGCGCAGACCCAACCAGCACCAAATAGCGAAGACGCGTCAGACGCCCAACCTAGTGGTGAGAGCTCGACAGCGAGCGCCCCAGAGCCACAAGTGGTACAAAACCTACAGTCTCAGCTGCAAGCCTCTGATCAAGAGATGACTCGCCTGGTTGAGAGCAATCATGTGCTCAAGGTCCGTCTGTCTGAAGTGCAGCACGAGTTGAGCGCGTTAAAAGAACAGGTAAGTGGTGATGCCGAGCTTAATAAAGAGATCCGAGCATTTTTAGAAACCCAGCGTCAGCAACAGGTGGCAAAGGATACCCAACCCCCATCCGCGGTTGAGTCTTTACTTGATAGCCCATTATTGCTTGCCATGTTGGCCATCATTCCTGGGGCCTTGATTGCAGGCGCGATATTCTTCTTCCTCGCACGTCGTAGAAAGCAAGAGGAAGACGCGGAAGAGCCTGCGGCGCTGGATCATGATGATATGGACGATATGCCTGTGGTCATGGTGCCCGATCCGGATGACGATGAAAGCGATGTTGACGATCCGCAAGATGACGATGAGCTAGAAATCACCGATGACGGTAAGGGATACGAGGATGTCGCGTTTGGCGATGATACCGACCTGGACGATCTGGATCTTGATGACGAACTCGATGACATGGCTGGCAATGAATCGAGTGTCGCGCCCACCAGCGATGATGCTATCGGTCTTGAAGACATGGAGCGCGCATTGGATGAGTTGGCAGATGCGCCGCCGGCTGATACGGAAAGCGCCGCCGATGACACATCATCCGACGATGACAGCGAATTAGAAACGGGCGAGACAGAGCAACCTGAAGAGGAAATGAGTGCTGATGAAGCACTTGCCGCAGAGTGGGCCAAAGCGCTCGAAGAAGGCAATGACAGTGATGTCGACGATATCGATGCCTTGTTGGCAGGCGAAACGGGTGAAGACACGACTGCCGATGAGGTATCCGCTGCTGATGAGCCTGAGGACGAAAATACCGAGACCAAAGAACAGGCTTCACAAGAGAGCGAAGACAATGACGAGCAAGCGCCTAATGACGCCTTGTTTGACTCGGTGCTGGACGATGAGCCTGAGCTGGATTTAAGCCAAGATATTGACTTATCAGATGATGATAACGATGACGATGCCGTTTCTCTCGATAACACGACAGAGTTGCTTGATGAACTTGTCGGCGATGAAGAAGACGAGGACAGCTGGCTAAATGAAGGGGATGATACCGAGGACGAATTCGATGAAAGTAGTGATGCATTACTGGATGAAGTCTTAGACAAAGATGATGATCCTCATCTAGAAGATTCTGACGCTTTACTAGAAGAAGTGTTGGGGGATGACGATGAACCAGACCCACTCGCTGATGAGGACGATCCGGCACTGTGGGGAGAAGAAGATGACAGTGATCCGAACGAAGCGGAGCTCGAGCAACTTCTTTACGCGTCGGATGAGCAAGCAGAAGAAACACCTACAAGTGATCAAGGCTCAGAGACGCGCGTCGAGCAAGACAACGATGCCGACGACGAGCCGCAAGCACAGTTAAATGAAGATGACGCACCGGCGGACGAGCCAGCTGCACCAGAAGCGACTAGCGAGGCAGATGAAACGGCTGACGAGGACGCTGACGACGAACCGCAAGCCGAGCTAAACGAAGACGACGCACCGGCGGACGAATCGGGCACGCCAGAAGTTAGCGGCGAGGAAGATGAAACGACTGACGAGGACGATGACGACGAGCCGCAAGCCGAGTTAAGTGAAGACGATGCTCCAGCGGACGAGCCAGCTGAGCCAGAAGCTACCGGCGAGGTAGATGAAACGGCTGACGAGGACGCTGACGACGAACCGCAAGCTGAGTTAAACGAAGACGACGCACCGGCGAACGAGCCAGCTGCACCAGAAGCGACTAGCGAGGCAGATGAAACGGCTGACGAGGACGCTGACGACGAACCGCAAGCCGAGCTAAACGAAGACGACGCACCGGCGGACGAATCGGGCACGCCAGAAGTTAGCGGCGAGGAAGATGAAACGACTGACGAGGACG
>NZ_LAQR01000037.1:0-75789 GCF_000968645.1 Salinivibrio sp. KP-1 | reverse complement strand
CAGGGTCTCCCCCATTGTGCAATATTCCCCACTGCTGCCTCCCGTAGGAGTCTGGGCCGTGTCTCAGTCCCAGTGTGGCTGATCATCCTCTCAAACCAGCTAAGGATCGTCGCCTTGGTAAGCCATTACCTTACCAACTAGCTAATCCTAACTGGGCCCATCCCAACGCGATAGCTTACATGTAGAGGCCACCTTTGGTCCGTAGACATTATGCGGTATTAGCCGTCGTTTCCAACGGTTATCCCCCTCGTCAGGGCAGGTTCCCAGCCGTTACTCACCCGTCCGCCGCTCGACGTCCAGTAAATCCACCGAAGCTTCAATACTGCCGTTTCCGCTCGACTTGCATGTGTTAGGCCTGCCGCCAGCGTTCAATCTGAGCCATGATCAAACTCTTCAATTTAAGTTTTTTCGAAACCGAAGTTTCAGCTCAATGAATACTGATTACTGTTTCTCTCCGAAGAGAAAAACGAATTGACTGTGCCGAACAACTATAAAAGTTGTCGTTTGGTCACTCAGTTCATCGAATAAATCTTTTTGTCTATTCTCAACGAGTGCCCACACAGATTGCATAGGTCAAATTGTTAAAGAGCGTTGACGATGCGAAGCTGCGCTTCGCTTGGTCAGGGCTGCGTATCTTACGCGCCTTGCCGTTAAAGTCAAGAAGAAATTTTATCTTTTATTTTCAACCCGCCGGGTGAAATAAAACCTCTTTTTGACTCCCCTAACGCTTGGCGTTAAGTAGGTCGGCCATCTTAATCTTTTAAAAACTCACGTCAAGCGTTTATTTTTATTTGATTTTTTGCCCCGACATGGCCGCTGAACGCTTGCCCTGCGTGCCGTGTCGATGGAGGCGCATTATAGAGAAGCTGATCAGGTTGGCAAGTCCTTTTTAGGTGTTTTTTAGAAAAAAACTGTCACTCGCTGTTTTTTTACTCGCTAGGGTGTAAAACTGGTATCAAACTCGCCGCTATTTAGCACTGTTAATAGAGAAAAGAGGGATTTGTGATGGCAAAACAGCTGCGTGCTTATAAAGGCATGACGCCTCAGCTTGGCGAACGCGTCTATATTGATGAATCCAGTGTATTGGCTGGCGATATTACGCTAGGCGATGATGTGAGTATTTGGCCGCTGGTTGCAGCGCGTGGTGACGTGAACCATATCCAGATTGGCGCTCGGACCAATGTGCAAGATGGCTCAGTCCTTCATGTTACTCACAAAAATGCCCAAAACCCACAAGGTTACCCGCTGATCATTGGCGAAGAAGTGACAATCGGCCACAAAGTCATGTTACACGGCTGTCGGATTGGCAACCGAGTCCTAGTGGGAATGGGGACGATTATTCTCGATGACGCTGTGATAGAAGATGAAGTGCTGATTGGCGCTGGCAGTTTAGTCCCGCCCGGAAAACGCTTAGAGAGTGGCTATCTGTATGTTGGCTCCCCGGTCAAACAAGTTCGCCCCCTTACCGACAAAGAGCGTGCTTATTTTGCACGCTCCGCGCAAAACTATGTCGACACCAAAGACATCTATCGCTGCGAGTGCTAGATCAGCAAGCTGCCATCGGCTTCAAACGCTTCTGATTCGATGGCCGCTTCCATGTGCTCTTCAATATCAAACCAAACCTGTTCGACAATCGCCTGCGCATTATCCGTATCCACCGCACAGCCGGCGAGCGCGGATAAGGTGGTAAAGCGGACAGCGCATGATAACAATGCACCATTAAGTTGGCCGTAAAAACAAACACGGGCCTTTGCCGTATCCATCTGCGCTTGGTCCGCAGCCAGAATAAGGGATTGATTCATTGATTGAGTGCCTCTCTTAACTGCTCACGCACACGTTCGGTTTGTGGCCGACAGCCGCGCCATATAGCAAAGCTTTCCGCCGCTTGTTCCACCAGCATGCCCAAACCGTCTAAACACCGCCCTGCTCCTTGGCGTTGCGCCCACTGGTTACTGGTTGTGCTGCCAGCTTGATACACCATGTCATAGACAGTGGTCGCTGGACCAATCGCGCCTTGAGGAAGAGGAGGATAGCTTTGATGTAAACTCGCCGAGGTCGCGTTAATGATCACATCGACCGGCGCCGCCATGGGGCTATCCACGGCATGACTAGTGATCGGTCCGGCCTCACCAAATGCAGCAGCTAGTTGCTGGGCTTTTTGCTCGGTGCGATTCACAATCATCAGCGATGCTGGCTCTTGTTCTAGTAAAGGAAGCAACACACCCCGAGCTGCACCGCCCGCACCCACGACCATAATGCGCTTATCACGCAGTGCCACACGGTGGTAGTGCAAATCAGTCACCAAACCTGCTCCATCAGTATTATCACCCAATAGAGTGCCATCGCTTTGCTTAACCAGCGTATTCACGGCACCGGCGCGGCGGGCACGCTCTGTGAGTGTATCAACCCAGTCATACGCTTGCTGTTTAAAAGGCACGGTCACATTGGCGCCACACCCTCCTTGCGCAAAAAACGCCTGCATACTGGTCACAAAGCCTTCGAGTGGCGCTTCAATGGCTTGATAGTCGATGTCTTGTTGGGTTTGCGTCGCAAATGCGGCGTGGATCTGCGGCGACTTGCTATGGCCAATCGGGTGGCCGACCACACAATAACGATCGGTCATCTGTTACCACTCCCTCGGTTTAAGGTAGTCGCGATAGAGTCTCGCTTCCGGCGCGTCTTCATCGGGTGACCAATTATATTCCCAACGTGCCATCGGCGGCATCGACATCAGAATAGATTCGGTACGCCCACCACTTTGTAAGCCAAATAGCGTACCTCTGTCATACACCAAGTTAAATTCGACATAGCGTCCGCGGCGGTAAAGCTGGAAATCTCGCTCACGCTCACCATAGGGTGTGGCTTTGCGGCGCTGTACAATCGGCAGGTAAGCATCGATAAAGCCTTTTCCAACCGCTTGGGTGTAGGCAAAGCACTGCTCGAATGGCCATTGGTTCAAATCATCAAAGAAAAGCCCACCGACGCCACGGGTTTCATCGCGATGGGGCAGATAAAAATAGCGATCGCACCACGCCTTGTGATCAGCGTACACGCTATCACCGAAGGGCGCGCACAAGGCTTTGGCGGTCTCATGCCAATGCTGGCAATCTTCCTCGAACGGATAGAAAGGCGTGAGGTCAAAGCCACCGCCAAACCACCACACAGGATCAGCGCCTTCTTTTTCAGCAATGAAAAAACGTACGTTCGCGTGCGAGGTCGGCACGTAAGGGTTGTGAGGATGGATCACTAACGACACCCCCATAGCCTCAAAGCAGCGCCCGGCGAGCTCTGGGCGATGCGCGGTCGCCGAGGCAGGCATTTGATCGCCAAATACGTGCGAGAAGTTCACTCCCGCTTGCTCAAATACTTGGCCCTGACGCAGGACGCGACTGCGACCACCGCCCCCTTTCTCACGCTCCCACGCATCTTCAATAAAATGCGCTTGACCATCTTCTTGCGCAAGCTGTTGGCAAATATCATCTTGAAGCTGGAGGAAAAAAGCCTTCACGGCTTGCTTATCAATTGTCGACTGACCGTGTGCCACGCTCACATCCTTTGTTACTGAGACTATATGCGTACTTTACCTGATCCACGCAGTGGGATCTTGACGGAATTTCATCCCCCACCGCCGACGCAAACGTTTTCCTTGCGGTGAAATCTGGGTATAATTCGCGCCACGCTCAGCTTATCTTATTCACGCTTGTCATCAAGAAGGACGTATTATGACTGTCGGTATCATCATGGGCTCACAATCCGATTGGCCTACCATGACACATACAGCGGCTATGTTGGATCACTTTGCCATCCCTTACGAAACCCGTATTGTCTCCGCCCATCGCACACCACAGTTACTTGCCGACTACGCCCAACAAGCGGCCGAGCGCGGGATTAAAGTGATTATTGCCGGCGCCGGGGGGGCCGCCCATTTGCCTGGGATGACCGCCGCACACACCAGCCTGCCGGTGCTCGGCGTGCCGGTCCAGTCAAAAGCGTTAAAGGGCATGGACTCATTGCTTTCTATTGCTCAAATGCCCAAGGGCGTGGCAGTGGGCACACTCGCCATTGGAGACGCAGGCGCCGCGAATGCAGGCCTCCTTGCGGCACAAATTCTCGCAACGGCCGACCCTGATTTGATGGCAAAAGTGGATGCGTTTCGCCAAGCGCAAACTGAGGCCGTTCTCGCTCAACCCAACCCACAAGGGTAAGGCCATGAATATTCTGGTGTTAGGCGCGGGACAACTGGCCCGGATGATGGCCTTGGCCGGCGCGCCGCTCAATCTTATCGTCAGCGCCTATGATGTGCGTAGTGGCGACATTGTTCACCCACTGACGCTGCAACCACTGGGGCACGGCCTCAATACGGCCATCGCCGGCGCGGATATTATCACCGCGGAATTTGAGCATATCCCCGCTGATATCTTGCATCACTGCGAGCAAAGCGGGAAGTTACGCCCCAGTGCTCAGGCGATTCTAACCGGTGGCGACCGCCAAATTGAAAAAGCGCTGCTGATGCAAGCAGGTGTCGCCAATGCACCGTACCGTATGGTGTATACACAGGCTGATTTAGAAAAGGCGGTCGACGCACTGGGCGCGCCCTTAGTACTCAAAAGCACCTTGGATGGTTATGACGGCAAAGGACAGTGGCGCTATCGTGACGGCGATGATCTTCACGCATTGTGGGCAGAGCTCGACGCCTTTCTCACCGCGCCCGAACAGCGCGATGGCCAAGCCATCATTGCCGAAGCCATGATCCCTTTTGACCGAGAAGTGTCACTGATTGGTGTGCGTGGCGCGAATGGTGAATTTGCCAGCTATAGCCTGACCCAAAACCACCATCATGATGGGATACTCACCTTGTCTGTGGTGCGCCCAGATGAGCATGCTTTGCAAACACAGGCGGCGGACATGTTGGAAAAGATTGCCGGCGCGCTGAACTATGTGGGGGTACTCGCGGTGGAATTCTTTGATGTAGACGGCAGCTTGCTGGTGAACGAGATAGCACCTCGGGTGCATAACTCCGGTCACTGGACACAGCAAGGTAGCGCGTGTTGCCAGTTTGAAAACCACCTGCGCGCCGTCAGCGGCTTACCCCTCGGCCCGACCGAGTTAATTCAGCCGACGGCGATGATCAATATCTTAGGCCAAGGCAGTGTCCCGCTTGCGACCTATCGTGATGCCCATGTGCATTGGTACAACAAAACGCCTCGTCCGGGGCGCAAAGTGGGCCATATTAATGTCACGGCCACATCGAACGCGGCGCTTGCCACCAAGTTAGCCAGTCTCGCCAGCTACCTCCCTGACAATGCTTTTCACGGTTTAAAATCGGCTGCCTTGGCTCTCGCCGCGCAAACCGACTAATCCTCGCTCTCCGATTCTGCAGCCGGTTCACCTTGAATCGCGCTGCAGGACTTATCGGCACATTGGTGTACTGTCTTGCCACCTTTCTTACGCTCCACCAGCAGCGCAAAGCCACATTGCTCGCAGGTGCCGGCTATCGGTTGTGCATTTACCGCAAAATGACACTTAGGGTATTGGTCACAGGCAAAAAAGCGCTTGCCGTAACGCGAGGTGCGCTCTACCAGCTCACCCTTGTGGCAGGATGGACAGGTGAGGGTAGTATGATCGGGTTCATCCGGTTTTTCGATATGCGTACATTGCGGGAACTGATCGCAGCCAATAAACATACCGAATCGACCTTGGCGTAACACCAATTCTCCCTGATGACACGCCGGACAAGCCACGCCAAGCGCTTTTACTACATGGCCATCACCATGATGTAACGCTTTGGTATAGTGGCACTCTGGGTAGGCCGTACAGGCCAGAAACGGGCCTCGTTTGCCCGATTTAAACGCAAGAGCGCTGCCACATTCCGGGCAGCGCTCGTGGGTGTTCGGGGTGTTATCTTTACTCATTCACACCTTTTACTGTCATTGATAAGCGTTAGTGCACGTATCCCTCTTGTGCGTCGTACAGCATTTCTTCCATCTGTGTATACGCACGCTCGTTACCGGGCACGTTAAACAGCACCATCAAAATGACCCATTTTAGATCATCAAGACCAAATTCTTGGGTCTCAAGTTCCATCACCCGATCGATGACCATTTCACGCGTTTCCGGTGAAAGCACCCCAGCCTGCTCTAAGAATAAGAGAAAGCCTCGGCTTTCTTGGTCGATAAAGCGTGTTTCTTGCTCGGTATAGATTCGAATCGAGCTTTGGGCACTGCCTGATAGGTAAGGCTGTTTATCCGCATTTTGCAACTGTGCCAGCTTTTCAAGCCAGTTCAGGGCTTTATATATATCGTCTTGATGAAAACCCGCGCGGGACAATTCATCTGCTAACTCGTCCTGATCGATCATCACTTCCACATCGCTGTGGATGTAGGTTTCGAACAGGTACATAAGAATGTCCATCATGGCTAGCCCCTCCTCGTTCTGACATAGCCACCGGGTACTGCTGCTACAAGCCCCTGGAGTTCTAAGTCTAACAACTGCATCATGATTTCGTGAACCGGTTGGTTGCAGCGCTCAGCCAGTACGTCGACACACGTCGCGTTAGTCCCTACGTTAGCCAACAGCGCAGAAAATGGCAATCCTTCGTGCGTATCTAACTTGGGTGCATCACTAAATAATTCGTTTTGCTGACTCACAGCAAACTGAACCAAGCTATCCACATCACTTATAATATCATCAACACAATCGACTAACACGGCGCCTTGTTTTATCAATTGGTGGCAACCTCGCGATTGGACTTGGTCTATGGAACCGGGAATCGCAAACACACTCCGGTTTTGCTCTAGCGCATAACGTGCCGTGATCAGTGACCCACTTTGCGGTGCGGCCTCTACCACTAATACGCCTGCCGACAACCCACTGATCAACCGGTTGCGGCGCGGAAAGTGTTCGGCTTTTGGCGGGGCGTCCGGCCAAAACTCGGAAACAAGCGCCCCCTGCGCTTCAATCCGCTTGGCCAATGCGCGATGCCGCGCGGGATACACATTGGCCAGTCCGCTTCCCAGCACCGCCAAGGTTTTTCCGCCGCCTTCGAGTGCGCCTTTGTGTGCCCGGCCATCGATACCTAGCGCAAGCCCACTGGTAATCGCAACGCCATGCTCGACCAGTTGTTTAGCAAATTGAAACGCCGTTTCTAGCCCTTGTGGTGTCGCGTGACGGCTGCCCACCATCGCCAATTGAGGCATCGCCAAGCAAGTCAGATCGCCTTGCACATACAAGACCAAAGGCGGCCGTGCGATTTCTCGGAGTAGTGCAGGATAAGCTGGATGGTCAAAGCCAATCAGGTGGCAATTCTCTTGCCTCGCCCACTCAAGGCTACGCTCAATCATGGCATGATTGGGGTGCGTGATAGCCTGACATTGCTCCGCGGTTAAGCCAACCGCGGCAAGCTCATGATGGGTTTGGTCACACAATGCGTCGATGGGCATTTTAGCTAACAGCGCGCGCCGCTGCGGGACGCGCAATCGCGGCACTTGAGTCAGCGTCAACCATCCTCGCAGCGATTTATCGTGCATAGGCCGGTTGAGAAGATGGCGGTACCGCATGCATGCCGGCTTTGATCGGCTGACGCGCTTGGGTGATCACCGCCAAGCTAATCCAAGGGTAAGCCCGAACGACCATGGTTTGTCCCACCGTCACATCAGGCATGGGTGTGATGGATTGTGTCGTGCTTTCGTTCGCGTTTTGATAGCGATACTCACCGGGGTCATTTAACACCTTGACCCCCCCTTCGGTGACAGTAAACATTTGTCCGGTCGTCACGCCATCATTGGCACCTTTATCGAGCACCACCAGCTGACCATTCGCGACATACTCACTGCCATAAAGATGCCCTAATAACCTCGCGCCGGTTTGAGCCGCTTGGGGCCAAAAGCGCGCATGCGTGTTCTCGGGCAAAGGTAACAAGACATCATTGGGCCGTACTTCCTGCACCACGCGTGTCAGTGTCATCACACTGCGCCCTTCACTTCGCGCACGGATACGTCCGTCAGCCACATGTTTTAAGCTCACCATAGCGATCGGTTCGGCAGTAGCCTCTGACGTCGCAGGGCGTAAAAAGGTTTTCTCAACCCGAAAAACCTGCCAGTTTTTGGCACCCAGCGACGCATCCACATACAGGGAATCGTGCACTGACAGATATTGACGCCCATCTGTAGAGCCAAGAACGCGAGGCAGCGCCACCAAACGCGCCTTTTCGACCAGCATATCCTGTTGTAAATAGGGCAGCAGCATAGGATCGACACTGCTAAGCGCTGACGTCTTGGGTGCATCTCCCTTTGCTGCAATCGCGCGCCTAGGCTTGTAGCTGACGGCCGGTTTCCCCGCTTGCCATGTGAGGGTGAGCACATCGCCAGGATAAATAAGATTGGGATCCTTTATAGCCGGATTTGCGTACCATACGTCACGCCATTGCCAAGGATTATCGAAAAAGGTGGCGGCGATATCCCACAGGGTATCCCCCCGCTCAACCACGTATCGCTGACTCTCGGCAGGGCCGGCTGCCAGCACTGGTAGCGCGATAGCCAATAGCCCAGCGGCGGCGAGATTGAATAGCTTTCTTGTCATCAATGTCTTCCTCACCCGACGAATGATGCTGATGCTGTCAATTGGCTGGCAAAATGTCTAGAATTAACCCAATTACCCCGTGCCGCTTTCGGCACAGTTCAATTTTTATGAGACGTTATGGCTTTACTGAACGTATTAACATTCCCAGATGAGCGCCTTCGCACCGTGGCCAAGCCGGTGGACGCTGTCACACCTGAGATCCAGAAAATGGCTGATGACATGATTGAAACCATGTACGCCCAAGACGGTATTGGTCTCGCGGCCACTCAGGTTGATTTTCACCAACGCATGGTGGTGATTGATGTCTCCGAAACCCGCGATCAGCCCATGGTGCTTATCAATCCAGAAATCATCGAAAAGCGCGGTGAAGATGGCATTGAAGAAGGATGCTTATCTGTGCCCAGTGCACGCGCATTGGTTCCGCGTGCGGCAGAAGTGACCGTAAAAGCGCTGGATCGCGACGGCAACGCTATCCAGTTTGATGCCGACGACCTGCTAGCGATTTGTATTCAGCATGAGCTTGACCATTTAGAAGGTAAGCTGTTTGTGGACTACCTATCGCCGCTGAAACGTCAGCGCATCAAGCAAAAGATGGAAAAAATCAAACGCGCTAACCAGAAAGCAAGCTGAGGTCACTTTGAGCACACCGCTGCGTATAGTATTTGCGGGCACGCCGGATTTTGCCGCGCGCCATTTACAAGCCCTGCTCGATAGTGAGCATGAGGTGGTTGCGGTTTATAGCCGTGAAGATAAACCCGCTGGCCGAGGCAAGAAGCTCACGGCAAGCCCCGTTAAACAGCTTGCGCTTGAGCATGACTTACCCGTGTATCAGCCTCGCACGTTGCGTGATGAACAAGCACAAGCGGAGCTGGCTGCCTTGAACGCCGACGTGATGGTCGTGGTCGCTTACGGGCTGATTCTGCCCAAGCCCGTATTGGACACCCCCAAGTTAGGGTGTATTAATGTGCATGGCTCCATTCTGCCACGTTGGCGTGGCGCCGCTCCTATCGAACGAGCAGTATGGGCTGGTGACAATGAGACGGGAGTCACCATCATGCAGATGGATGAAGGGCTCGACACAGGCGATATGCTTAAAATTGCGACCTTGCCCATTGATGAGAAAGAAACCAGTGGTAGCCTATATTTGCGCCTTGCGGAGCTGGGTCCGCAGGCATTAATTGATTGTCTTAATGACATGGCTAACGGCATTATTCTTGCGGAGCCACAAAACGATGCCAAAGCCAACTATGCCGAAAAGCTCAGTAAGCAAGAAGCGCAGATCGATTGGCATCAAGACGCCGCGTTTATCGAACGTTGTGTACGGGCATTTAACCCGCGCCCGGTCAGCTACTTCACCTTAGGTGAGCAAAACATCAAGGTGTGGGGCGCTAACGCACTAGATATCGACGTGGACGCGGCGCCAGGCACAGTGATCAACACTGACAAACATGGCATTCAGGTCGCGACCGGAAAAGGCGTGATCCAGCTGACCCAACTACAACCCCCGGGCAAAAAAGCCATGCAAGCGCATGAACTACTGAATGCACGTCGTGAATGGTTTGAAACAGGCACCCAACTATAGCGTGCCACCGATACGTGAGAAGAAGGCCAGTACGCTGGCCTTTTTTAATCTGACCCACACTATCGTCTGATGCCAATTTGTCCTTTGAATAGGTAAACATATGAATGTAAGAGCCGCGGCCGCCCGCGTTCTGTATCAAGTGGTTGATCAGGGCCAGTCATTGTCCCAGCAGCTCCCCCTCGCTCAACAGAAGGTCGCCCCGCGTGATGCTGCTTTGTTGCAAGAGATTTGCTATGGCACCTTGCGCTGGTTACCGCGATTAGAGCATATCGTGCAAGCCCTGATGGATAAGCCACTGAAAGGCAAACAACGAGTCTTTCATCACCTCATTCTGGTCGGGTTGTATCAGTTAGGCTATATGCGCATCCCGGCCCATGCCGCCGTGGCTGAAACCGTGAATGCCACCAAGCCATTGAAGCGCCCACAATTACGTGGATTGATTAACGCCATTTTGCGCAATTATCAACGCGATCAAGATGCGCTAGACCAAGCCAGCCAAGCGCATGATGCTGGTCATTACTGCCATCCCGGCTGGTTGCTCAAACGCCTTCAGACCGCCTATCCATCAAATTGGCAAGACATTGTGGCGGCAAATCATCAAAAAGCGCCGATGTGGCTGCGCGTCAACCGCCAGCACCATTCTCGAGACAGTTATCAAACGCAGCTGCAACAGGCCGGTATTGGTGCCAGTGCCCATCCAGATGCCATGGACGCTCTGAAACTCGACGCGCCGTGTGATGTGTCTCGCCTCCCCGGCTTTGACCAGGGCTGGGTGTCGGTACAAGATGCCGCCGCGCAGCTGGCTGTCGATTACCTCGAACCCGCGTCTGCAGAACATATTCTCGACTGCTGTGCCGCGCCAGGAGGGAAAACGTGTCATATCCTTGAGCACCAGCCTGATGCCATCGTGACGGCCATTGATGCCGATGAAAACCGCTTATCCCGGATCAAAGAGAACCTGTCACGGTTAGGGCTGAATGCTGATGTGAAACACGCGGATGCCCGTGAGCCAAGCGCTTGGCATCAAGGGCCTGCATTTGATCGTATATTACTGGATGCCCCTTGTTCAGCCACAGGCGTGATCCGGCGTCATCCCGACATTAAGTGGCTACGCCGTGATAGTGACATTCACGCTCTGGTCACGTTACAGGCAGAGATTTTAGACACAATGTGGCAGCAATTGGCGCCAGGCGGTACGCTGGTTTACGCCACCTGCTCAGTATTACCGGATGAGAACCGCGAGCAAATCCGTGCCTTTTTAGCCCGTGAACCTTCCGCGATACTGCGCACCGGCTCGCAAGCGCAGCCTGGTCGCCAGATTTTGCCAGGCGAAGACGACATGGACGGTTTCTATTATGCATGCCTAGAGAAGCCTTTGTGCGACTAGGCAGGGAGTGACAGTAGCATGAAAATCATCATCTTGGGTGCAGGACAAGTCGGCGGCACCCTGGCAGAAAACCTGGTAGGGGAAAACAATGATATCACCATTGTTGACCGCGCCCCCGAACGACTGCGTGAGCTACAAGATAAGTATGACTTACGCGTGGTACAGGGGTTTGCCAGTCACCCAACCACGCTGCAAGAAGCCGGCGCTCAAGATGCAGATATGCTGGTCGCGGTGACCAACTCAGACGAAACCAATATGATCGCCTGTCAGGTCGCGTATACACGTTTTAATACACCAAACCGCGTCGCTCGGATCCGCAGCCCTGAATACTTGGCGGTGAAAGAGCAACTGTTTAACAGCGACGCCTGTCCGGTTGACCATCTTATCGCCCCTGAAGAGCTGGTCACTCGTTATATTCGTCGTCTAATTGAATACCCAGGCGCCTTACAGGTGGTCAGCTTTGCCGACAAAAAGGTCGGTCTGGTTGCGGTTAAGGCGTATTACGGCGGACCTTTGGTCGGTAAAGCCTTGTCCGCCTTGCGTGAGCATATGCCGCATGTCGATACCCGTGTCGCCGCTATTTTCCGTCGTGACCGGCCCATTCGTCCACAAGGTACCACCATCATCGAAGCCGATGATGAAGTCTTTTTCGTCGCCGCGAGTAACCATATTCGCTCGGTGATGAGTGAATTGCAGCGCCTTGAAAAACCCTACAAACGCATCATGATTGTTGGTGGTGGCAACATTGGTGCCGGCCTCGCGATGGCGTTGGAGCGTCAATACAGCGTGAAGTTGATTGAGCGTAACCCCTCCCGTGCGGAGCACCTTTCTGAGTTACTTGAAGAAACCACGGTGTTTTGTGGCGATGCCTCTGATCAAGAACTGCTCAGTGAAGAGCACATTGATCAGATTGATGTGTTTATCGCGGTCACCAACGAAGACGAAGCCAATATTATGTCGGCCATGTTGGCGAAACGCCTTGGCGCGAAAAAAGTCATGGTGCTTATCCAGCGCGGCGCTTATGTGGACTTAGTGCAAGGCGGGGTGATTGATATTGCCATTTCCCCTCAACAGGCGACGATATCTGCGCTACTCACCCATGTGCGCCGCGCAGACATTGTTAATGTCTCGTCACTACGACGCGGCGCCGCTGAGGCGATTGAAGCCATCGCCCATGGGGATGCGTCGACATCCAAAGTGGTCGGGCGCGCCATCGGCGAGATAAAACTGCCCCCCGGTACCACCATTGGTGCCGTGGTGCGCGGCGATGAAGTGTTAATTGCGCACGATAAAACCGTGATCCAGCAAGATGACCATGTGGTCTTGTTCTTGGTGAACAAAAAATATATTCCTGACGTTGAACGCCTGTTCCAGCCCAGTCCCTTCTTCCTATGATCCTCGCCTGCAGGCGTTGTTGCCTGCAGGCTCACGCTTTTTCGCTGTCTACTGCCGTTCCAATCACTTTGGGTATACACTAATAAAAGTTCTCTCGGTATCGATGACACACAAAGGAACGCCATGTCGGACGATAAGTTTCAGCAATCTACCAGCTTCCTCAAAAAAGCTGTGCCTTTGATGATGAAATACAAGGTGCCCACCACGCCCACCAACTATGCCCTGTGGTACACCTATGTCGCCAATACCGACGCCAAACTCAATGCGGATGTCGATGCCACCGTCGATGAGCACGGTACCTGTAGTCCGCTGCAAAGCGACATGCTTTACCAAAAACACATGGCCGATAAGCATAGCCGAGACATCAATGCATTAAAGCAAAGCTTAGAATCGATGATGACCGAGATGAGCCACTCAATGTCAGATACTATCCAAGATACTGACGCTTTCCATTCGGTTCTCGATAACACCTTTGAACAGCTGTCACGGGTCGAAAATGAAGGGTTATCCATTGATGAGACCATCGCCGTGGTACGCAACGTGGTCAAAGATTCGCAAGCGCTTACCCAGTCGACCCGCTACTTTAAACACCAGCTTAATGACGCGCAGCAAGAGATTGCGCAATTAAAGCAAAATTTGGCTGAGATGACCGAACAAGCCACTCATGATGGCCTAACCGGTTTGCTTAACCGGGCCGCCTTCGAGCGCGAACTCGCCGCCTACATTGATAGCCCACAAACCTGGCCGTTCTGCTTGGTACTGATCGATCTCGACCACTTCAAACATCTAAATGATACCTACGGCCATGTGCTCGGTGACATTGCCTTAAAGCAAGTTTCTAAACGGATCCTCGACTACTGTCGCGATGGCGTACAAGCCTTTCGCTACGGGGGCGAAGAATTTGCCTTGCTGGTGCCGCAAAAACGCCTCAGCACGGCCAAGCGCACCGCTGAAACATTGCGGGCGGCGATTGACCGCATGGTGATCAAAGACCGGCGTCGTGGCCGCACTCTAGACAGCATTACCGTATCGATAGGCGTCGCCGAGTATGACGAATATAAAGGTGAGAGCGGCGCAGATCTGATTTACCGTGCCGATCAGCACCTGTATCAAGCTAAAAACCTAGGCCGTAATCGCGTGATGCCGATTAATTAATCACCACCTGAGCGGAAATTGATCCTGGCTAAGTTTCATCTCAGTGTGGTCGGGCACAATGGCATTTTTTACGTGCCACACTGAGGACGCCCATATGCAATGCCACCGTATCAATGAGCTGCTCGACCTACTCAATCAATCTTGGCAAAAAACCCCTGACTGTTCTCTGATGCAAATGCTCATCCAGATCGCTGATGAAGCCGGTCATGGTCAGGATATCACCACACTGTCAGACGATACCTTGATCTATCAGCTTAAGATGCGACTAGAAGATACTGATGCCCCCATTCCTGGGCTAGCCAAAGATTGTGAAGACGATTTTAAAGCCGCGATTTTGCGCGCACGCGGGATCCCGCCTCAGCAATCGTCGTGAAAGCAGTCTGGCTAATCGTCTGTTATAGCTAGATTTCATTGAGTTTGTGGCTATGTTGCAAACTATGACTCTGGTAGCGTATTCAAGGAGTTCGCTGCGCTACAATCACAGGCAACAATGATAATCAGGGCCTGGCAACGCACCATGGACCCGTACCCCAAGGAAAGCCAATGTCATGAGCGATAAAAAAATCAACGTCAAAGACGTGACTGCAAAAGAGTACAACCCCAAAACTCACAAAGGGGCTGACGACCGTTTCAACCCAAGCAATCGTATTTATGTGCGTGCGGTAAAAGGCTATTACCAGCGTATGCGACGCTATATGGGCTGGTTTTTCATGCTGGTGTTCCTCGCCATTCCATGGCTCCCATACCAAGGACGCCAAGCCATCTTACTCGACATCGGTAATCAGAAATTTACCTTTTTTGGCACCACACTCTGGCCACAAGACCTTACCTTGCTGGCTGCACTATTGATGCTCGCGGCATTTGGCCTTTTCTTTATCACCACCTTTCTTGGCCGCGTGTGGTGTGGGTATTTATGCCCGCAAACCGTTTGGACCTTCTTATTTATTTGGTTTGAAGAAAAACTCGAAGGCGCCGCCAACAAGCGCCGCAAGCAAGACTCGTTAAAACTGACGCCTGAGCTAGCCGCGCGCAAAACCGCTAAACACGCGGCATGGTGGGCGATCTCCTTGATTACCGGGATGACCTTCGTTGGCTACTTTGTGCCAATGCGCGAGTTAGCTATCGATTTAGTCACCTTTGATACCAGCTTCTGGGTCGGTTTTTGGGTGATCTTCTTTGCCGCTTGTACTTATGGCAATGCAGGCTGGATGCGCTCGATTATGTGTATTCATATGTGCCCTTACGCACGCTTCCAGTCGGCGATGTTCGACAAAGACACCTTTATTGTCGGATATGATGCTAAGCGCGGCGAAAAACGCGGCCCTCGTCCTCGCAAAAAAGATCCGAAAGAGTTGGGACTCGGTGACTGCATTGACTGTAATTTGTGTGTGCAGGTCTGCCCAACAGGCATCGATATTCGTGACGGCTTGCAATACGAATGTATCAACTGTGGTGCCTGTATCGATGCTTGCGATGAAACCATGGATAGGATGGGCTATGAGCGTGGACTGATTAGCTACACCACCGAGCACAAACTAGAAGGCAAGAAAACCGCCGTGATGCGACCTAAGCTCCTTGGCTACGGGGTCGTCATGACCATCGTCACCGCGATGTTCATCTACTTAGCGATGTCAGTGATGCCCATGGAGCTGGATGTGATTCGAGACCGAAACCAGCTTTATCGCATCAATAACCAAGGGTTGGTGGAAAACACTTATACCTTAAAAATCCTCAATAAAACCCAATCGGATGAGACGTACCAACTGTCGGTGAATGGGCTGAACGATGTGGAATGGCATGGCCCGCAAACGGTCAATGTCCAAGCAGGGGAAGTGTTCTCATTACCCATCAGCCTCGCCGTTGATACCTATGAGATGGAACAGCGTATTGCCGATATCACTTTTGTGATGGAACGTGAGTCGGGTGAGGAGCAAAAAGTGGTCACGGCAGAGAGTCGGTTTATCACGGATCTCTAATCGTCATTTTAATCCACAATGAAAGGGCGCAGGCAGCGCCCTTTTTATTTGTTACCATGGCGTTTTGCCACACAAACGGAATGCTCATGACTGACCATGGCTTTGACTTTCATACACTAACGCCAGATGTTCAGTTAAATGCGATTGAGTCGGTGGGGATCTATCCTCAATCAGGCTTGCTTGCGCTGAACAGCTATGAAAACCGTGTTGCCCAATTTGTCGCTGATGATGGCCAGCGCTATGTGGTGAAGTTTTACCGTCCTGGGCGATGGTCTAACGCGCAAATTATCGAAGAGCACGCATTCTGTCATGAGCTCGCCCAGGCCGATATTCCCGTGGTAGCCCCAATCTACCGCGACGGTACAAGCCTTTTTACCGCCGAGGGGTTTCGCTTTGCGTTATTTCCCAGTGTCGGCGGCCGGGGTTTTGAAGTGGATAATTGGGATCAACTTGAGGCGGTCGGCCGTTACCTCGGCCGCCTACACCAAGTGGGCGCGGCGACCCCCTTCCAACAACGGGCAAAGTTTGATCTCGACAGTCATCTTTATCAACCTCGTCAGGTGTTAAATGAGGCAAATCTGATCCCAGAAGGCATTCAGGCAACCTTTTTCTCTGATCTTGACCGCTTAATTGACGCCATTGCCGCTCGCTGGCATACAAATTGGCCGGCGATCCGCTTGCACGGCGACTGTCACCCCAGCAACATTCTGTGGCGCGACGGTCCACTGTTTGTGGATTTTGACGACACGCGTAACGGCCCTGCGATTCAAGACTTGTGGCTGTTTTTAAACGGCAGTCGTGCCGATCAGCTCGCCCAACTCGATACCTTGGCAGAAGGTTATCGCGAATTTCGTGAATTTCCCGCCGATCAATTGCAACTGATCGAGCCGTTGCGTGGTCTGAGAATGGTGCACTATATGGCGTGGCTAGCAAAACGCTGGCAAGACCCGGCATTTCCACGTGCATTCCCTTGGTTTGCTGATGCAAAATACTGGGAAGGTCAGGTACTTGCATTTAAAGAACAACTTGCCACCTTAGAAGCGCCACCGCTTACGCTGTACCCGTAAGCGCTCAATCGATAACGGAGAGTCATTCAATCATGTTAAAGAAACTGTTTCCTGTGCTACTCATCCTCGGCTTAACCGCCTGCTCTGAGCCTGAGAGCGTGACACAAACGTCATCACAAACCACGCAAACGGCAGAGTCTACCCAAACGCAGTCTGAATCCACCGCGCCTATGGAAGTGGCTGACGCTAAGCCGGGACGCTTTAAGGCAGGGGAAGACTACCAAGTGCTGGACACGCCAGCGACGGATACGCCCACAGTCACTGAGTTTTTCTCCTTCTACTGTCCTCACTGCTATCAATTTGAGCCACTGGTTCAACAGCTCAAACAGCAGGTGCCTGACAACGCCAAAGTGGTGAAAAATCACGTCTCCTTTATGGGCGGGGATATGGGCAGTGTCCTAACCCGTGCATACGCAACCGCCGTGGTACTGAATGCACAAGACACCATTATTCCAGTGATGTTCGATCGCATTCACGTGGCGCAAAACCCACCCAAATCATTGGCCGAGGTGCGCCAACTGTTCGTTGATAACGGCATTGATGGCCAAGAGTTTGATGGTGCTTACAACAGCTTTGCGGCCAACTCAATGGCGAAGCGCTTTGACCAATCGTTCGAAAAAGCGGGCCTGCGCGGCGTGCCTGCCGTGGTCGTCAATGGCAAGTATCATGTCACACCGAAAACCGTGGAAACCCCCGAAGAATACTTTCAGTTGATCAACTTCTTGCTTACCCAAAAGTAATTAGCTGACTTGGGCGTTGAGGTGGCGTAATAAGCCATCCATCGCCCGATACCCCAGCGCCTCAGCAAGGTGAGGACGCTGGATGGTGTCAACATCGGCCAAATCGGCAATGGTTCTCGCCACTTTAATGATCCTATGGTATGCCCGCACAGACAGTCCCAAACGATGCAGGGCTTGTTCTAAAAAAGCGGCATCGGTTTGAGCCAGTTGGCAATGTTGTTCCATTTCTCGATTGCTCAGCAACGCATTAACCTTACCTTGACGCGCCAACATCCTGGCTCGCGCCGCTTCAACTCGGGCTTTTACCACGACCGTTGACTCACCGCGCTCACCACCACTGGAGAGGCTCCCTCTTGGCAGTGCCGGAATATCAATCGACATATCAAACCTGTCCAATAATGGCCCAGACAAACGGGCTAGATAGCGCAAGATTTGCTGTGGGTTTGAGCGCGCGAGCTCTCCTTCATGATGGCCTGTGGGACTGGGGTTTAATGCGCCTATCAGCTGAAAGCGTGCGGGAAAGCGGGTTTTGCCATTGGCGCGGGAGATAATAATCTCCCCCGACTCTAGCGGCTCACGCAGGGCATCAAGCACCCGGCGCTCGAACTCTGGCATCTCATCGAGAAACAGCACCCCATGGTGAGACAAAGAGATCTCTCCCGGGCGCGGAACGGTGCCACCCCCAACCAATGCCGCCATCGAGCTTGAGTGGTGTGGACTACGAAACGGGCGCCGACGCCAGTTTCCTTCATGCAAAGGTTGCTGGGTCAACGACGTGACCGCGGCTGACGCTAATGCCTCTTCATCATTCATAGGCGGGAGCAAATCACACAACCGCGAGGCTAGCATGGTTTTTCCGGTTCCGGGCGGGCCAACAAAAAGCAGATTATGTGAACCACTGGCGGCGATCTCTAGCGCGCGTTTTCCTTGTTGTTGGCCAATAATGTCACGCAAACACCGTGTTGAGGGAGGTTCGGGGGCTTCTACCTGTGTCGCATTCAAACCGAGATTTTGTTGACCAATGAGGTGCTGCGCCACCGCAATCAGATCAGGCGCTGACACATGGCGCTCATTATCCACCAATGCCACCTGGCTGGCGTTATCATCTGGCACCACCAGTGCGCGCTGCGCTTTTTGACAGGCAAGCGCGGCGGGCAAGGCCCCTTTAACCGGCCGTAGCTGTCCGGACAAAGCCAACTCTCCCAAAAACTCGAATTCGTTGAGCCGCTTTTCCGGCAGCTGCCCAGATGCAACCAAGATCCCGAGCGCTATCGGCAAATCAAACCGTCCACCTTCTTTGGGTAAGTCAGCCGGTGCAAGGTTAACGGTGATCCGGCGTGATGGGAACTCAAAGTTCGACGTCACAATTGCACTTCTCACCCTGTCCCGCGCTTCTTTCACCGTGGTTTCAGGCAGCCCCACCAGCGCAAACCCAGGTAAACCGTTAGATATGTGTACTTCTACAGTCACATTCGGTGCTTGCACGCCCACACAGGCTCGACTGTGCACTATCGCTAATGCCATTTTCTCTCCGCGTTACCCTTGTTAACCACTATGAAACCCGACTCTTATAGTGCCGAGCCAATTTATGATTAAGAGTATTTTTTTCTTGTCATGCGAGTGAGGTCTGTGATACCACTACAAATGCACAACAATTAAACACGAGACTCGGCGACAGATCGGGTTCGTGACTGACCTGTAACAAGCAGGCGTAAACAAAAACACAATTAACAAAAAACCCATAAAATGGGCTAACGACAAGAAAAGACAGACAAATGCTTAACTTCGCTATCGTCCTAATTATTCGCCTCATCGTGGTCATTATTCCGCGAGGGGTTTAGGTACGCGAAATACAGCAGCAACATCGCAACCAAGCCCCCGCAACCAACAGGTTCGGGGGCTTTTTTCATTCATGTGGCGACGCCACGCGACAACGGAAGCAACAATGATGGAGAGCGCAGAGACAGATCATTCGCCCGCCTGCCCTCCCCGTTCATACGGGGAGGGACAAGGATGACAGGTGCACAATGGGTTGTGGAAGCCTTACGTAAGCAAGGCGTTGAAACCGTATTTGGGTATCCAGGCGGCGCCATCATGCCTGTGTATGATGCCCTCTATGATGGTGGGGTTGAACATATTTTATGTCGCCACGAACAAGGGGCAGCGATGGCCGCCATCGGGTATGCCCGCGCCAGTGGCCGTCCTGGCGTCTGCCTGGCGACATCGGGACCGGGCGCCACTAACTTAGTCACCGGGCTTGCCGATGCGATGATGGACTCGGTGTCCGTAGTCGCGATCACCGGCCAGGTCGCCAGCCCACTAATAGGGACGGATGCGTTCCAAGAGATTGATGTCCTCGGCTTATCTCTCGCCTGCACCAAACACAGTTTTCTGGTCACCGATCCGGCCGAGCTTACGACGACTTTAGCGCAGGCATTCGAAATAGCACAATCAGGCCGTCCTGGCCCGGTATTGGTGGATATCGCTAAAGATGTGCAACAAGCACTGATCCCAAACACTGAGGCTCAGGTTCATGTTTCACATACTGCCCCTGTCGATAGCCAAGCACTCGAAAAGGCCAATGCGCTTATTCGTACCAGTGAGCGACCTATGGTTTACCTCGGTGGCGGTGTGGTATTGGGTAAAGCCACCGAGGCGTTACGCGATTACTTGGCACGCAGTCAGCTCCCAGTGGTCAGCACACTAAAAGGCTTGGGCACGGTTGAATCAAACTATCCGCATTACCTTGGGATGCTCGGTATGCATGGCACCAAAGCGGCGAACCTCGCGGTGCAGGCGTCCGACTTACTGATTGTGGTTGGCGCACGTTTCGATGACCGGGTGACCGGCAAGCTCGATACCTTCGCCCCTCATGCCAACGTGGTGCACCTTGATATTGATGCGGCCGAAATCAACAAACTGCGCCGCGCGCAAGCACCGGTTTGCGCCCCACTCAATCAAGTACTCCCTGCACTCGCATGCCCTGACACGTCACCGGCATGGCGGGAACAAATTACCGAATGGCAGACCTCGCACGCGTGGCGCTACGACCACCCTGGCGAGGCCATCTATGCACCCGCCTTGCTCAAAAGCTTGTCCGATAGCATGTCCGCAAGCACAGTCGTTGCCACCGATGTGGGCCAACATCAAATGTGGGTCGCGCAACATGTTCGTCCCTCTCAACCCGAGAACCTGCTGACCTCGGCGGGGCTAGGCACCATGGGATTTGGCTTGCCTGCCGCAATGGGCGCCAAAGTAGCCCGTCCCGAGGATGAAGTGGTACTGGTGTCCGGAGATGGCTCATTCATGATGAACGTCCAAGAGCTCGGTACGCTCAAGCGTCGCGGCATCGGGGTAAAAATCATCCTGCTAGATAACCAGCGTTTGGGCATGGTGCGTCAATGGCAACAATTGTTTTTCGAGCAACGCTATAGTGAAACCGACCTGTCTGATAACCCGGATTTTCTCACCCTGGCGCGCGCCTTTGATATTCCTGGGCACAGTATCCAGCGTAAAGATGAGGTCGAGGACGCACTCAACACCTTGATGACACATCAAGGTCCTTATTTGCTGCATGTTGCCATTGATGAAATGGAAAATGTATGGCCGCTGGTACCACCCGGCGCGGCAAACCAACAAATGATGGAGCAAGACTTATGATGCAACACCAGTTTTCTATTCATGCGACCCACAGCCCTGAACTGCTCGAGCGTGTTTTGCGTGTGATCCGTCATCGCGGTTTTACGGTTTGCCAGTTCAACATGTCTTTGCCCGCGGACAACGGCCACGTCATTTTTGATGTCACCGTCGAAAGCCAAAGAGCGATCGAGACCTTGCGACCACAACTGACTAAGCTATGGGATGTGGCTGAGGTCATGATGTCCTCATCCCAGCAACAATCCCTACGCGCATAACCAAAAAGGAAGAAAAGAATGTCGACAAATACCGCTGATTACATTTGGTCTAACGGTGAAATGATCGCTTGGCAGGATGCCACCGTGCACGTACTCACGCACGCCATGCACTACGGCACCTCAGTGTTTGAAGGGATCCGCTGCTATGACACACCGAACGGCCCAGTGGTGTTTCGCCATCGCGAGCACATGCAGCGCTTAAAAGATTCTGCCAAAATTTACCGTTTTCCGATCCCCTACAGCGTCGATGCACTCATGGAAGCGTGCCGTGAAACTTTGCGCGTCAATCAGCTACGCTCTGCCTACATTCGCCCGCTTGGCTTTGTGGGCAATGTAGGCTTAGGGGTCTGCCCGCCACCTGATACACAAATGGATATCATCATCGCCGCCTTTAGCTGGGGGAGCTACTTAGGGGAAGAAGCGCTCGCCCAAGGGGTGGATGCCATGGTGTCGAGCTGGAACCGAGCGGCACCCAATACCATTCCGACTGCGGCCAAAGCCGGCGGGAACTACTTATCTTCTCTGTTGGTAGGTGGTGAAGCCCGTCGTCATGGCTATGCCGAAGGCATTGCCTTGGATGTCCGCGGCTACCTGTCCGAGGGGGCCGGTGAAAACCTCTTTATTATTAAAAACGGCGTGATTAGCACCCCCCCGGCGACCAGCGCCATTTTACCGGGGCTCACGCGTGACGCCATCATCACGCTGGCGAAAGAGAAAGGACTCACCATTTGCGAAGAGCCGATTGCGCGTGAAGCACTGTACCTGGCCGATGAAGTCTTTATGACCGGTACCGCGGCAGAAATTGTGCCTGTGCGTAGCGTCGATCAGATCACCGTCGGTGAGGGTCAACGTGGCCCGATCACCGCCTCACTACAGCAAGCCTTCTTTGGCTTGTTTGATGGTACCACCGAAGACAAATGGGGCTGGCTTGACCCGGTTTACCCAGACCAGAACGCATAAGGCAAAGGAGTCGTAATATGCCAACCTATCGTTCCAAAACTACTACCCACGGTCGCAACATGGCTGGCGCGCGTGCATTGTGGCGCGCTACCGGCGTAAAAGATGATGATTTCGGCAAACCGATTATCGCCGTCGTCAACTCATTTACCCAGTTTGTGCCAGGCCATGTCCATCTCAAAGACATGGGTCAGCTGGTCGCCAAGGAAATCGAAAAAGCAGGCGGCATCGCCAAAGAGTTCAATACCATCGCTGTCGATGATGGTATCGCCATGGGTCATGGCGGCATGCTGTACTCACTGCCTTCCCGTGGGATTATCGCAGACTCGGTCGAGTATATGGTCAATGCCCATTGTGCCGATGCCATGGTCTGTATTTCTAACTGTGACAAAATCACCCCGGGCATGTTGATGGCCTCGATGCGCCTCAATGTCCCGGTGATTTTTGTCTCCGGTGGCCCAATGGAGGCCGGCAAAACCAAGCTGTCCGATCAGATCCTAAAACTCGATCTGGTCGATGCCATGATGCAAGGTGCCAACCCAGATGTGTCCGATGAACAAAGCGAGCAAATTGAGCGCTCCGCGTGTCCCACTTGTGGTTCGTGCTCTGGCATGTTTACCGCCAACTCGATGAACTGTCTCACCGAAGCGCTGGGGCTGAGTCAGCCAGGTAATGGGTCGATGCTCGCCACCCATGCTGACCGTGAGCAGCTATTCATCAACGCCGGTAAACGGATTGTTGCGCTGACTAAGCGCTATTATGAGCAAGACGATGACAGCATCCTGCCGCGTAATATCGCCAACCGCGCCTCGTTTGAAAACGCGATGGCGCTGGATATTGCCATGGGTGGTTCTACCAATACAGTCTTGCACCTACTGGCAGCTGCACAAGAAGGCGACGTCCATTTCGATATGGATGATATTGATCGGATGTCACGCCAAGTGCCTCACCTTTGCAAAGTGGCACCATCGACGCAGCAATATCACATGGAAGATGTGCACCGTGCTGGCGGGGTGATGGGGATCCTCGGTGAGCTTCAGCGCGCTAACCTGCTCAACGTCGAGCAACAAACCGTACTGGGCATGAGCCTCAAAGAACAACTGGCGCAATATGACATTGTACAAACCGATGATGAAGCGATTAAAGCCTTCTATCGCGCCGGGCCAGCGGGCATTCGTACCACCCAAGCCTTCTCGCAAAACTGTCGCTGGGACACCCTGGATGATGATCGCCAATCAGGCTGTATCCGCGCCCATGAACATGCCTTTAGCCAAGATGGTGGCTTAGCCGTGCTACAAGGCAACATCGCGCTCAATGGCTGTATCGTCAAAACCGCTGGGGTCGATGAAAGTATTCTGACCTTCGAGGGGCCAGCTGTGGTGTTTGAAAGTCAAGACCACGCGGTGGAAGCCATCCTCGGTGGTGAAGTCAAAGCCGGTGATGTGGTGGTGATCCGTTACGAAGGGCCGAAAGGGGGACCAGGCATGCAAGAAATGCTCTATCCCACCACCTACTTAAAATCGATGGGATTGGGCAAATCCTGCGCGCTGCTCACCGATGGGCGCTTCTCTGGCGGTACCTCTGGGCTATCCATTGGTCATGTGTCTCCCGAGGCAGCGAACGGCGGCACCATCGCGTTAGTGGAAAACGGTGATCGTATTCGTATTGATATCCCCACCCGCGAAATCAGTCTGCTGGTGGACGAAGCGACACTGGCCACCCGCCGCGCAGACGTGAACGCTCGCGGTTGGAAACCCAAAGACCGCCAACGTCAGGTGTCTTACGCGTTAAAAGCCTATGCCAGCCTCGCCACCAGCGCCGATAAAGGTGCGGTGCGCGATCGTAGTAAATTGGAGGAATAAGCATGCAACAGGCGCAACCCTCAACTGCACAACCGATGGACGGTGCTGATTACCTCAGGGATATCTTGCGCGCGCCTGTTTATGAAGTGGCGATTACCTCGCCTCTTCAAACCATGAAGCGCTTATCTAAGCGCTTCAATAATCAGGTACAGCTCAAGCGTGAAGATCGCCAACCCGTCCACTCGTTTAAATTACGCGGCGCGCATAACATGATGGCACAGCTCACCGAGGCGCAAAAAAAAGCCGGTGTGATTGCGGCATCGGCGGGTAACCATGCACAAGGCGTTGCCTTATCAGGTAGCCGTCTTGGGGTGAAGGCGACCATCGTCATGCCCCGTACAACGCCAGCCATCAAGGTCGACGCGGTACGCGGCTTTGGCGGCCATGTGGTACTGCACGGCAATAATTTCGATGAAGCCAAAGGCATGGCACAACAGCTCGCCGACGAACATGGCTACACCTTTGTGCCACCTTTTGATCATCCCCAAGTGATTGCCGGACAAGGCACTATTGGCTTGGAGCTTGTGCAACAAAATGGTCACCTCGATTATATTTTTCTGCCCGTTGGAGGCGGGGGCATCGCTGCGGGTGTGGCCGTCCTTATCAAACAACTGATGCCCAACATCAAAGTTATCGGGGTAGAAGCGGAGGACTCCGCCTGTCTGCGTGCGGCGTTAGATGCTGGCTTCCCCGTGACCCTTGATCGCGTGGGCACCTTTGCCGACGGTGTAGCAGTGAAACGCATAGGCGATGAGTCTTTCCGGCTTTGTCAGCAGTACTTAGATGACAGCATCACCGTATCGAGTGACGCTATCTGTGCGGCCGTGCAAGACATCTTTGAGGACACGCGGGCTATCTCCGAGCCCTCTGGCGCCTTGGCATTAGCCGGCCTGAAGCAATACGTGGAAAAACACCAACTCAAAGATAAACAGCTTGCGACCGTGTTGTCTGGTGCCAATACCAATTTCCATTCGCTGCGCTACGTCTCTGAGCGCGCGGAACTGGGTGAGAAACGTGAAGGCTTACTGGCTGTCACCATCCCAGAGCAAACCGGTGCCTTTTTCAATTTTTGTCAGATATTGGGCGATCGCGCCGTCACCGAATTCAATTATCGGTATGGCGATGATCATCTCGCCAATATCTTCGTCGGTGTCAGATTACTCGGCGGGCAAGAAGAGTTGGACAATATCTTGCGCGATTTGCGCCAAGCCGGCTATCCGGTCGAAGATTTGTCCGATGATGAAATGGCTAAGGTGCATGTGCGCTATATGATTGGTGGTCGACCATTGGCCAACCTCAGTGAACGGCTTTACAGTTTTGAGTTTCCTGAATACCCGGGAGCATTGCTGCACTTTTTGCAAACCTTGGGCACCCATTGGAACATTAGCCTGTTCAATTATCGTAACCATGGGTCTGACTACGGTCGCGTACTGTGCGGCTTTGAAATTGGCGACAAAGACTTGCTCGCCTTTACTGCCCATTTGCGTGAGCTCGGATATGGCTGGAAAGATGAGACATCGAACCCGGCTTACCGTTTTTTCCTGTCAAAAACCACCGATTAACCCATAACAAAAAGCCCGACATTAATGTCGGGCTTGGTTTATTCGTCTGGCGGCTCTGGGGCCAATGTGACCACATATTCGGCGATCGATAGGGCGTTATCCATCACCGTCTGTCGTGCCATTTGCGGGAGCTGACTCAGCAAGCTCGTCAATGCGGCTAAATCATCACGGTGAGAGAACGCAATGTCTCGCTCGTCCGTTTCGCCATGCACGAACCAATTAAAGGGACGGCCGGTAATATCGGCAATCATGACCAGCGCGAGGATTTTCGGATCCGTCTTCCCCGACTCCATATCCAAATAGGTCTGGCGCGCGACATTCAAACGCTTCGCCATGTCTACTTGGGTTATTTTACTAAATTCCCGTGCTTCACGGATCCGTTGCGCCATGCGCGCGGTCGAAATCACCATGGTTCATGCCTCATTTCTGCTACCCGAGCTGTATTAAACACAGCCCGTCACAACACCAACCCTGCATTATGCATGGCTCGGCAGGCGTATCATGGTGGCGCACACCGATAGTGTGACACTACGCTTTTGATGCCTACCTCAGTAAGCAAGCACTTACCCGCATATCTAGTCGAGCAGGCAGTACTTTTATGCGCGCTGGGCCGCTTTAGAATAGTTCACCAAGAACGAAGCCATGTTCACGCTTTGGTTTAAGATCGCAGTACGGGCTTCGTGCGGTAAGCGAGAGAAATGCTCAAGCAGGCGATTCACGTCTTGCTTATACTGAACATCGTGCATTTCGACATCTTCGTCACCGTAGACAAACCATACCAATGGGCGCTCAGTCAGCTCAGCAATGTTGGACAACATACGAACACGCGGCTCTGTCTTGCCATTTTCGATATCCAAGTAGGTTTGGCGGGCCACATTAAGCAACTTAGCCATTTTTACTTGGGTGATGCCTTTCCACTCACGCGCTTCTTTGATGCGTTTTGCTACTTGGGTTTTAGAGTCAATCATTGCTTCCTCTCTATAACTGGTCGATGTTAGTCGTTATACCCTGAGTATGCACAATGTAGGCCAAGTTATTAGGCACTTATAAAAATCAAAAATATCAATCAGTTAAAACACAGAATGACGTTCTGTTTAATTTTCCAGACGCCATGCCTGAGATTAAATGCAAAATGATTTGCATTTTGCAACAAAACCTATGCAGATCGCATTTTTGTAGAAAGAGGACAGTAATTGATAAAAGATCAACCACGCTCCTGGTCAGAGCGTGGTGATTATTGGGCAGGATTACTCAACCGTCACCGCTTTGGCGAGGTTTCGGGGCTGGTCAACGTCAGTGCCCTTGATTAAGGCTACATGATAAGACAATTGCTGCATCGGCACCGTGTAGAACACGGGGGCGATAATCTCATCAGCATGCGGCATCGCGATAATATTCATTCCCTCCTCGGGTGTGAACCCCGCATCTTGGTCGGCAAACACATAGAGCTGGCCACCGCGGGCACGCACTTCTTCAATGTTTGATTTCAGCTTTTCCAGCAGCTCGTTATTGGGGGCAATCACAATCACTGGCATATCCGCATCAATCAGCGCCAATGGGCCATGTTTAAGCTCACCCGCCGCATAGGCTTCCGCATGAATGTACGAGATCTCTTTTAGCTTGAGCGCGGCTTCAACGGCAATCGGGTAATATTCACCACGTCCCAAAAATAGCGCATGATGCTTGTCGGCAAAGTCTTGGGCAAGTTGCTCAATCGCCTTATCAAAGGTCAGCGCCTGCTCGATACTCGAAGGCAGGTGATGCAAGGCATCGACAATCTCACGTTCTTTATCACGACCAATCGACCCTTGCATTTTGCCCAGCGCGGTGACCAGCATCAGCAGCGCAGACAGCTGGGTGGTAAAGGCCTTGGTCGATGCCACGCCTATTTCTGTCCCTGCTCTAGTCATAAAGGCGAGATCCGACTCTCGTACCAATGAGGAGCCCGCAACGTTACAAATCGCCATAGTCGCCATATAACCACGCTCCTTGGCTAAGCGCAGCGCCGCCAGCGTATCGGCCGTTTCGCCAGACTGTGACAAGGTGATCAGCACGCTATTTGGACGAGTGACAAACTGGCGATAGCGAAACTCCGAGGCAATCTCCACATCACAACTGACCCCTGCCAGCGACTCAAACCAATATCGCGCCACCATGCCCGCATTATACGAGGTGCCACAAGCGATAATTTGAATGTGCTGCGCTTTGGCGAGGATATCACTGGCCCCATTGCCAATTGCCTCGACAATCACATGATCGCTGCCCAAGCGGCCTTCCATGGTATTGGTGAGTGCCGTTGGCTGCTCATAAATCTCTTTTTGCATATAGTGGCGATATTGGCCTTTATCCGCCGCATCGTATTGAGCACTGGCTTCATGCACCTCACGTTCCACCGGTGTGCCTTCTTGATTATAAATGGTCACCTCGCGGCGAGAGATATCGGCCACATCGCCTTCTTCGAGATAGATGAAACGACGCGTGACATTGAGCAGCGCCAACTGATCAGAGGCGAGAAAGTTTTCGCCAATCCCCAAACCAATCACTAATGGGCTTCCCGAACGCGCAGCAATCAAGCGCTCAGGCTGAGTTTTATCCATCACCACAGTACCGTAAGCGCCCTCGAGCTGGGTGACTGTACGTTGGAATGCTTCAAGTAAATCAGAGGTTTGCTTAAGCTCCCAATCAACCAAATGCGCAATCACTTCAGTATCGGTTTGTGAGTGGAATTGATAGCCTCGCGCTTGCAGCTGTTCACGCAGCGTTTGGTGGTTTTCAATAATGCCATTGTGTACCACTGCAATCGTCTCGCCAGACATATGTGGGTGGGCATTCACTTCACTGGGCTCGCCATGGGTGGCCCAACGTGTGTGTGCGATACCGGTACCACCGGTAGGATTCGTCTCGGTCACCGCATCTGACAACGCGGCCACTTTACCAAGACGACGCACACGTGTGAGCTGCCCGGTTGCTGAATCAGTGATCGCGACCCCGGCCGAGTCATAACCGCGATACTCAAGGCGACGCAACCCCTCTACTAAAATCTCGGCGACATCACGCTGCGCGACCGCCCCTACAATTCCACACATAGTCTTTCCTTACTGGTCTTATTACTGGTCAGCACAGATCACATCTATGCCGGTTTGTTCTATGGCGTGTTTAAGATCATCGTCAAGCGAACTGTCGGTGATCAGGGTATCGATGCTTGACCACGCAAGCTCTAGATTGGGGATCCGACGGCCAATTTTTTCCGACTCAATCATCACCACCACTTCTCGTGCGACCTCCGCCATCACCCGCGTCAGGCCCGTCATTTCGTTAAAGGTCGTGGTACCCCGTGCCACATCAATGCCATCGGCACCGACAAAAAGCTGATCAAAGTCGTACGCTCGCAAGGTTTGTTCGGCCACTTGGCCTTGAAACGATTCAGAATGGGTGTCCCAGGTCCCCCCAGTCATCAATAGCGTTGGCTCATGTTCCAGTTCACGTATCGCGTTGGCGACCTGTAGCGAGTTGGTCATAACCACAAGACCACGCTTCTTATTCAGTAAAGGGATCAAAGCGGCCGTGGTGGTACCACTGTCGACCACAATCCGGTTATGGTCACGAATGCGCGCAGCGGCCGCATCGGCAATACTTTGCTTTTGTTTCGATACCTTGACCGCGTGCTCCGACACCATTTCTTGTGGCACGGGGACTGCACCGCCATAACGGCGCAGTAACAAGCCATTCTTCTCAAGCTCCGCCAAGTCTTTACGGATCGTCACTTCTGAGGTTTCAAAGCGTTGCGAGAGCGCATCAACACTCACTTGGCCTTGCTCGGTCAATAAACTGACGATGGTATGGCGACGTTGTTGGGTATTTCGTTTCGACATATAACAACCAAAGTTTCGATTCGAAACTTATGGTAGAGCAAACAAAACAAAGATCAAGATAACGCGGCTAAAAGTGTGGCAAAACAAAGAAGAGGAGGGTTCAGCGTAGGGCAATAACGAAAAAAGCCCACCAGCAAATGCTGATGGGCTTGATATGGTGCGGAAGGAGAGACTTGAACTCTCACACCTTGCGGCGCCAGAACCTAAATCTGGTGCGTCTACCAATTCCGCCACTTCCGCAAATTTGTATGATAGATCGGCGGGCGGGCCGAGTATCAATTGTCTTGGTGCGGGGGGAGGGACTTGAACCCTCACGTCCTTTCGGACACTAGCACCTGAAGCTAGCGCGTCTACCAATTCCGCCACCGCCGCAAATCGGTGCGATTTACTGCGTTAGCAACAAATCGGAATAATGGTGGCTACGACGGGATTCGAACCTGTGACCCCATCATTATGAGTGATGTGCTCTAACCAACTGAGCTACGTAGCCAACCTAAAGTGGCTGGGGTACCAGGATTCGAACCTGGGAATGACGAGATCAAAACCCGTTGCCTTACCGCTTGGCGATACCCCAATTTTCATGCCGCTAAATGCCACATGTTTAAATAATGGTGCGGAAGGAGAGACTTGAACTCTCACACCTTGCGGCGCCAGAACCTAAATCTGGTGCGTCTACCAATTCCGCCACTTCCGCATTCCAAGTTGTTCATCTGACTTCATGGTAGCTGAAGAAAGATGGCGCGTCCGGGAGGATTCGAACCTCCGACCGCCTGGTTCGTAGCCAGGTACTCTATCCAGCTGAGCTACGGACGCGTTGGCTGGGGTACCAGGATTCGAACCTGGGAATGACGAGATCAAAACCCGTTGCCTTACCGCTTGGCGATACCCCAACTGAGGCGCGCATAATAGGCTGGTTTTTATCGGGAGTCAATACCTGATTTTACCAACCGCACAACTTTTCGCCTTTCAAGCTAAAAAGCCGCCTGCGCGCGCTCAACCATCAGTATTCTACTTTTTTTTCGGCCGTTGCCAAGCGTCAATTGTCCTTGGTTTAGCACGAGTGATGATAAGTTGACCATCGGCGACATCTTTGCTGATGGTGCTGCCAGCCCCAACGGTCACCCCTTCGCCGATCACCACAGGTGCCACCAGCTGAGAGTCCGAACCAATAAAGGCGTTATCTTTAATCACGGTTTTATGTTTATTGGCACCATCGTAATTACAGGTGATCACGCCGGCACCAATGTTCACGCCGCGGCCAACGTCGGTATCACCCAGGTAAGTCAGATGATTGGCTTTCGAGCCTTCGCCTAAGCGAGACTTTTTCATCTCGACAAAGTTGCCCACGTGGGCATCGCGCGCCATCTCGGCGCCCGGACGCAGCCGTGTGAACGGACCAACGGTACAATCCTCACCGACGCTAGCCCCTTCTATCACGCTATACGGACGTACCAATGTATTATCATCAACCTCGCAATCAATCAGTACGCTCCCGGCCCCGATGGTCACGTTATCCCCTAAGGTGACATTGCCTTCGATGATCACGTTAGCGTCGATGGTGACATCCTGCCCGCATTGCAGCTGGCCACGCAAGTCAAAACGCGCAGGGTCTTTGAGCATCACACCACTGAGTAATAGCTGTTCAGCCTGCATTTTTTGGTATTCACGCTCAAGGCGTGAAAGCTGCAGGCGGTTATTCACCCCTTCCACTTCCACCGCATTCACAGGGTGAACCGCTTGAATCGAGCGGCCTTGTTGATGTGCCAGGGCAATCACATCAGTGAGATAAAACTCGCCTTGTGCATTGTGGTTATCAAGTTGCGATAACCAATGCCGCAAGTCACGTCCGGTGGCCACCAGCACACCGGTATTGATTTCAGTGATGGCAAGCTGGCTGTCAGTCGCGTCTTTTTGCTCAACAATCGCCACCACTTCCCCGTTTTCACGGACAATACGGCCGTAGCCAGTCGGATCGTCCTGATGCACGGTTAATAGACCAATCCCACCTTCAGGCTGCCCTTCGAGCAAACGCGAGAGGGTTTGCTCTGAAATCAAAGGGACATCGCCGTAGAGCACCAATACTTGCTCATCATCCGCGAAGTGCGGCGCCGCTTGTTGCACGGCATGGCCGGTGCCCAATTGATCCGCTTGCAAGCACCAGTTCACCGGTGAGTGCGCTAAAACGCGCTGCATAGTGTCGCCACCATGGCCATAAACCAAATGGATTTGCGAAGCGCCGAGGCCGTGACAAGTGTCAATAACGTGCTCAACCATAGGCTTACCCGCCAAGGTATGAAGCACCTTAGGGGTTTGTGAATACATGCGCGTGCCCTTACCGGCCGCGAGAATAACTGCACTGTATTGCATAGTCTTTCCGTGATAAAAGAGAAGGTTGTCTATTAAGTTGCCCTTAGTGTAACGCGTTTTAGGTGTCGCGCGAATCGCAGACTACAAGGTGGTCTTTGCAGGCAATAAAAAAGCGACGCCGAAGCGTCGCTTTTATTCTCACCGTAAGTGCCTGATTAACGCTTGTGCTTGGTCAGCTCGATCACTCGAAGCTTCGCAATCGCCTTAGCCAGGTCACTGGCCGCTTGAGCAAAGTCGACGTCTTTATGCTGATTGTGGATTTTATCCTCAGCGCGGCGCTTCGCTTCTTCCGCCTTAGCTTGGTCCAGTTCTTCACCACGAATTGCGGTGTCAGCCAGCACAGTCACTGTGCCAGGCTGCACTTCAAGCGTGCCACCAGAAAGATAAATAATCTCTTCGCTACCGCCTTGTTTGACGATGCGAACCATGCCAGGCGTGATAGCGGTCAGCAGCGGTGTGTGTCCTGCGTGAATACCCAGTTCACCTTCGCTACCGGTCACCTGAATATGCTCAGCACGACCAGAGAACAATTGTCGCTCTGCACTGACCACATCCAGATGGAAGGTTATCGCTGCCATATCGCCTCCTACTCAAGCCTTACAGGTTTTTCGCTTTTTCGAGCACTTCTTCGATGCTACCGCAGTACAGGAATGCCTGCTCTGGGATGTCATCGTACTCACCACTGAGCAGGCCTTTGAAGCTTGCAATGGTATCTTTTAGCGAAACATAAACACCTGGCTGGCCGGTGAAGACTTCGGCGACGTGGTAAGGCTGCGTCAAGAAACGCTCAATCTTACGTGCACGTGCAACCGTCAGCTTATCTTCTTCAGACAGCTCATCCATACCTAGGATAGCAATGATGTCTTTCAGCTCTTTATAGCGCTGAAGGACAGACTGCACGCCACGAGCCACGTCATAATGGTCTTGACCAACCACCAATGGGTCCAACATACGTGAGGTTGAATCCAGTGGGTCAATCGCCGGGTACATACCCATCGACGCGATGTTACGCGACAATACAACCGTTGCATCCAAGTGGGCAAAGGTGGTGGCGGGTGACGGGTCAGTCAAGTCATCCGCAGGAACGTAAACCGCCTGTACCGAGGTGATAGAACCGGTACGGGTTGAGGTAATACGCTCTTGCAGAACACCCATCTCTTCAGCCAGTGTTGGCTGGTAACCTACTGCCGATGGCATACGACCCAACAGGGCAGATACTTCGGTACCGGCAAGGGTGTAACGATAGATGTTATCGATGAACAGCAGTACATCACGGCCATCATCACGGAATTTTTCCGCCATGGTTAGGCCAGTCAGTGCGACACGCAGGCGGTTACCTGGTGGCTCGTTCATCTGACCATAGACCATGGCCACTTTTGACTCTTCGGGATTCTCAATGTTTACAACACCGGCTTCCTGCATTTCGTAGTAGAAGTCGTTACCCTCACGAGTACGCTCACCGACACCAGCGAATACAGACAGACCTGAGTGTTGCAGTGCGATGTTGTTGATAAGCTCCATCATGTTAACGGTCTTACCGACACCCGCACCGCCAAACAGACCGATTTTACCGCCTTTGGCAAACGGACAGATAAGGTCGATAACCTTAACGCCGGTTTCCAAAAGCTCGGTCGCGCTCGACTGATCTTCATAGCTTGGCGCTTCACGGTGGATAGAGTAACGCTCTTTCTCACCGAGATCGCCACGCTCATCAATCGCGTCACCCAAGACGTTGACGATACGCCCCAGCGTGGCTTCACCCACAGGGACTTCGATTGCTTTACCTGTATTTTCTACTTCGATTCCACGACGCAGACCATCAGATGAGCCCATTGCGATGGCACGGATAACGCCACCACCAAGCTGCTGCTGAACTTCCAGCACCAGACGCTCGCCTTCACGTTTCACATTCAACGCATCGTATACCTTAGGTACGGCGTCTTGTGGAAACTCTACGTCGACTACCGCACCGATGATCTGAACGATCTTACCTGTAGCCATCGTTATTCCTCTAAACTAGTTCGTTAACCCTTGCCTTTACACCGCGCTTGCGCCAGAAACAATTTCTGACAACTCTTGGGTGATTGCAGCCTGACGGGCTTTGTTGTAAACCAATTGCAGATCATCAATCAGATTCCCCGCATTATCGGTCGCAGCTTTCATTGCCACCATACGTGCCGCTTGCTCACTGGCGAGGTTCTCTACCACACCTTGATACACTTGCGATTCGGCATAGCGAACCAACAAGGTATCGAGCAACGGCTTCGGCTCAGGTTCATAGATATAATCCCAAGCGTGGCTGCGCTGCATCTCCTCGTCGTCTGACTTTGGCAAAGGCAGCAATTGATCGATCACTGGGGTCTGCACCATGGTGTTTTCAAACTTATTGAAAACCAGGTACAAGCGGTCCAGCTCACCTTCATCATATTTTTTCAGCATCACCCCAACAGTACCGATGAGGTCTTCCAGTACTGGGGTGTCACCCAGGCCAGAAGTTTGTGCCACTACATTGCCGCCGTAGCTGTTAAAGAAAGCGGTGGCTTTCGCCCCAACCAGTGCCATGTCGATTTCGGCACCTTTTTGGCTCCAGCTTTCCATATCGTTGATGACACTTTTGAACAAGTTAATGTTCAGGCCACCACACAGTCCGCGGTCAGTAGAAATGATGATGTAACCAACGCGCTTGGCTTCCCGCTCTTCCAAATAGGGATGGCGGTACTCCAAGTTACCCAGTGCAAGATGACCGATCACTTTGCGCATAGTGACAGCGTATGGACGTGACGACTCCATGGCTTCTTGCGTTTTACGCATTTTGGAGGCTGCCACCATTTCCATCGCTTTAGTGATCTTCTGTGTGTTTTTCACACTTCCGATCTTATTACGAATCTCTTTTGCGCCGGCCATAGTTACTCTCCATTAGTGGGCGACCACCGAAGTGGTCACCTACGTGTTACCAAGTCTGGGTCGCTTTGAAGTCATCCAACAGCTTTTTCAGCTGTGCTTCAACGTCATCGTTGTAAGCACCAGACTCTTCAATTTGAGCAGCCAGGTCAGCGTACTGGCTCTTCGCAAAGGCCAGTAGGGAACGTTCAAAGTCACCGATCTTGTTCAGCTCAACGTCTTCCAAGTAGCCTTTCTCAGCCGCAAAGATCACCAACGCCTGCTCAAACACAGACATAGGTGCATATTGCATCTGCTTCATCAGCTCGGTCACTTTCTGACCGTGATCCAATTGCTTCTTGGTCGCGTCATCCAGATCAGAAGAGAATTGCGCAAAGGCCGCCAATTCACGATATTGTGCAAGGGCTGTACGAATACCGCCTGACAATTTCTTCATGATCTTGGTTTGTGCAGAACCACCCACACGCGACACCGAAATGCCTGGGTCAACCGCTGGGCGAATACCCGCGTTAAACAGCTCGGTTTGTAGGAAGATCTGACCGTCGGTGATCGAGATAACGTTAGTCGGTACGAACGCCGATACGTCACCGGCTTGGGTTTCAATGATAGGCAGCGCCGTCAATGAACCGGTTTTGCCTTTCACTTCACCTTGTGTGAACTCTTCCACATAGTGGGCGTTAACACGTGCCGCACGCTCAAGAAGACGTGAGTGCAAGTAGAAAACATCACCCGGGAAAGCTTCGCGGCCCGGTGGACGACGTAGCAATAGTGAGATCTGACGGTATGCAACAGCCTGTTTAGACAGGTCATCGTAGACAATCAGCGCATCTTCACCGCGGTCACGGAAGTACTCACCCATTGCACAACCCGCGTAAGGCGCGAGGTACTGCAATGCTGCGGCTTCAGACGCTGATGCCACCACCACAATGGTGTTTTTCAGTGCATCATGTTCTTCCAGCTTGCGCACCACGTTAGCAATGGTCGAGGCTTTCTGACCAATCGCCACATAGATGGAGTAGATACCCGAGTTTTTCTGGTTAATGATCGCATCGATCGCCAACGCCGTTTTACCGGTTTGGCGGTCACCGATGATCAGCTCACGCTGGCCTCGGCCGATAGGGATCATCGAGTCAACCGCTTTGTAGCCGGTTTGCACTGGCTGATCAACGGATTGACGTGCGATAACACCTGGGGCGATCACTTCGACTGGCGACGTGGTTTTTGCCTCAATAGGGCCTTTACCATCAATCGGCTCACCCAGGGTGTTTACCACGCGGCCCAATAGTTCAGGACCTGTTGGTACTTCAAGGATACGGCCTGTGCCGGTCACCTTCATGCCTTCTTGCAGGTCCGAGTAAGGACCCATCACAACCGCACCCACTGAGTCACGCTCAAGGTTCAATGCAAGTGCATAGCGGTTGCCAGGCAGTTCAATCATTTCACCTTGCATCGCATCAGCAAGGCCGTGAATGCGAATGATACCGTCGCTGACTGACACGATGGTACCTTCGTTGCGCGCTTCACTCACAACGTCGAATTTCTCGATGCGTTGTTTGATCAAATCGCTAATTTCCGTGGAATTAAGTTGCATGCTCCAATTCCCCAAATCAAGACTGCAATGCATCGCTCAGGCGGCGCATACGGCCACTTACTGAGTTATCGATGACCAAGTCTCCAGCTCGAATAATAACCCCGGCAACCAGGGTTTCGTCTACACTACAGTTCAGCTTTACTTTGCGCTCAAGACGCGCGGCGAGCTTGTCACTGATGGCTTGTTGTTGCTCTTCGGAAAGAGCCGTCGCTGAAATCACTTGAACTTCAACTTCTTTTTCCAGTTCCAGACGCATCGCTAGGAACTGCTCACAAACCTCAGGAAGAGCTTTTAAGCGCTTGTTTTCGGCCATCACCTTAATCAGGTTTTGACCAAAATCATTGAGCTGATCACCGCCAACTGTGATGAACATCTCTGCCAATGTGTCAGCAGAGAAAGAGGCATCCAACATATGTTGAACACGTTCATCACGGGCAATCTCAGCAGTAAAGGCGAGCATTTCAGCCCATTGAGCTAACTCGCCTTTTTCTACCGCAAAATCAAAGGCTGCTTTCGCGTAGGGGCGAGCGAGTGTTGTCAGTTCAGACATTGCTGCCCCTCCTTGTTACAGTTCTGCAGTGATTTTATCGAGAAGATCTTTATGAGCATTCTCGTCAATAGAGCGCTCAATAATTTTCTCGGCACCAATAACAGCGAGCGATGCAACTTGCTTACGCAGCTCATCGCGAGCACGGTTACGCTCGGCTTCTAGCTCGGCTTTACCCTGATTGAGGATATTGTCGCGCTCAGCAGCCGCTTCTGCACGTGCCTCATCGAGGATTTGTGCTTTGCGCTTATTGGCCTGCTCGATAATGTCAGTTGCGTTGCGCTTCGCTTCTTTCAATTGATCAGAAGCATTCGCCTGGGCCAAATCCAGGTCTTTGGCGGCGCGATCAGCCGCCGCGAGACCGTCAGCGATTTTTTTCTGACGTTCTTCAATCGCTTGCATCAATGGTGGCCATACATATTTCATGCAGAACCACACAAAGATAGTGAACGCGATTGCCTGGCCTAGCAGAGTTGCGTTGATATTCACAACGGCGCCTCCTTAATCATAAGCTAAAGGGTCTGTTCAGCTATTAGCCAGTTTACAGTTGACCTACGAATGGGTTCGCGAACGTGAACAGCAGTGCGATTACGATACCGATCATTGGAACCGCATCAAGAAGACCCGCGATGATGAACATCTTAACTTGCAGCATAGGAGCCATCTCAGGTTGACGTGCTGCACCTTCAAGGAATTTACCACCCAGCAGGGCGAAACCAATCGCAGTACCAAGGGAAGCAAGACCTACAATGATGCCCACGGCAATTGCAGAAAAGCTCAATAAAGTTTCCATCACTATCTCCAGTTTTCGTTGTCGGCTTTGAGCCAATAATGACTAACAAATTGCTTTCTAAAAAATGTCATCAATGATCTGAGTCTTCGTGTGCCTGCGAGAGATACACGATGGTCAACATCATAAAGACAAAGGCTTGAATCGTAATGACTAGAATGTGGAATATTGCCCACGGCACAGAGCCCAGCCATTGCGCCCACCACGGCAACAACGCCGCGATAAGAATAAATACCACCTCACCGGCAAACATGTTACCGAACAGACGCATCCCGAGTGAAATAGGCTTCGCCAGCAGCGAAACTATCTCCAACAGGAGGTTGAACGGAATCATGATAGGGTGATTGAACGGGTGTAGCGCCAGCTCTTTGGCAAAGCCACTCACACCTTTAATCTTGATGCTGTAGAAAATCATCAAGAAGAACACGCCCAGCGCCATCGCAAGGGTGATATTTACGTCTGCAGTTGGCACCACTTTCAAGTAAGGAATGCCTAACCAGTGTTCCGCCGGATACGGTAGAAAATCGATAGGGATTAAGTCCATCGTATTCATCAAGAATATCCAGACGAAGATAGTCAGGGCCAAAGGTGCGATCAGTGGATTTCGTCCATGGAAGGTTTCGCGGACGTTGTCATCAACGAACTCAACCAAGATCTCAACGAAGCACTGAAACTTACCCGGGACACCTGTCGATGCTTTCTTTGCCACCGATCGGAAAAGGCCTAGGAAGACAATACCGATGAGGACAGAGAAAAACAGGCTATCAATGTGAACCGCCCAAAACCCCTCACCGCTTGACAAGTGTGTCAGGTGGTGAGTGATATAGCCAGACGGTGTAAGCGCATCACCTGACGCAGCCATAACTCATCCTATTTGTTGTTGTTAATGAATAAAACTGGCGCGAGGATATTAACCCCTAATGCCAGCAAATAGGCCAGTTTGAGGGGAAGCAATTCCACCTCGACATACAGGTAAGCAAGGACAAACAAGACGACAGTCAGTGAAATTTTCAACACTTCACCGCTAAAGAAGGACGCAACTACGAATTTCGCAGCTCTTGCCCCACTAAAAAGGAAAGCACACGCCGCAAAGGCAGCATTGGCAACCACAAAGATGCCCCCACCGATCAGCGCGGATTTTCCCCAGTCGACATTGATAGCAAGCGCCATCACGATTGCCGTTGCTAATACGACGCCAGCTTGCAAAAGCACCAATTTTGTCGCGATTTCACGACCCGGCCGCGCGAGCGTCGATACCATGTATTTGTTCCTCGATTCCGTTCCACTTAGCACTGTTGCCGTGCTGGGAAAACAGCAAAAATTATACGTTTCGCCCCAACTAATGCAATCGCATCGATGTAAAAAAGCGGGGAAAATTTTACAACAGAGTAACCTGATCACAGTAAGCGCTTTTATGTAACAAAAAGCGAATGGCATAGGTCACATTTCTTCGTCGAAAATTGCAAGAATTTGCGCTAATTTTTCAGATTCTTCAAAATTAATCACCAATTTCCCACTACCGTTTTTCTGTTGTGTTAACGCGACACTGGCTCCTAGCTTATCGCCAAGTCGTTGCTGGAGCGCTTCGACTTCAGGTGATAATTTAGGCTTTTCCGTTTCAACAGGAGGCGAAAGCATCTTTTTTACTAGTTTTTCTATCTGGCGAACCGTCATCTTTTTATTGACGGCGGTCAGCGCCGCATCGATTTGTGCGTCGCCTTCGAGCGCCAGCAGGGCACGTGCGTGACCCATCTCGAGTTGTTTGTTAAGCAGCAATTGCCGCACACCGGACTCCAATCCATTTAACCTAAGTAGATTACTAATGGTGGCCCGAGATTTACCGAGTGACTCCGCCAACTGTTGGTGAGTCAGTTCAAATTCGTCAACTAAGCGCGCGAGTGCCTGGGCTTCTTCCATCGCATTCAGGTTCTCGCGCTGGATATTCTCAATCAAGGCGACCGCACTGGCGACCTTATCGCTCATCTCGCGCACCAAGCAGGGAACATTGTTAAGCCCTGCTTGCTTAGCGGCACGCCAGCGACGCTCACCGGCAATGATTTCATAGCGCCCGGCTGCCACTTGACGGACAACCAAAGGCTGAATAATACCTTGCGCGCGGATGGACTCGGTTAACTCTTCCAGTGCCTCCTCAGCCATATCTTGACGTGGCTGATACTGACCTGGCTCCAACGCAGTAACGGGCAACTGCTGTAATTCGCTGTTACTCGTATTGGTGGACTCAGGGGAAGCTTGGGTGGATGACTGTGCATGTGCACTGGTCGCCAACAAGGCATCCAGGCCCTTTCCAAGACCGCGTTTCGCTGAATTCATTGTTTTCCTCAGGCATTGACAGCGTCTGGCGAGGAGCGTGCTTGCTCTTCGCGACGCAGGATTTCACCCGCAAGGGCGAGGTAGGCTTTGGCACCGCTCGATAATTTGTCGTAGTACATGGCGGGTCGGCCATGACTTGGCGCTTCCGCAAGCCGCACGTTGCGAGGAATCACGGTACGATACACCTTATCACCGAAGTGTTTTTTGATCTGATCCGATACTTCGGTCGCTAATCGGTTACGCGGATCGTACATGGTGCGCAGCACCCCTTCCACGTGAAGCTCAGCATTGACCACACTGGCAAGCTTGCTGATGGTATCCATCAATGCCGTTAATCCCTCCAGGGCAAAGTACTCACACTGCATGGGAACCAACACAGAGTTGGCAGCGGTCATTGCGTTAATTGTCAGCAAGTTGAGCGAAGGTGGGCAATCAATAAAAATATAATCATAGCGATCCACCACCGGCTCAAGCATGGTGCGCAGGCGAACTTCGCGAGCGAATACTTCCATCAGCTTAATTTCAGCGGCGGTCACGTCGCCATTGGCGGCAATCAGGTGATAGCTGCCTGCCGTGTCTTCCACCACGACTTGCTCAAACGGTGTGTCTTCAATTAAGAGGTCGTAGGCAGTGGCATGCACATCGTATTTATCCACCCCACTGGCCATGGTCGCGTTGCCCTGTGGGTCTAAATCAATCAGTAGCACTTTGCGATTGGTGGCAGCCAGTGACGCTGCAAGATTGACACTGGTGGTGGTTTTCCCCACGCCGCCTTTCTGGTTTGCTACCGCGATAACTTTACCCACGTGCTCTCGACCTCTATTCGTTACTCTTTGCTCTCAAGATTACTAGATGACGCGCCCCTTCCAATCCCGGTACCTTCAAAGCTTTGATATCGGTCACAGAACAAGCAGCAGGCAAGGCATCCAGCTCCTGCTGGTCCACTTGCCCTTTCAGCGCGTAAAATTGTCCCTCAGCATGAGGAAGATGTTGGCACCAGCTCACCATGTCGTTCATGGAAGCAAACGCCCGGCTCAAGACGCCATCAAAGCCATTATCGGGGATAAAGTCCTCGACGCGGCTTTGTACCGGCGTGACATTGTCTATTTCTAGTTCGTGCAACACTTGGCGAATGAAGCGGATCCGTTTCCCTAAACTGTCTAGTAAGGTGAAGTGTTTATCCGGATTCGCAATAGCCAGAGGAATACCTGGTAATCCTGGACCTGTCCCCACATCGATAAAATGATCGCCGTCAAGATGGGGGGAAACAACCAAACTATCAAGAATATGTTTCATCACCATGTCTTCAGGACGACGGACAGATGTCAGGTTGTACGCCTTGTTCCATTTATCCAACAGGCGCACATAGGCAAGGAGCTGAGCCTGTTGTTGTGCAGACAAAAACAGGCCTGCTTTGGCAAGCCCTTGTTGTAGTTGTGATTCCATTTATGCCCCTTTCTTCAACATGCCTTGCTTTTTCAAGTGCACAAGCAAAATGGAGATGGCAGCGGGTGTCACACCAGAAATGCGAGACGCTTTGCCCACGGTTTCCGGGCGTGCATCGGCAAGCTTCCCTTTCACCTCATTGGACAAGCCTTTGATTTGCTCATAATCGAGGTCTGTTGGCAGTGTCGTATGTTCATGACGCTGCGACTTGGCGATTTCATCCTGCTGACGGTCGATGTAACCGGCATATTTCACTTGGATCTCCACTTGCTCACTGGCTTGCGTGTCTTGATGGGCCGGCCCAAAGGTCGGTAACGCCACAATATCTTGATAACGCAGCTCGGGACGACGCAGCAAATCTTCGCCATTGGCTTCACGTGCTAAGGGGGTTTTCAGCATGGCGTTAAGCGCAGTAACATCGTCCGAATGTGGATGGATCCAAGTCCCACGCAGGCGCTGACGCTCTTGCTCCATGTTTTCCATTTTCTGATTAAAACGCGCCCAGCGAGCATCGTCGACCAAACCAAGCTCGCGCCCTTTTTCGGTTAAGCGCATATCAGCATTGTCTTCGCGCAATAGTAATCGATACTCGGCACGAGAGGTAAACATGCGGTAAGGCTCTTGGGTGCCCATGGTGGAGAGATCGTCGATCAACACGCCCATATAGGCTTGATCGCGACGTGGGCTCCAGCCTTCTTTGCCTTGAGCTTGTAATGCCGCGTTACACCCAGCGAGCAAACCTTGCGCCCCGGCTTCTTCATAACCGGTGGTACCGTTAATTTGTCCCGCAAAAAATAACCCGTCGATAAATTTGGTTTCTAGCGTTTGTTTGAGATCGCGAGGATCAAAGAAATCATACTCGATCGCATAGCCAGGGCGGATCACTTTGGCGTTTTCAAACCCTTTGATCGACTGGATAATGCCCATTTGCACATCAAACGGCAAGCTGGTGGAGATGCCATTCGGATACAACTCATTGCTGGTCAATCCTTCTGGTTCCACAAAGATTTGATGTTTGTCTTTGTCGGCAAACCGCATCACCTTGTCTTCAATCGACGGACAATAACGCGGCCCAATACCTTCAATCACGCCAGAATACATCGGACTACGAGAAAGGTTTTCGCGGATGACGTCGTGCGTTCTTTCATTGGTGTAGGTGATATAGCACGGGATTTGTTGCGGATGCTGCTGGACATTTCCCATGAATGAAAATACCGGGCAAGGGGTATCACCATGTTGGGTTTGCATCACTGAAAAATCGACCGAGCGTGCGTCAATGCGCGGAGGTGTGCCGGTTTTCAGTCGATCAACGCGAAACGGTAATGCACGTAAGCGATCCGCAAGTTTGTTTGACGGCGGATCACCGGCACGTCCACCGGCGTAATTATCCATACCGATATGGATTTTCCCACCCAAAAAGGTTCCGACCGTTAGCACAACCGTGGTCGCGCTGAACTTCAGCCCCATTTCTGTTTCTACGCCTGTAACACGATCCTGCTCGACGATCAGGTCGACCACCGCTTGTTGAAACAAAGAAAGGTTTGGCGTGTTCTCCAAGGTATGACGGATCGCCGCTTTGTAAAGTGCGCGATCAGCTTGAGCTCGTGTCGCGCGTACCGCCGGTCCTTTAGATGCATTCAGCGTTCTAAATTGGATCCCGCCTTTGTCGGTGGCTTGCGCCATGGCACCACCCAGGGCATCAATTTCTTTTACCAGGTGTCCTTTCCCGATCCCACCAATCGCGGGGTTACACGACATCTGTCCCAAGGTGTCGATATTATGGGTCAACAACAGTGTTCTTTGATTCATCCGGGCAGCAGCCAGTGCCGCTTCGGTACCAGCATGGCCACCACCCACAACGATGACGTCAAAGTGATCCTGGTAAAACATGATTAAAGCCTCAACCTGGTTAAGTGTTTGCGCATGAACTAAGCAAAAGGGGCGACATTCTAGCGCTTTTTCTGCCAACAGGGAACCAAACCTTGATCCGGATCGTTAGAGCGCATTGGCTTTATATATATAAGATCTTTATATAGATCCTTTGTTAGATCTACTATTAGGGAAAGGGATCTTAGTGGATAACTAAAAAAAGATCATAGAGATCAAGGATCTTGAAACGATCACTTTCTGTGGGTGGCCTTGGATCCGATCCTGTATCACCTGGGATCAAAATGGGTAGTTATCCACATAGGGGGCAGGGGGTGAAAAGTATTAAATGGATAACTAAAGGAAGATCACTGGGTTATTCCTTAGTTATCCACAGTTAGGTTGGTTGTTTTTTGTTCACTTGAGCGCGTGAAGTTGTGGTTCCCAGTCTGTTAACCAGCGTTCGGCTTCATCTTCTGGGACCGGATGCGCTTGAATATCGATATCAATGCGCTCACCGACTTTGATTGCGCCCAAGTCTTGTAATAACGCATCTGCTTTCATGCCTGCTTCGCAAAACGTGTCGTAGCTCGAGTCCCCAATCCCGACCACGCCATAGTGAACGTCGCGTAGCATCGGGCGCTCGGTGATCAGTTGTTCCATTAAGGGAGCGATGCTGTCTGGAAAGTCCCCTGCGCCATGGGTTGACGTGACGATCAATAGGGTAGAGGCACCGAGCACATCATCAATGAGCCCCTCGTTGACCACTTGAGGGTGATGGCCTTTTGCTTGCAAGAGATCTGCGAGATGATCGCCGACATACTCAGCGCCACCTAGGGTACTGCCGGTAATAATAGTGATAGTTGCCATGCTTTCCTCATCGTTAAGGTATTCATCCCTAGTATTTCGACCTTACCTCAAGGAGTCAATCTCCGCTTAAACCGCTTGGCTAGCCGTCATCTGGCTAAGTTGACAGACACATTGGTTGCCGCCCGCTTGTTTCGCCTCCGTCATGGCTTGGCAGGCTTGGTCAATTAACTCGATCGCTTGACCGTTTCCGGAAAAGTGCTGAACGATGCCTATCGAGGCGGTGAATGCATGGGCGCCGCCATGAAAGGTAAAGGGGGTCTCTGCGATGGCGTGATAACATTTAACCGCCCATTTTGGGGCATCGGCGCAATCATTTTCTTTGAGCATGACTAAAAACTGATCGGCGTGAGTGCGGCTAAGTAGGGCATCGCGTGGTAGATGACGATGAAGTAAGCCGGCTAGGAACTGTAAGCTTTGATCACCAATAGAGTGGCCATGTTGCGTATTAAAATGCTGAAAATGATCAATATTAATGCAAAGGATTGCGATCGGCTTGTCGGTCGATGATTGGCACTCCGTGCTCAGTCGGCGATAAAACTGGGTTGCATTCCATGTTTGCGCTAGGGGCTCGCGCTGAATGTACTGCCGTGCCTGCCGGTTGAGGGTGTAGAGATCATGGAGATAGAAGTCCATTAAAATCACTGATAAGGCAATAAATATCAGGACAACGCTAAGGTAAATGGTTTTGCTGTTTAGGGTGGAAAGGTTTACCAAGGGGTCGGGTGTGGGTAATACCTGGATGGAAAACATTAAGCCGATGGCTGTCAGTGATAGCCCGTAACGCGCCAGACGCTCATTGGGGTCAAACAGCAATAAGACGATAGTGGGCGAGACCAGTAACAAGAGTTCGTTCTGGCTTTGTGCCGCAAACACCCAGTAAGACATGATGAACTGCTGGGCAAAAAACATGAAAAAAAGGTAGTACCGAGCGATATACCAGCGTCCTGACCACATCAACAGCCAGGTTGCCGCGTACAAAAAGGCGTAACTGACGTTGTGCCAAGCCGCGATCGGGGTTTGGAAAGCAAGCCAGTACATGGTGGAGAAAATGATCGTGCCAACCACGCAGATCACCGTGAGTAGATTGGTCATGCGGATCTGATGCCGCATCAGTTGATTATGTTCACTCAGGCCTATTGATAAGATCGGGTTAAAACTTGCCAGCATAGTACCTCCATCCACACCTCGTTAAAGCGTAGCTGATCATGGTGAAAACTACGTGGATAACTTACGATCGAATAACAAGGATAAAGGGGATCAGGCGAGGTATTACAAGGGATCCTTAGTAGAAGGATCCCGTGATCAGGTTGGGGATAATTACTTCCCGATGCAGAATGAAGAGAAAATTTTCCCCAGCAAATCATCGGCACTGAACTCACCGGTGATGGTATTGAGGTGTTGCTGAGTGAGGCGTAATTCTTCTGCTAAAATCTCGCCGGCCATATAACCTTCTAGTTGCGCCTGACCGATGTCCAAGTGATGTGCGGCATTAGCAAGCGCGTCGAGGTGACGGCGACGCGCCATAAATCCGCCTTCACTGCCGCCGGCGTAGCCCATACAGGCTTTGAGGTGCTGACGTAATGCGTCCATGCCTTCGCCCGTTTTGGCACTTAAGCGGATGAGTGCGGGATCATGGTTACTATCGTGTCCCATTGGCTCGCCGGTCATATCGACTTTGTTGCGGATCACTGTCATGCCCATCGCTTTAGGTAAACGTGAAACAAAGTCTGGCCAAATTTCCGCAGGATGAGTGGCGTCGGTAGTGGTGCCATCGACCATAAATAAAACGCGATCGGCTTGCTCAATTTCATCCCATGCCCGCTCGACACCAATACGTTCGACCTCATCAGCGGTATCGCGTAGCCCTGCCGTATCAATAATGTGTAAAGGCATACCGTCAATATGAATGTGCTCACGCAAGACATCTCGAGTCGTACCGGCGATATCCGTGACAATCGCGCTATCTTTCCCTGATAAGGCGTTTAATAAGCTTGATTTTCCGGCGTTGGGGCGGCCTGCGATCACCACTTTCATTCCCTCACGCATAATCGCCCCTTGGTTGGCTTCTTTGCGCAGTGTGGCGAGGTGCTCGATAATCTGCGTGAGATCGCTGGCGACTTTGCCATCAGAGAGAAAGTCGATTTCTTCATCGGGAAAGTCAATTGCGGCTTCAACGTAAATACGCAGGTGAATCACTTTTTCCACCAGCGCATTCACCTGACTAGAGAAGGCGCCTTGCAGCGATTGCAAGGCCGAGCGGGCGGCCTGCTCGGAGCTGGCATCAATCAAGTCGGCAATGGCTTCAGCTTGGGCTAAATCCAGTTTGTCGTTTAAAAACGCGCGTTCGGAGAACTCTCCGGGTCGTGCGGCACGCACCCCAGAAAAGGCACTGATGCGCTGAATAAGCATGTCCATGATCACTGGGCCACCATGGCCTTGCAGTTCAAGCACATCCTCGCCTGTGAACGAATGAGGGCCTTTAAAGAATAAAGCAATGCCCTGATCGATAGGTTGACCCTCTTGGTCGAGAAAGGGCAAATAATCTGCACGACGAGGCGCCAGATCACGTCCCGTCATTTTTGTACCAATCTCATGGGCGAGCGGGCCAGACACGCGGACAATCCCTACGCCGCCGCGGCCAGTTGCAGTGGCTTGTGCCACGATAGTGTCGGTTTGAGCCATAGTGCACACTCTTTATTTGAATTACAGGCCTTTAGGCCATAAACGACAAAAAAGGCGACCACCGGGTCGCCTTTTTATTATTACGTGACGCGGCCTGAGTTACGAGCGTGAATGCAGGCCTTTTTTCTCCAACGACTTGTAAATCAGTGTCTGTTGGATAAGCGTGACCACGTTCGATACCAGCCAGTATAGAACCAGACCGGATGGGAAGAACAAGAAGAAGAACGTAAAGACCACAGGCATAAAGGTCATGATCTTCTGCTGCATCGGATCGGTGACCGTGGTGGGGCTCATCTTCTGAATCAAGAACATGGATGCACCCATCAACAGCGGCAGCACATAGTATGGGTCTTGTGCCGACAAGTCTTGAATCCAGCCAAAGAATGGCGCATGGCGCAATTCTACCGACTCCATCAGTGCCCAGTACAAGGCAATAAAGATCGGCATTTGCAGAACCAATGGCAGACAGCCGCCAAGCGGATTGACCTTCTCACGCTTATAGAGCTCCATCATCTCTTGGCTCATGCGTTGACGATCGTCACCGATACGCTCTTTCATTTCTTGCAGTTTAGGCTGCAGCATGCGCATTTTCGCCATCGAGGTGTACTGCGCTTTAGTGAGCGGGTACATGGCGCCACGCACGATGAAGGTTAGCATGATGATGGCCAGACCCCAGTTCCCCACAAAGGTTTGAATGGTGGAGAGCAACCAGTGCAGCGGTTTAGCGATAAACCATAGCCAGCCGTAGTCGACCACCAAATCCAGGCTTGGTGCCACCGCGGCCATTTGTTCTTGCAGTTTCGGACCGACCCATAAGGTTGCTGTCAGCGTCTTGCTGGTGCCAGCGGCAATGGTATCGCGGGTCTTGGTTTGGATATAACCGTATTGAGCCGTGGTACGGGTGCTCAGCACATTATTGTCCGCCCGTGGGATCCACGCGGTAGCAAAGTAGTGCTGGATCATCGCGGCCCAACCTTGGTCAAACGTCACGTTCAGGTTTTTGCTTTGCATATCATCAAAGCTGTACTTTTCGTAACGCTTGTCGTCGGTGGAGTAGGCGCCACCGCGATAAGTCGGCATGGTCAAACTGCCGCCATCGTCCAGCAAGTTTTGCTTAAGCTGGGTGTACATAGTGACACTGGCGTTGTTGTCGGTTTGGTTGTTGATAGTGTGTTCAACATCTACCGCATAGCTACCACGCTCAAACACGAAGGTTTTGGTGTAGGTAATGCCATCTTTCTCAACCGTCATTGGCACCCGTAGGGTGTCTTGATCGTCCGAGAGCGAGAAGTTGTTTTGCGTCACCTGGTATTGTGCGCGTCCCTCTGCCGTATCGATGCCGTTGGCACCAATTAAGCCGCTTTGTGCCACAAAGGTATGATCAGGTTTGCTGTGCAACAGCGTGAAGGCGTTGTCAGAATCCAGCTCCGCATCATATTGCGGGAGCTCGGCATGGACAACATCACCGCCTTGCGTATCAATTTTCAGTGTTAAAACGTCAGTGTTGATGGTGACAAGCTTGTCAGAGACAGGCTGTGCATCAAGAGACGTGGTATCACCGTCATTGCTGCTTGGCACGTCACTGTGAGTGGTTTGCTGCTGCTCAACGCCCTGTCCCTGCGGTTGCGGGGAGTCTGGTTTGTTCCATTCCATGTAAAGCATGAAAGAAACGAACAATAGGGCAATCAACAGGATATTGCGTTGGGAATCCATTGTTAATTGTCTCTGTTATGGTGGTCGCAAGGCGGCACAGGATCGTAACCGCCATCATTCAAAGGGTGGCATTTTAATAGACGTTTGCCTGCCAACCAACACCCTTTTATCACACCATGGGATTGAATCGCCATGATGGCGTAGTGAGAGCAGGTTGGTGTAAACCGGCATCGTGGTCCAATAAGTGGACTTATAACCAGTTGGTATCCCCGAATCAGCGCGATGAGCGCTTTTTGCGCGGCGGTCGCGACAAACGTTGCCATAACTTGTCCAATTCGTCTCGCAGCGCTTGATTGCTTAGGTTGTTAGCACTTTTTTTCGCGATCACCACAAAGTCTTTCGCCGGCAGTTGATGTTGACGTAAACGAAAGCTTTCGCGGACCACACGTTTAAAGCGGTTGCGATCAACAGCAAGTTTGATTTGCTTTTTCGGTACAGCTTGACCGAGACGTGGATGGCCGAGTGGGTTGTTTCTGGCGAGTATAGTTAAGTGCGGCGAACCGGCGCGATGCGGTTGCTGGAAGACGGCACTGAAATGTTCGGGAGTTAGCAGACGTAACTCCCGAGGATAAGCGAGCTTATTCACAAATCACTGCGGATTATTTAGAAAGCTGCTTGCGGCCTTTCGCACGGCGAGCGGCAATGACCTTACGGCCGTTCTTAGTCGCCATGCGCGCACGGAAACCGTGAGTGCGCTTACGCTTTAGAACTGAAGGTTGAAAAGTGCGTTTCATGGTTTCTACCTTTATTACTGATCAGTGTTAGGTTTGTTAACCCGACGTGGGAGGGTAGCACTAGGCTTGACTCCGACGCCTCTCAACAAAGAGGGCGGATTGTAGCCATTGACTAACGATTAGTCAATCACTAACCGACGCCACTCCGGGCGGTGAATTATAAGCACTTGGGCACAGATCGCAAGGATCGATCCCCAAGCGATCGTTGACTAGGGGATGATCCCGACTTGATTCAAAAACTTATGCAAACGGGGATCGTCGCATTGGTTAAATAACCAATCCGGTGTCCCTTGGGCAATAATATGGCCGTCGTTCATAAATACCACCCGATCCGCCACATCGCGAGCGAACTGCATTTCATGGGTGACCACCAGCATGGTTTGGTGGCGAGTGGCGAGCTTTTTCATCAACGCCAACACTTCGCCAACCCACTCTGGATCGAGGGCTGATGTGGGCTCATCAAACAGCAGCAGCTCAGCCTCCAGCGCCATCGCCCGGCCGATGCCAACCCGTTGCTGTTGTCCACCCGATAAAGAGGCCGGGTAATGATCCCCTTTATCGCCAAGCCCAATATCATCGAGAATTTGCTGGGCACGCTCACGGGCTTTGTCTTTCGCCCATCCTTTAACGGTGCGCAGCCCTTCGGCAATGTTGTCACGGGCATTGAGGTGAGCAAATAACGCATAATTTTGGAAAACAAAGCCAGTTTGACGCCGCAACGCCAGAATATCCTGCTTACGGGTGGCCATATTGCCGCTATCAACGCGTTGCTCCCCGATTTCGATGATCCCTTGCTCGGCACGCTCGAGAAAATTAATGCAACGCAATAAGGTCGATTTACCGGTGCCGCTAGGACCAATAATGCAAACTATTTCGCCTCGGTCGATAGTGAGGTCGATGCCGTCGAGCACCGCAACGCCTTGATAGATTTTTTTTAGCTTTTCTATCTTTATCATCGTTGATACGCCTTATTAAGGTGTGCCTCTGCCCAATACTGAACACGCGTTAATGCCACAACCACGGCCCAATAGATGAGTGCCACCGCTAAGTAAGCTTCAAAGAACTTGAAGCTGGATGACGCTTCCATTTGCGCTTGTGCCATGATTTCCGCGACCCCGAGCGTAAAGGCGAGTGACGTGGCTTTAATCATATCAATGAAGTAGTTCATCAACGATGGCAGGGCAATACGCACCGCTTGCGGCAAGATGATGCGTTGCATCGCTTGGCGGGTGGTCATGCCCACCGCCAGACTGGCTTCCATCTGGCTGCGATCCACCCCGGTAATGGCGGCGCGGATTGACTCGGCCATATACGCAGAAAAATGCAGACTAATTCCGATCACTGCGGCGGTAAAGGCTTCCATTCCTACTAAGGCGGGGATGACCTGAGGGAGACCGTAATAAAGTAGAAACAGTTGCACCAATAGCGGGGTGCCACGGAAGAAGCTAATAAAGATCTGTGCAATACCATTGAGCCCAGGGATGCGAAACACGCGAATCAAGGCTATCGCCACTGCCAAGGCGAGGGCGAAGATGAGGCCCAGTACAGCCATCTCCATGGTGATCCCCAAATAACGCAGCAGCAGGGGAAACAAGGAGGCCATGTAATCAAAATCGAACGCCATGATTGACCTTTAAACAAAAAAGCCCGCCTGCGCGGGCTTATTAAATGAAAGTAAACACTTACTTTTTAGTGATATCGCCACCGAACCATTTGGTTGAGATATCCGCCAAGGTGCCGTCCTCACGCATCGCGTTTAGCGCAGCATTGACTTCATCACGTAAGCGTTGACCACGCTCTGAGTCGACAAACGGCCATGCATTAGCAATGGTTTCAAAAGGTTGTCCAGCTAATTGTAGGGGCAGACCTGACTCTTTGATCAATTGTAGCGCGGAGAGGCGATCCATAATAAAGGCATCAGCACGACCCAAGGCCACATCGTGTTCAATCCCGGTTTCGTAGGTTTTGATGTTGATGTCATCAGCGGCTGGGTGTTCACGCAGCAGTTGTTCAAAGTTCGAGCCTAAGTTAACGGCCACGGTTTTGCCCTTCAGATCGGCGACCGAGTTAATGGCATCATTGCCTTTACGAACCGTGATTTGTGCGCCGTCCACCACATACGGGTCAGTGAATAGATATTTCGCTTGGCGCTCATCGGTGATGGTGATTTGGTTTGAAATGGTGTCGATACGGCCGGTTTGTAACAGACCAAACAGTCCTGAGAAGTTAGCGGTGACATACTCCACATCGTAGTCGTTGCGCTCGCCAATCTCATCCCACAAATCGACTTCGAAACCTTGTAGCTGGTCTTGTTTAACAAACGTAAACGGAAAGTAGCGGCCAGACATGCCCACTTTTACTGTTTCAGAAGCAAAGGCGGGGGCAGTGAGAATCATGCTCACGCTGAGCAGGGCGTTGATGAACCATTTAGTCATGAAAAGCTCCGTAGTAACCACATCGATATTGATAAGGTGCGTAATATAGAGGGTGGCAGTGGCAGGCGAGAAATACCTTCTTGTTATGAGTAATAACTTATTCACCGAAGTTGTCGTGTAATTCCTGGGATAAACCCCACATTGATCAAAATTATGCACAAGGAAAGAACAGGATCATTGGCCAATCTGATCCTATTCTTGTGAGTAAAACATGGGTTTGCTGTGGCGATCTCACGTATTTCTGTGGGATCTATGTGAATAACTCGGATCTTATTCACTGATTTCGGGATCTTGTGGGTAGCGATCTGGGCGCGACAGGAGTACCATTGTGGCCTTTCTCTTTTCGGTACAACTGCGTGGAGTCAAACGTGTCATCATCGCTTTGGTTGCAGTGTCTTGAACGTCTTCAAGATGATTTACCTGCGACAGAATTCAGTATGTGGGTACGGCCACTTCAAGCCGAGCTCAATGACAATACGTTGACCCTCTTTGCCCCAAACCGTTTTGTGCTTGATTGGGTGCGAGATAAGTATCTGCATCAAATTAATCAATTACTGAACGAGTTTTGTGGTGTCGACGTACCCATGCTGCGCTTTGAGGTGGGGAGCAAACCGGTTGCCGCAACGCCACAAGCTGCCCCTGCCGGGCCTGCTGCTGCGCCCGCTCCGCAACAAGCGGCGCCAGCGCCGCCGCAAGGACGAGTGTGGGAGCCTGCTCCCTCACCGGTGCAATCGGATGTTAATCATCGCTCCAACGTCAACCCCAAACACAAGTTCAATAACTTTGTTGAGGGTAAATCGAACCAGTTAGCCTTGGCAGCCGCGCGTCAGGTGTCGGATAACCCGGGGGCGGCCTATAATCCCCTTTTTCTTTATGGCGGAACGGGCTTAGGTAAAACGCACTTGTTGCATGCGGTGGGTAATGCCATTTCTGATCGCAAAGCGGATGCGCGCGTGGTGTACATGCACTCAGAGCGCTTTGTGCAAGATATGGTGAAAGCGCTGCAAAATAATGCTATCGAAGAGTTTAAGCGTTATTACCGCAGTGTCGATGCGCTATTGATTGATGATATCCAATTCTTTGCCAACAAAGAGCGCTCGCAAGAAGAATTCTTCCATACCTTTAATGCGTTGCTTGAGGGTAACCAGCAAATCATTCTCACCTCCGACCGCTATCCCAAAGAGATCAACGGGGTCGAGGACCGCTTAAAATCGCGGTTTGGCTGGGGGCTGACCGTCGCGATTGAGCCGCCAGAGCTGGAAACCCGGGTGGCGATTTTAATGAAAAAAGCGGAAGACCATGCCATTCGTTTGCCTGATGAAGTGGCCTTTTTTATCGCGAAAAGACTGCGTTCTAACGTGCGTGAACTTGAAGGGGCGCTTAACCGCGTGATCGCCAATGCCAACTTTACAGGCCGTGCGATCACCATCGATTTCGTCCGAGAAGCGTTGCGGGATTTGCTCGCCTTGCAAGAAAAGTTGGTCACCATTGATAATATCCAGAAAACCGTGGCTGAATATTATAAAATCAAGATGGCAGACTTGTTGTCTAAGCGTCGGTCTCGCTCAGTGGCGCGACCCCGCCAGATGGCGATGGCGCTAGCAAAAGAGCTGACCAACCACAGCTTACCGGAAATTGGTGATGCATTTGGCGGTCGTGACCATACCACCGTATTGCATGCTTGTCGTAAGATTGAGCAGCTGCGTGAAGAAAGTCACGATATTAAAGAAGACTACTCTAACCTGATTCGAACGTTGTCGTCCTAATTATGAAATTTACTCTTACGCGTGAGCAATTACTTCAACCGCTTCAGCAAGTTTCTGGGGCACTTGGCGGGCGTAGTACCTTGCCGATTTTAAGTAACCTATTGATTGAAGTGGCGGAGCAGCAACTCAAGCTGACGGCGACCGATATGGAGGTCGAGCTCAATGCCACCGCACCGCTGGACGGTGAGTATCTTGATGGGGCGATCACTGTGCCTTCGCGTAAGTTTATGGATATCATCAAAGGCTTACATAGCGAAGCTCGTATCACTGTGGCGCAAGAAGGTGACCGCGTGGTGGTGCGAGCGGGACGAAGCCGCTTTACATTATCGACCTTACCGGCTTCAGATTATCCCAACATCGAAGACTGGCATGCCGAAGTGAGCTTACAAGTACCGCAAAGCAAGCTGGGTCATCTGATTGACGCCACGCAGTTTTCGATGGCGAACCAAGATGTACGCTATTATCTCAATGGACTCTTATTCGAAACCGATGGGCATACGCTGCGCACCGTTGGGACGGACGGCCACCGGATGGCGGTGTGTCATTTATCCATGGAAGAGGCGTTGCCCGCACAACAAGTGATTGTGCCACGTAAAGGCGTCAGTGAGTTGGCGCGTTTGCTCGATGATAGCGAGCACCCGGTGAATATCCAAATTGGCGCGTCTAATATTCGTGCGGTGGTGGGCAATGTGACCTTTACCTCTAAATTGGTTGATGGACGCTTTCCTGATTATCGGCGTGTGTTGCCACAATCCACTTCCCGAACGCTTGAGGTCGACTGTGCTGAGCTCAAGCAAGCATTGTCATTAGCCGCGGTATTATCGAACGAGAAATTTCGCGGCGTGCGAATGAATATTGAAGGTAGCGAGCTGCGTATCTCCGCCAACAACCCTGAGCAAGAAGAAGCGGAAGAGTTTTTGGAAGTCGACTATCAAGGTGAGCCAATCGAAATCGGTTTTAATGTCAGTTACGTGCTCGATGTGCTCAATGTTTTACGTTGTGACAAGGTGCGTTTTTCGATGACAGACGCGGTGGGCAGTACCTTGATTGAGGACTGCGATCGCGAAGACGCCATGTATGTTGTGATGCCAATTCGCCTCTAGGTTATGGCGCTATCACGACTGGTCGTCCACGACTTTCGAAATATTGAAGCCTGCGATATTGAGTTGTCGTCAGGCTTTAACTTTTTAATTGGCCCCAATGGCAGTGGTAAAACCAGTGTATTGGAAGCCATCCACTTTCTCGGTCATGGGCGCTCCTTTCGCAGCGCGCTTAACAGCCGAGTGATTCGTCATCAGCAACCCAATCTTACAGTACATGGTCGAGTAAAAACGCAAGATGGGATCTTGCTTCCGGTCGGCATTCAAAAGCGCCGAGACGGCAGTGCAGATGTTAAAATCGGTCAAGAAAAAGGGCAAAAGCTGGTGGCCCTGGCCAAAGTGCTGCCATTGCAATTGATCACCCCTGAAGGTTTTGAGTTATTAACCGATGGGCCCAAGTTTCGTCGTGCGTTTATCGATTGGGGGGTGTTTCATTCTGAGCCAGGTTTTTTTGAAGCTTGGACACGAGTGAAGCGCCTAACGAAGCAACGCAACGCCGCGTTGAAAACAGCGCGCCACTATGGCGATATCCAAGTATGGGATACGGAACTAGCACGCCTTGCCGAACAAATCAGCGCATGGCGTCAGGCTTACGTTGATGCGGTTGCCGCGCGAGCGACCGCATTATGCCAAGCATTTCTTCCCGAGTTTTCCATCCAGTTTCGTTTTTACCAAGGATGGGAGCGAGGCGCAGACTATCAGGCATTGTTGGCGGCGAACTTTGAGCGCGACCAGCAAATGGGATACACGGTATCAGGGCCGCATAAAGCCGATTTGCGCATCAAGGTGGCAGGTACGCCAGTCGATGATGTGCTATCGCGCGGACAGTTAAAATTAATGGTATGTGCACTTCGGCTTGCACAAGGCCAGTTGTATAGCGAGGAGCAAGGTATCGCTTGTATCTACTTAATCGATGACTTTGCCTCCGAATTAGACAGTCGCCGGCGAGCACTATTGGCCAGTGAGTTGACCCGCATTGGGGCTCAGGTTTTTGTTAGCGCCATTAGTGCCGATCAAGTCGCGGAAATTTGCGACGAAAATAGTAAGATGTTTCATGTGGAACATGGCAAAATTAACGCAGGATAAATAAGCGAGAGTAACTCAATGTCCAACGAATACGATTCATCGAGTATCAAGGTACTGAAGGGCTTGGATGCCGTGCGTAAGCGTCCGGGAATGTATATCGGCGATACCGACGACGGTACCGGCCTACACCACATGGTGTTTGAGGTGGTCGATAACTCGATCGATGAAGCACTGGCCGGACATTGTAATGATATCGTGGCGACAATCCACGAAGATGGCTCGGTATCAGTGCGTGATGATGGCCGTGGCATCCCTGTAGATATTCATGAAGAAGAAGGCGTCTCAGCCGCGCAAGTTATCATGACCGTCCTCCACGCCGGCGGTAAATTTGATGATAACTCCTATAAAGTCTCCGGTGGTCTCCACGGTGTTGGGGTCTCTGTGGTTAACGCCTTGTCAGAGAAATTGGAACTGACCATTTGGCGTAATGGTCATGTTCACCAGCTTAACTTTGCCCACGGCGAGCCTCTAGGGCCGCTGGCTGAAATGGGTGAGACCGACCAAACGGGTACCCGTATTCGTTTTTGGCCAAGCGAAGAGACGTTCTCTGATATCAACTTTAATTATGACGTGCTTGCCAAGCGCTTGCGTGAGTTGTCTTTTCTTAATTCGGGTGTCTCCATCAAGCTGATTGACGAGCGCGAAGAAGACAAAGCGGATCACTTTAAATACGAAGGCGGTATCCGCGCGTTTGTTGAACACCTCAACAATAAGAAAACCTCCATCCACCCATCAGTCTTCCACTTTGAACATACCCGTGAAGACGGAGTGAGCGTTGAAGTGGCGATGCAGTGGAACGATGGCTATCAAGAAAATATCTATTGCTTTACCAACAATATTCCCCAGCGCGATGGTGGTACTCACCTTGCGGGTTTCCGCGCGGCATTGACACGTACGCTCAACAGCTTTATGGACAAAGAAGGCTACTCCAAAAAAGCCAAAGCGGCGACATCTGGCGATGATGCCCGAGAAGGCTTGACCGCAGTGGTTTCAGTGAAAGTACCCGATCCTAAGTTCTCAAGCCAGACCAAAGACAAGCTGGTGTCATCGGAAGTGAAATCGGCGGTTGAGTCCGCCATGAGCAGCCACTTATCAGACTTTCTTATTGAGCACCCTGCCGATGCGAAAGTAGTGTGTACCAAGATCATTGACGCTGCCCGTGCGCGTGATGCGGCACGTAAAGCACGTGAAATGACTCGCCGTAAAGGCGCGTTGGATTTAGCTGGTCTTCCCGGCAAGCTTGCTGATTGCCAGGAAAAAGATCCAGCGCTTTCTGAGCTCTACATTGTGGAGGGTGACTCGGCAGGTGGGTCAGCCAAGCAAGGGCGTAATCGTAAGAACCAGGCCATCTTGCCTTTGAAAGGTAAGATCCTCAACGTAGAAAAAGCCCGCTTCGATAAAATGCTATCGTCACAAGAGGTGGCAACGTTGATCACGGCGATGGGATGCGGCATTGGCCGAGAAGAGTACGATCCGGATAAGCTGCGTTATCACAGCATCATTATCATGACCGATGCGGACGTCGACGGTTCACACATTCGTACCTTGCTATTGACCTTCTTCTATCGCCAAATGCCAGAGTTGATTGAACGGGGCTACATCTATATTGCTCAACCGCCACTTTATAAAGTGAAAAAGGGCAAGCAAGAGCAATACATCAAAGATGATGAGGCGATGGAGCAGTATCAGGTGGCATTGGCATTGGAGAACGCGTCATTGTTCGTGAACCCAGATGCGCCAGCGATGCACGGCGAATCACTCGAGAAATTGGTGAAAGAGTACAACGGTGTGCTCAAGCTGATTCAGCGCATGAAGCGTCGCTATCCCGCGGCGCTGCTTAATGAGTTACTTTACCAACCTCGCTTGTCAGTCGACGACCTACGGGACGAATGGGCGGCGAAGCAATGGGTAGAGAACATTGTTGGGATCTTGAATCGCAAATCAACGGGTGAAAGCCAGTACCAGGCATCATGTCGACTCGATGAAGAGCATCAAGTATGGGTGCCTGAGCTGGTGGTGCGGACGCACGGTGTTGATTACAAGTACTTGGTGAGTTATGACTTCCTGAACTCGAAAGAGTACGGCCGAATCGCTAGCTTGTCAGAAACCTTGAATGATCTCTTGGATGAAGGGGCGTATGTTAAGCGCGGTGAACGTACGCAATCGGTAGAGAGCTTTGAGCAAACACTCAACTGGTTAATCAAAGAGTCAACCCGTGGTGTGTCTCGTCAGCGCTATAAAGGTTTGGGAGAGATGAACCCAGAGCAGCTTTGGGAAACCACTATGGATCCTGAAGGTCGCCGCATGATGCAGGTGACGATTCAGGATGCGGTTGCCGCGGATGAGTTGTTTACCACCTTGATGGGTGATCAAGTTGAGCCACGTCGTGCGTTTATCGAAAATAATGCGCTCAAAGTAGAAAACCTCGATGTATAACTGATAAATCAACTATTTATCAACAGTTAAGGCCAGCATTGCTGGCCTTTTTCATATCTCTTTGCGAGACAAATCGCAATGCATAACTGTTTTTATATACAGTACATCTAGCGCGAGTACACTTATCATTCCCTTAACGACAAAGTGATAGGAAGCCTGATGTCTATAAAAACGCGTGCTAATCTGCAATTGGTTTATGTTTCTGATATTGACCGTTCTGTGGGTTTCTATCAGCAACTGTTTCAATGTGATCCTGTCTTTACCAGTCCCAGGTATGTGGCGTTTTCTGCCTCTGAGCAGGGAGATGCCTTATTCGCGTTGTGGACAGGCGGCGAGCAGCCCTCACCCTCGATGACACGACTGAGTGAAATTGGCATTATGGTGCCTACCAATGATGACGTTGATGCCGTTTTTGACCAATGGTCGAACAACCTAACCATCAATGTTGTGCAAGCTCCTTACGATGATGTGTTTGGTCGAACATTCGTGATTCAAGACCCTGATGGGCATCTCGTGCGCGTTGCGCCGCTTGATTAAGCATATCGCTATTCCAATAAGGAGCAATTATGATTGACCATCTAAGTACCTACGCAACGAACTTCTCGGCAACTAAAGAGTTCTATCGTTCGGTGTTTGAACCGCTCGGCTATGCGATCCAAATGGAGTTTGTTGCAGAATGGAATACTGATTTTCCGACCCAGCGAATGTGTGCTTTTGGACCAAGCGATCGGCCCATCTTTTGGGTGATAGAAACCCAGACTCCCTATACCCCTCGTCATATAGCATTTTCATCACCAACAAGAGCGACAGTGGAGGCGTTTTACGATGCTGGAATGGAGGCTGGGGGAATCGATAATGGTAAGCCAGGTCTGAGGCCTATGTATCACAACCATTACTTTGGGGCATTTCTTATTGACCCAGACGGCAATAACATTGAAGCGGTATGTCATCATCCAGAGCCGTAGTTTATTAAAGCGGTCAGAGGTATTTGAACGTACCCGTATGGGTAGATAAAACGGTAACACGTCTGGCGATGATAAAAATCGTTCGATGAGGCTTGAAATCAAATTACCCAACCCTATATACAGTAATGAGGCGATGCCATTGGGTCGCCGGGGGCTTGTCCAGGTTGGAAAGCCGTAGATAACATTTTATTGCTTCATAGGAAGGATAAGATTATGCGTAACTTTGATTTCTCTCCACTCTATCGTACCGCGATTGGCTTTGACCGTTTGTTTGATTTGGTTGAAAACACGAATGCGTCAAATGCAGGTGGTTTTCCTCCTTACAATATTGAGCAAGGCAAAGAGAACCAATACCGAATCACAATGGCGGTAGCAGGCTTTAGCCAAGACGAAGTAGACATTACCCAACAAAAGAACAGCCTAACGGTTGCGGGTAAAAAAGCCAGCCGTAATCAAGATACGAAGTTCTTGTATCAGGGCATTGCTGAGCGTGACTTCGAACGCAAGTTCCACCTCGACGATCATATTAAAGTGACGGGGGCGGAAATGGAAAACGGTATGCTTCATATTGATTTGGTGCGTGAGGTGCCTGAAGAGGAGAAACCTCGTCGTATCGAAATCGGTAGCCGTTTACTCGAAAACGTTGAGTAAGTGTCGGCCATAACGATACGAAAAAGGAGAGGGCAGCACCGCTGCCCTTTTTTGTGGATAGCAAATCGTGATGTTCAGATTCACTAGCCGGCTTCAATCCTTCTCATTATAGACACGTTCTTTTCACTCGCCGCTGTTGGTGAATAGCCCTAGCGAATGAAGGTGAAGGTTGAACCCACGATTGTAGCCTGGCCGAAAAGAATCTCCGTAGGCTCGTGGACTTGAATAAGATTCGCACAGATTGGAGCCGATAGGTTTCACGTGGAACATTTGGATTGTCTTAATAGAACGATCCAAGCCAAGCCGAACCAAACCACATGATTGTTCGCACTGCGCCGTATTACCCCGTTTAGAAATATGGGGTGCAGAATGGTTCGATAGTTAGATCAAGCGACCGATGATTAAGGCTTAAGCTGATGAAAGGAGAAAGTAGTCGGTCAGCAGAAGAAGGTCTGGTTAGATAGAAGCGAGAAGGAAAATGTTATGGCGCATTTTCTCGTTGCCAGAGGTTTAATGACAGGTTTCACGTGGAACATGTATGTACTTGTGTTCCACGTGAAACCAAAACTTATCCTTCGTCGTAGGCGCGCGCGACTTCTTCAGCAATCACTTTTATACCTTGTTGCATAGCATCATCCTCTTGGACATAGTTCATGCGTATGCATTGCTTAGCATGATCCCAGCCTTCGTGATCGACACCAATAAAGAAATATTCTCCGGGGACAACCAGTACACCGCGAGCTTTTAAGCGTTTATATAACTCTTGGGTAGAGATTGGGAGCTCGTTAAACCAGAGCCACAGGAAGATAGCTCCTTCTGGCTTATGAACACGAACTCGCTCATCATTAATGGTCTCAAGCACCATCTTTAATGTGCGCTGTGACTTTTGCTGGTAGAAAGGACGAACGACGTCTTTGCTTAAGCGTAATAGATCACCGCGTTCTATCATTGCTAGTGCCATTGCTGGCCCCATACTGTTTGGCGACAGGCTGACGATACCATTGATGTTGGACATCGCATTGATCACCGTTTCATTGGCAATCACAATCCCGCAACGCACACCAGGCAAACCTAGCTTACTGAGGCTCGAGCAGAGTATGGTGTTGTCATTCCAGAACGGTGCAACGTCTTCAAAAATAATATCCGGGAAGGGCGTGCCATAAGCGTTATCGATGATCAGTGGAATATTGTGGTCGCGCGCGAGTTGGTCCAGTTGTCGGATTTCGTTATCGGTTAGCACATTCCCGGTTGGGTTAGTCGGGCGGGAGGCACAGATGGCACCAATGCTCCCATCAATCTTCAGGCGGCTGAAGTCGACATGGTATTTAAATTGGCGGTTATCCAATAATTCAATCTCAGGTTGATAGCTAACAAAGATATCGTCGTTGATACCGGCGTCACCATAGCCGATATACTCGGGGGCGAGGGGTAGCAATATTTTTTTGTGGCTGCCATCGGCATAGCGCCCCGCTAATAGGTTAAACAGATAAAAGAATGCACTTTGGCTGCCATTGGTCAGCATGATGTTTTTGCTTGACAGCTGCCAGCCATAAGTCTTATTCAGCAGCTCGGCGAGGGCATTCAGTAATGCCGATTTTCCTTGTGGACCATCGTAGTTTGCCATGGCGTGAACGAGACTACCGTCGTCGAGCATTGATTGGCTTAGCGTCTTAAAGTAGTCGAGCATTTCCGGGATCGCAGCGGGGTTGCCGCCCCCCAACATAATGGCGTCTGGATTACGTAAGCCGTCATTAAGATCGTCCATTAACTGTGTGATGCCCGAGTGATTTGCGAACTTCTCTCCAAAGTGAGTGACTTCCATGATTACTACCTTTAAATATCTGTATCGATGTTGTGGTTAAGCTGCAATCAACATACAACAATCTATTGTGTAAAAGAAAGCATGGTAAGTTTGTTATCGTCTCGTCATTAAAGGGTATGGTTGACGGGGTTGTTACGCTATCGGTACACACTAGGGCGAAAGTCGCTTAGAGGTGTAGAAATCCAAGTGTTCCACGTGAAACCAACTCGGCTTGGCTCGACAAACAGGGTGATTAGCGTCATTAAATTGGGTAGCCAACGAGGCTGAGAGCTGATAGCAAGGTAGATGAGAATTGGTAGCGAAGAGGGGCGTCCGCGTATCAACACCCAAAAAAAGCCCCGCGTCATAGCGGGGCTGAGTCGTGTGTTGCTGATAATTACTTCTGTAGAACAGAAATATCTGCCACGTTGAGGAACTGCTCACGGATAAGGTGAAGCATCGCCAAGCGGTTGGCTTTCAGTGCAGGATCATCTGCCATAACCATCACGTTATCAAAGAAGGTATCAACCGGTGTACGCAATTGCGCCAGCTCGGTCAAAGCGCCTTGATAATCGCTGTCATCAAATAAAGGTTTAACCGCAGCGACTTTCTCTGCGACCACGTCCGCCAATGCTTTTTCAGCGTCTTCTTGTAGCAAGCTAGTATTGACGCTGCTAGGGAGCTCGCCGTCATACTTGGCCAAGATATTGCCTACACGCTTGTTGGCCGCGGCAAGTGCTTCGGCTTCTTCAAGACTGCGGAAGTGCGACACCGCTTTCACGCGGCTGTCAAAGTCAGCAGGCTTGGTTGGTCGACGTGCTAACACGGCTTGGATGATATCAACGCTATAGCCCATATCTTGGTACCAAGCGCGGAAACGACCTAGCATAAAGTCGAGGACATCCGCCTCTACCTCTTTGTGAGTCAGACGGTCATCGTACTGAGCTTTGGCATCACGGATGAGGTCGACAAGATCAAGCTGATAGCCGCCGTTCTCGACGATAATACGTAGAACGCCTAACGCGGCCCGACGCAGGGCGAAGGGGTCGCTCCCTTTCGGTGCTTGACCAATACCAAAGATGCCCACGATGGTATCCATTTTGTCAGCCATCGCGAGTGCTGAGGAGACCGGTGTGGTAGGTAGCTTATCACCGGCGAAGCGCGGCCAGTATTGCTCATTCAGTGCCAGCGCTACGGCTTCAGGCTCGCCATCATGACGCGCATAGTGCATGCCCATCACGCCTTGGGTTTCGGTGAACTCAAACACCATCGAGGTCATGAGATCGCACTTAGCCAGTTGGCCCGCGCGCTCAGTGTGTGACTTGTCGGCGCCGATACGCTCTGCAATCTGTCCTGCGAGTGCAGTAATGCGATCGGTTTTATCTTTGATGGTACCTAATTGCTTTTGGAATACCGCGCTATCAAGCTCTGGCAGGCGATCAATCAATGGGCGCTTGCGGTCAGTATCAAAGAAGAACTCCGCATCCGCGAGGCGAGGACGCACGACTTTTTCATTCCCTGAGATAACCTGCGCCGGATCTTTCGATTCAATGTTCGACACGAAGATGAACTTGGGCAGTAGCTCGCCGTTAGCGTCATAAACCGGGAAGTACTTTTGGTCGCCTTTCATGGTGTACACCAGCGCTTCTGATGGCACCTTAAGGAACTTGTCTTCGAAAGAGGCCGTCAGTACCACTGGCCATTCCACCAGTGAGGTGACTTCTTCAACCAAGTCTTCATCAAGCTCAGCAATCCCGCCAACCGCGTCAGCCGCTGCTTTGGCATCTTTAATAATCAACGCCTTACGCTTTTCATAATCGGCCATGACTTTACCTTCACGCTCAAGGCGCTCTGGGTATTGGTCAGCATGATCCAGCGTTAAGCTAGATTCACCCATAAAGCGGTGACCTCGAATCACGCGATCAGACGCCACGCCTAGGATGGTGCCTTCAATCAAGGTGTCCCCATACAGCATCACCAAGGTTTTCACTGGGCGGATAAACTGGGTGTCTTTGTCACCCCAGCGCATGGGTTTAGGAATAGGCAGCTTGCTCAGAGCGTTATCGGCCAGTACCGGCAGTAAGGCGTCAATGGCTTGACCGGGTACGTGTTGACGATACAGCAACCATTCACCTTTATCGGTTTTTAGGCGCTCGGCCTCGCTCACGTCAATCCCGTTACCGCGCGCCCAACCCATGGCCGCTTTGGTGGGGTTGCCATCTGCGTCAAAGGCGGCACTAACCGCAGGACCGCGCTTCTCAACCACTTTATCTGGCTGGCGATCGCTCAACGCCGCCACTTTAAGTGCTAAGCGACGTGGGGAGGCGTACCAAGTAATGCCTTGGTGGCTCAGATCAGCGTCTTTCAATTGTGCGTCGAATTGGCTGGCAAAAGCTTCAGCCAAGGTGCGCAAGGCTGTGGGTGGTAGCTCTTCAGTGCCGAGCTCAATCAGGAAATTTTGCGTTGCCATGATGCTCCCTTATTTGGTGTGTCGGCACATCGGGAAGCCCAGCGCTTCGCGAGATGCGTAGTAGGCTTCGGCGACACGTTTAGTCAGTGTGCGAATGCGCAGAATATAGCGTTGACGTTCAGTCACTGAGATGGCTTTACGCGCATCCAGCAGGTTGAACGCATGACCGGCTTTTAGGATCTGTTCGTAAGCAGGCAACGGGAGCGGCTGCTCGAGATCCAGAAGCTTGGTACTTTCGGCTTCGCACTGATCAAAGTAGCGGAACAGAAAATCAACATCAGCGTGTTCAAAGTTGTAGGTCGATTGCTCCACTTCGTTTTGGTGGAAAATATCGCCGTAGGTGACTTTGCCAAATGGGCCATCGGTCCAAACCAGATCATACACAGAATCGACTTCTTGAATGTACATCGCTAGACGTTCGATACCGTAGGTAATCTCACCGGTGACCGGTTTACATTCCAATCCGCCGACTTGCTGGAAGTAGGTAAACTGGGTGATCTCCATCCCGTTCAGCCAGACTTCCCAGCCGAGGCCCCAAGCGCCAAGCGTTGGGTTTTCCCAGTTATCTTCCACAAAGCGAATGTCGTGGACTTCTGGGTCAATTCCCAGCACTCGCAGCGAGCCTAAATACAGCTCTTGAATGTTATCGGGTGACGGCTTCAGGATGGTTTGAAACTGGTAGTAGTGCTGCAGACGGTTCGGGTTCTCGCCATAACGCCCATCGGTAGGACGACGAGAAGGTTGAACGTAAGCCGCTGCAATGGGCTCTGGACCAAGTGCACGCAAGCATGTCATTGGGTGGGAGGTACCTGCACCCACTTCCATGTCTAGCGGCTGAACAATGGTACAGCCTTGCTGGGCCCAATAATCCTGCAGCGCGAGGATCATACCCTGAAAGGTTTTGATATCGAATTTATGCATTGTCAGGTTCGCGCGAGTTGATGAATGGAGAAAATAGCTGGCAATTATAACTCGCAGCGCGCTCAAGCAGTAGGGGGCTGGCGGATTTTTGTGCGCCTTTGAGGCGCTTATTTTCTCCGTGCAGGGGCAAGAGGAATAGAAGTTGCCAAGCGATTGTTCAAATCGTACACTAGCGCCGTCTTGGGGAGTAGTCGACCACTGCACAGTCAGTGGGGCAATCATCAACATAGTTGAAGCAAAATCTTCATGGTGATTGCAAGCCTGCCATTAGGTGCTCTGGGCTTGACGAGACCAACGACAATCGCACGAACCGGGGTGGGGCGTGTGTGTTGTCGTGGTTGAATCATAATAAGCCCTGCCCCAGATGAGCAATGTCATGAGCGTTCTTGCCATTTCTATCTCTACCGTCACCTTGGCGGAAATCGGGGATAAAACCCAATTATTATCGCTGGCGTTAGCGACACGTTTTCGTAAACCTGCGGTGATTATCAGTGCCATTTTATTGGCGACGTTAGTCAATCACGCCATTGCTGCTTGGCTCGGCGTGGTTGCGGCCGATATTCTGACCGATACCGTATTGCATATTATTTTGATCATCAGTTTTGGCGTGATGGCGGTATGGATGCTGATCCCGGATAAGCTTGAGGATGAAGGTATTCAGGGCAAAAGCGCGTTTTGGGCGAGCTTCAGTGCGTTCTTTGTCGCAGAAATTGGCGATAAAACCCAGCTCGCCACGACCGCATTGGGCGCACAGTTTAATGAAGCGTTGTGGGTGGTAGTGATTGGATCAACCATTGGTATGTTGCTAGCCAATGTCCCTGTGGTGCTGGCGGGTGATAAAATTCAGCGCCATGTCCCGCTTGCTGTCGTGCGGGTGCTCGCGGCGGCGATGTTTGCCGCATTGGCTGTGCTCGATACTTGGTATCTACTGAGCTAACGCAGGACAATGATGAATGAGTAAGGGTTGGCGTTATGCCAGCCCTTTTTTGATCAAAAACTGAAACGGCACGCTCTCTGTTTGGGCTGCGATAAGGGTGTGATCCATAAAACGACAAAAGCTGGGAATATCACGCGTGGTTGAGGGATCATCGGCGGTAATCAGCAAGGTTTGTCCCTCGTCCATATGACGGATACGTTTACGTACCATCATTACAGGCTCCGGGCAGCGCAGGCCTAAGGCATCAAGTTGAAGATCGGCGTGGTCAAAAGCGAGTGTCATTGTTTTTACCTCAAAAAGTGTCGACCTGATCATACTTATGGCGACAAATTATTCAAACAGGGTTGCGCTTGTAAATGAGTTGTGTAAATTATTTAACAAGTCGTTAACGAAAGGCGGAATCATGAAAAAAGCACAAACGAGCACATTGAGCTTGGCTTATGGACACCGTATCGCTGCTTACACAGGGCTTAGCGGACTCGCTTTTTGGGGATTAACGCACAGTCATGAGCACACTCTCTTGGCAACACTAGCAATCTGCGCCGCAGCCTTGGGGTTATTGGTAGAAGCCTTATCGACCTCAACGCCACGCTCGCAGCCTGACTAGGCTAACTCACTCAACAGCTACACTCACTCCCAGTTTTCTTGGGCTTCCCCGCTCTTCGAGCGGGATTTTTTTTGTCTGCACGTCGCCAATAAAGGCCAACCCGTAATAAAGATTGGCCTTTTTGCGCGGATTAGTCTTGGTGAGCGATCTCGATAACGACGCGGCCTTTCACCTCGCCCTGAATAATTTTATCCGCATACTCTGGGGTTTGCGCCAGTGCGATGGTGTGGCACGCCTGTTCAAAGTAACTGGCGGGCAATAGCTTGGTCAGTGACTGCCACGCAGCTTGACGTTGCGCTTTCGGGCAAGAGACTGAATCGACACCTTGCAATCGCACATTGCGCAAAATAAACGGCATCACAGTGGCGGGTAAATCGAAACCGCCGGCAAGGCCGCATGCGGCAACTGTGCCACCGTACTGGATTTGTGAAAGGACATTGGCGAGCATTTGACTGCCCACGGTATCAATTGCGCCTGCCCACTGTTGCTTGTCCAGCGGGCGACCTGGTGCGCTAAAGGACTCGCGCGGTAGCACTTCGTCAGCGCCTAGTTGCTTAAGCCACGCTTGGTTGGCTTCAAGTCGGCCTGTGACGGCACTGACGCGATAGCCCAACGCATGCAATAAGGTGACCGCGACAGAGCCAACGCCGCCACTGGCTCCGGTGACTACCACAGGGCCATCTTCAGGTTTGACGCCACCATCGATTAAGGCTTGCACACATAACATCGCGGTAAACCCCGCGGTGCCTACCATCATTGCTTGTTGCGCAGTGAGCCCCTCAGGAAGGGGAACGAGCCAGTCGCCATTAACACGCGCTTTCTCTGCCATGCCTCCCCAGTGTGCTTCACCGACGCCCCAACCAGTGAGCACCACTTTATCTCCGGGTTGATAGTCGGGGTGTTGGCTATCGGCAACTGTGCCGGCAAAGTCGATCCCTGGCACCATGGGGAATTGGCGAACAATCTTACCTTTGCCGGTAATGGCTAAGCCGTCTTTATAATTGAGGGAGCTGAAATCAACATTGACGGTGACATTGCCTTCTGGAAGAAGGTCATCATCGAGTGAGGTGATTTTGGCGAGGGTTTGCTTTTCGTGTTGTTCAAGGACAAGCGCGTTAAACATGGCATTCTCCCGGTTGAAGTCAGTGAGTGGCCATACTAGGCCAGATGATGTTACCACCACATGCGTTACATCAATCACTATGCGATTGCGTGCGGGATGACGCAAGCCAAAAAAAGAGCGGACGTAGCCGCTCTTTATTGATGAAAGTGCGCATTGTGGTTAGACGCGTTCGAACACTGTCGCAATCCCCTGACCGAGACCAATGCACATGGTCGCTAAGCCTAAGGTAGCATCTTGGCGTTCCATTTGATGTAGCAAGGTGGTCGAGATGCGTGCGCCGGAACAGCCTAGCGGGTGACCCAGTGCAATTGCACCACCGTTGAGGTTAACTTTGTCATCCACTTTATCCATCAGGCCAAGATCTTTGACACAAGGCAGAGACTGGGCGGCAAATGCCTCATTCAGTTCGACCAAGTCAATGTCATCGATGCTTAGGCCCGCACGTTTGAGCGCTTTTTTGGTCGCTGGGACCGGACCATATCCCATAATGGATGGGTCACAGCCGGCGACGCCCATGGCACGGATACGTGCACGGATAGGCAGCCCCAAGGCTTTGGCCTTTTCTTCACTCATCACCAACATTGCAGAGGCACCATCCGATAGTGCCGACGACGAGCCAGCGGTTACTGTGCCATTGGCAGGGTCAAAGGCGGGGCGTAAACCAGCGAGGCTCTCTACAGTGGTTTCTGGACGAATCACTTCATCGTCTTCCACCAAGGTGAGTAAGCCATCGGCATCATGGCCTTCAATAGGCGCAATCTCATCTCTAAAACGGCCTTCCACGGTGGCGGCATGCGCACGGGCATGAGAACGAGCGGCAAACTGGTCTTGCATTTCACGACTGATGCCATGCATGCGACCGAGCATTTCTGCGGTCAGTCCCATCATGCCAGCGGCTTTAGCGACTGACTTAGATAAGCCAGGGTGGAAGTCGACACCATGGTTCATCGGCACGTGGCCCATGTGTTCGACACCACCAATCAAGAAGGTGTCGCCATCACCGACCATGATTGCGCGAGCCGCATCGTGCAGTGCCTGCATCGACGAGCCACACAGGCGGTTGACCGTGGTGGCACCCACGCTATGTGGAATGCCAGCAAGGAGCGCCGCATTACGGGCAATGTTGAAACCTTGCTCGAGCGTTTGTTGTACACAGCCCCAGTAGATGTCTTCAATACTGGTGCTGTCTACCCCAGGGTTACGTACCAATAGAGACTTCATCAGGTGCGCGGATAGATCTTCAGCACGAACGTGGCGAAACACACCGCCTTTCGAACGGCCCATGGGGGTACGGATACAGTCAACGATCACTACATTGTTCATTGTTCTCTCCTTAAACTTAGGCTGATTGCGGTGCGTTGACCGGTGTGACATCAAAGTAAGCCTGTTTATCGCTGGCACGACGTTTCATATCCGTAGGAACATGATACAAAGCGCCGAGCTCAGAGAATTTGTCAGCCATGGCGACGTAGTTATCAACACCCAAAGTATCGACATAACGGAAGGCACCGCCTCGGAATGGCGGGAAGCCGATACCGTAAACCAAAGCAATGTCTGCTTCTGCCGGAGAGGCAATGATGTTTTCTTCCAAACAGCGGGCGACTTCGTTGATCATCGGCACCATCATGCGAGCGATAATATCCTCGTCACTGATCTCTGCTTGACCCCCTTCAATTACGGGTGCGAGCAAAGCAGGGACGGCTTCATCGGCTTCTTTTTTCGGCTTGCCTTTTTTGTCTGTGGTGTAGCGGTAGAAGCCTTTGCCATTCTTCTGACCAAAGCGCTCGGCCTCAAACATCACATCAATGGCATCGCGGCCAGACTTACTCATGCGGTCTGGGAAGCCTTCTGCCATCACTGCCTGCGCATGATGTGCGGTATCAATACCGACCACGTCAAGCAGATACGCCGGACCCATCGGCCAGCCAAATTGTTTTTCCATGATTTTATCAATGCGCTGGAAGTCCACCCCGTCACGCAGTAGCAAGCTAAAGGCATGGAAGTAGGGGAACAATACACGGTTGACGAAAAAGCCGGGGCAGTCGTTGACGACCACGGGCGACTTACCCATCTTGGCGGCGTAAGCCACCACGCGTGCGATGGTTTCATCAGAGGTTTTCTCGCCACGAATCACTTCCACTAATGGCATGCGATGAACCGGGTTAAAGAAGTGCATGCCACAGAAGTTTTCTGGACGGGCCAATGACTTCGCCAGTGTATTGATAGGAATGGTAGAGGTGTTGGACGCAATGACCGTGTCGTCACTGACTAGCGCTTCGACTTCTTTGAGGACGCTGGTTTTCACTTTCGGGTTCTCGACCACGGCCTCGACGATCACGTCACTTTGCTCAATGCCCGCATAGTGAAGACTTGGGGTGATTGACGACAATACTTGGCCCATTTTAAAACCATCGACACGACCACGCTCTAGCTGCTTATTCAGCAGCTTGGTTGCTTCTTTCATACCGAGGTCGAGTGAGGCTTGGGCGATGTCTTTCATCATCACCGGCACGCCTTTCAGTGCCGATTGATAGGCAATGCCGCCGCCCATGATGCCTGCGCCTAATACCGCACCACGTTGTGTGTCTTTACCTTGTTTGGCTGCTTTTTTCGCGTTGCCTTTGATGACCTGGTCATTGAGGAAAATGCCCACCAAGGCTTGTGCGACATCGGTTTTGGCTAGCTTGACGAAATAGCGGTTTTCGACCTCAAGTGCCTCATCGCGTGTCATCCCTGCGGCTTCTTCAATGGCCGTCACTGCCGTCATTGGAGCCGGATAATGTTTCCCTGCAACTTGTGCCACCATGCCTTTGGCCATGGTAAAGCTCATCGCTGCCTCGGTGCGGTTAAGCTTCAGTGGTTGTTTTTTCTGTTGGCGACGGCTTTGCCAGTCAATTTTTTCGTCGATCGCTTGGCCTAGCATTCGAATCGCCGCGTCACGCAGGTGCGCGTTATCGACAACGGCATCCACTACGCCTTCTTTTAATGCCGCGGACGCGCGTTTTTCTTTCCCAGCAGTGATGATTTCCATCGCGGTATCGGCGCCGATAAGTCGAGGCAAGCGCACCGTACCACCGAAGCCGGGCATAATACCGAGCTTGGTTTCAGGAAGACCGATACGCGCGTCCTGACCTGCTACACGTAAATCGGTCGCGAGTATGCACTCACAGCCACCGCCGAGTGCATGGCCATTGACGGCACTAAGGGTGGGATAGGGTAAATCTTCTAAACGATTGAAAATGGCATTGGCGCGAGATACCCAATCAGAGAGCTCTTGGTCGGGTTTGGCAAACAATCCGAGAAATTCGGTAATGTCTGCGCCGACAATAAAGGCTGATTTAGCAGAGGTCAGCAGCAGTCCTTTAATATCATCGCGACCCGACAAGGCATCGAGGGCTTGGTCTAAGCTTTCTAGCGTTGCCAGATCCAATTTGTTGACAGAACCTTGGCTGTCTAGGGTCAGTTCTGCAATGCCGTTATCCAAAGCACGAACTGATAGGTTATCTCCTTGGTAGATCATGGTTGTTCTCCACGTTGGCAGTACCATCCTGGTTGAATAGTGTTCTGGTTAGACCAGATGCGACCTAGTGTGGATCATTGTTATAAGAAATGACAACCAAAAGTTAAACGAATGTTTAAAATATGTGGTGTGGGTTGTTTTTACTGTGGTCGAGTCCCTGTCGTGCTTGAGGGAATATGATACAGTGCATCGCTGAGAAACAAAGGTTGTACCATGATGCCTATCACCCCATACGCAGTGCCTGCTGACACCGTGAGGCACGAGCTTGAAATCAAAAAAAGCCGGTTTATTACGTATCTTGCTCATACGCCCGGAGAACAAGAGGCAAAGCAATTTATTCAATCGTTGCGAGAAGCGTATCCTGATGCACGCCATCACTGCTGGGCATTTGTCGCAGGCCGGCCTGAATCTTCCGTGCAATGGGGGTGTGGCGATGATGGTGAGCCAGCGGGAACGGCAGGCAAGCCGATGCTTGCGCAGTTATCAGGTGCGAACGTCGGTGAGATTTGTGCCGTGGTAGTACGCTATTTTGGCGGGATTAAACTGGGTACTGGGGGCTTGGTCAAAGCGTATGGCAGTAGTGTGCAGCAAGCCCTGGGCCTTTTGACCACGCGAGAAGTGGCAGTGACAGTCCCTTACACGATAAGCTGTGAATATGCTCACATTGATACGATAGAATCGCTGCTCAAGCAGTACGATGGCGTTCAGCTCGATGCAGAATTCAGCCATAATGTGCGATTGAGTGTGCGTATCGATGCGCGCTATATCGATGTGTTTCTTGAAGCACTTAAAAATCAAACCCGCGGACAAGCAAGCGCGCACCCGTTAGAACATAAGACAACGTCAGGCACTTAGCCTGCTTTACGTGTAACGACGAGACGGTAGAAAGTCGCTACCGCCGATAAGAGGGCCACGTCAGGCTATGCAATTTCGTTCCATTACCCGCATTGTCGGACTCCTGCTGGCCCTGTTCAGCATCACCATGTTAGCGCCTGCATTGGTTGCGTTTATCTATCGTGATGGCGCGGGCTATCCTTTTGTTTTGACGTTTTTTCTGCTACTCGCAGGTGGCGGGTTACTTTGGTTCCCCAATCGAAATTATCGGCATGAACTCAAAGCACGTGATGGCTTTTTGATTGTTGTATTATTCTGGACGGTGATCGGCAGTGCAGGGGCAGTTCCGTTGATGCTGTCTGAACAGCCCGATCTTTCCGTGAGCGAGGCGTTTTTTGAGTCCTTTTCTGGTTTAACCACGACGGGCGCAACCGTCATTGTGGGGCTAGATGAGTTACCTAAAGCGATTTTGTTCTATCGTCAGTTGCTACAGTGGTTTGGTGGTATGGGGATCATTGTGCTGGCGGTGGCCATCCTACCAGTACTCGGCATCGGGGGGATGCAGCTTTATCGCGCCGAGATCCCTGGCCCCGTGAAAGACACCAAAATGACACCTCGGATCGCTGAGACTGCCAAGGTGCTCTGGTACATTTATCTGACTTTAACCGTAAGTTGTGCCTTGGCCTACTGGCTGGCGGGCATGTCTGCCTTTGATGCCATTGGGCACAGCTTTTCGACCGTTGCCATCGGCGGGTTCTCAACCCACGATGCCAGCATTGGTCACTTTGATAGCACTGCGGTTAATCTCATCACTGTGGTGTTTCTGCTGATTTCTGCGTGTAACTTTTCTCTCCATTTCGCCGCCTTTGCCAATAATGGGCTCAATCTAAAGTTTTACTTGCGTGATCCAGAATTTCGCGCGTTTTTGGTGATTCAGTTCCTACTATGGCTGGTGGTGTTTACCATGCTGAGCGGGCATCAGGTTTATGAGAGCGCCACGGAAACCTTCACCCAGGCGCTATTTCAGTCGGTATCAATATCAACCACCGCGGGGTATACCACCACAACCTTTGCCCATTGGCCGTTGTTCCTCCCCGTTTTACTCTTGTTCTCGTCATTTATTGGTGGGTGTGCAGGCTCGACCGGTGGCGGGATGAAGGTCATTCGTATCTTGCTGTTGTCACTCCAAGGAACGCGAGAATTGAAACGCTTGGTGCACCCTCGCGCGGTATATACCATCAAAGTGGGTAATAAGGCGCTAAGGCAGCAAGTGGTTGATGCCGTATGGGGGTTCTTCTCCGCCTACGCGCTGGTATTTGTCATTTGTATGTTGGCCTTAATTGCGACGGGGATTGAAGAGCTAACGGCGTTTTCAGCCGTTGCAGCGACGCTCAATAACCTAGGCCCAGGGCTAGGCGAAGTGGCTGCTCACTTTGGTGATATTAATGACACGGCGAAGTGGGTATTGATCCTTGCCATGCTATTCGGTCGTTTAGAAATATTCACATTATTGGTTTTATTTACTCCCACATTCTGGCGGAGCTAGCCGTATGGGGAAGGAGAGGACATGAGCGAGCAAAGCAACGCAACGCAAAAAGTCTTACTGCTACATTCCAGCCGAGAAGGGCAGACCAAGAAAATCCTGCATTTTATCGAGCAACAGCTGGGGGCTTCGGCGCAGTGTGAGGTGAAAGATATTCATCAGCGGCCAGACATCGATCTCAGCCAATACGATCGGATACTGATTGGTGCGTCTATTCGCTATGGCCACTTTAATAAAAAGCTATATCAATTCATTGATGCGCATGCAGATCAGCTTAAAACCGTGAAAGCAGCATTCTTTAGTGTCAATCTCACCGCGCGTAAACCGGGGAAAGATACGCCAGAAACCAGCGCTTATAGCCGTAAGTTTATCGAAAAGTCACCCTGGACCCCCGAACTGCATGGTGTCTTTGCCGGCGCACTCTACTACCCACGTTATAAATGGTTTGATCGAGTGATGATTCGCTTCATCATGCATATCACGGGTGGGGAGACGGATACGACCAAAGAGGTTGAATACACGGATTGGCGAAAAGTGGCGGAATTTAGCGAGCAATTTGCCCGCTTTTAGGTCATAACGCTGATTGTTTGACCGAACGGCGACTTTTTCTAAAAAAAGTCGCTTTTTAGTCTTGCGAAGGTGAGTGGTTTCTCTATAATGCGCCTCCATCGACACGGCACGCAGGGCAAGCGTTCAGCGAGCATGTCGAGAAAAAAATCAAATAAAAATAAACGCTTGACGTGATTTTTTAAAAGATTAAGATGGCCGACCTACTTAACGCCAAGCGTTAGGGGAGTCAAAAAGAGGTTTTATTTCACCCGGCGGGTTGAGAATAAAAGATAAAATTTCTTCTTGACTTTAACGGCAAGGCGCGTAAGATACGCAGCCCTGACCAAGCGAAGCGCAGCTTCGCATCGTCAACGCTCTTTAACAATTTGACCTATGCAATCTGTGTGGGCACTCGTTGAGAATAGACAAAAAGATTTATTCGATGAACTGAGTGACCAAACGACAACTTTTACAGTTGTTCGGCACAGTCAATTCGTTTGTCTCGTAAGAGATGAACAAAACAGTATTTATCGAGCCGTTTGTCTTTCCTTTGGGAAAGCGAACACCAAAACTTAAATTGAAGAGTTTGATCATGGCTCAGATTGAACGCTGGCGGCAGGCCTAACACATGCAAGTCGAGCGGAAACGGCAGTATTGAAGCTTCGGTGGATTTACTGGACGTCGAGCGGCGGACGGGTGAGTAACGGCTGGGAACCTGCCCTGACGAGGGGGATAACCGTTGGAAACGACGGCTAATACCGCATAATGTCTACGGACCAAAGGTGGCCTCTACATGTAAGCTATCGCGTTGGGATGGGCCCAGTTAGGATTAGCTAGTTGGTAAGGTAATGGCTTACCAAGGCGACGATCCTTAGCTGGTTTGAGAGGATGATCAGCCACACTGGGACTGAGACACGGCCCAGACTCCTACGGGAGGCAGCAGTGGGGAATATTGCACAATGGGGGAGACCCTGATGCAGCCATGCCGCGTGTGTGAAGAAGGCCTTCGGGTTGTAAAGCACTTTCAGCAGTGAGGAAGGTGGTGTACTTAATACGTGCATGGCTTGACGTTAGCTGCAGAAGAAGCACCGGCTAACTCCGTGCCAGCAGCCGCGGTAATACGGAGGGTGCGAGCGTTAATCGGAATTACTGGGCGTAAAG
>NZ_LAQR01000036.1:0-201542 GCF_000968645.1 Salinivibrio sp. KP-1 | reverse complement strand
CTACGCATTTCACCGCTACACCTGAAATTCTACCCCCCTCTACAAGACTCTAGCCTGCCAGTTTCAAATGCGGTTCCGAGGTTGAGCCCCGGGCTTTCACATCTGACTTAACAAACCGCCTGCATGCGCTTTACGCCCAGTAATTCCGATTAACGCTCGCACCCTCCGTATTACCGCGGCTGCTGGCACGGAGTTAGCCGGTGCTTCTTCTGCAGCTAACGTCAAGTCATGCACTTATTAAGTACACCACCTTCCTCACTGCTGAAAGTGCTTTACAACCCGAAGGCCTTCTTCACACACGCGGCATGGCTGCATCAGGGTCTCCCCCATTGTGCAATATTCCCCACTGCTGCCTCCCGTAGGAGTCTGGGCCGTGTCTCAGTCCCAGTGTGGCTGATCATCCTCTCAAACCAGCTAAGGATCGTCGCCTTGGTAAGCCATTACCTTACCAACTAGCTAATCCTAACTGGGCCCATCCCAACGCGATAGCTTACATGTAGAGGCCACCTTTGGTCCGTAGACATTATGCGGTATTAGCCGTCGTTTCCAACGGTTATCCCCCTCGCCAGGGCAGGTTCCCAGCCGTTACTCACCCGTCCGCCGCTCGACGTCCAGTAAATCCACCGAAGCTTCAATACTGCCGTTTCCGCTCGACTTGCATGTGTTAGGCCTGCCGCCAGCGTTCAATCTGAGCCATGATCAAACTCTTCAATTTAAGTTTTGGTGTTTGCTTTCCTAAAAGGAAAGACAAACGGCTCGATAAATACTGTTTTGTTCGTCTCTTACGAGACAAACGAATTGACTGTGCCGAACAACTATTAAAGTTGTCGTTTGGTCACTCAGTTCATCGAATAAATCTTTTTGTCTATTCTCAACGAGTGCCCACACAGATTGCATAGGTCAAATTGTTAAAGAGCGTTGACATTGCGAAGCTGCGCTTCGCTTGGTCAGGGCTGCGTATCTTACGCGCCTTGCCGTTAAAGTCAAGAAGAAATTTTATCTTTTATTTTCAACCCGCCGGGTGAAATAAAACCTCTTTTTGACTCCCCTAACGCGCTATCTGCGTTAAGTAGGGCGGCATTCTAAAGCGTTTGTGACATCCGTCAATCATTAATTGTTTGTTTTTTACTAAGCGGTCTATTTTTGTCCGATATCGCCTTTTTTGGTCAACTAAACCTCGTTTTGCTTCCTAAGCATTAAAAATTGTCATTTATGATGCAAATTTTATTCTCTGTACCCCGACCTCTTGTATGAAAGGAGACAAACATCGAAAACCTATCAGGTATTTTGCTCTATACAAACCTAGGCTAGATAAAGAAAAAGCCAGGCGAGTTGCCTGGCTTTTCTGGGTGCTGCTTATAAGTAATAAAACTTATTCTGCAGCTTGCTCAGCGTCTTGCTCTGGGCGATCAACAAGCTCGATGTAAGCCATTGGGGCTTTATCACCAGAGCGAACACCGCATTTCAGAATGCGAGTGTAACCGCCAGCACGTGAAGCAAAACGTGGGCCGAGTTCATTAAACAGTTTCGCTACGACTTCGTCGTTACGAGTACGAGCGAATGCTACACGACGGTTAGCAACACTGTCGTTTTTAGCTAAGGTAATCAACGGTTCAATGACGCGACGCAGCTCTTTTGCCTTCGGCAAAGTTGTTTTGATAACTTCGTGAGTTACCAGCGAGCTAGCCATGTTGCTGAACATCGCTTTACGATGGCTGCTGTTGCGATTGAGTTGACGACCACTCTTACGATGGCGCATGACCTAATCCTTCTAACTAAATAATCAGTCTCTGATTAATCTTCAGCAATGGATGCTGGCGGCCAGTTTTCTAGGCGCATACCTAGAGACAGACCACGTGATGCCAGCACGTCTTTAATTTCAGTCAAAGACTTCTTACCAAGGTTTGGCGTTTTCAGAAGCTCAACCTCGGTACGCTGTACCAGATCACCGATATAGTGAATCGCTTCTGCTTTCAAACAGTTAGCAGAGCGAACAGTTAGTTCAAGATCGTCTACAGGACGCAGTAGGATCGGATCGAACTCTGGCTTCTCTTCTTTCTCCTCAGGGACACGTACATCGCGCAGGTCAACAAACGCATCTAGCTGTTCTGCTAGGATGGTTGCCGCACGGCGAATCGCTTCCTCAGGATCCAGTGTACCGTTAGTTTCCATATCGATGACCAGCTTGTCGAGGTCAGTACGCTGTTCGACACGCGCTGCTTCCACTTTGTAAGCAATGCGATCTACTGGGCTGAACGTTGCGTCAACAAGTAGGCGACCGATTGGACGCTCGTCGTCTTCGCTATCGATACGCGCAGACGCTGGTACATAGCCACGACCACGTTCTACCTTGATACGCATGCTAATTTCAGCGCTTGCATCAGTCAGGTGGCAGATAACGTGTTCTGGGTTCGCAATCTCAACACCACCATCATGGGTGATGTCGCCTGCAACAACAGGGCCTGCACCAGACTTGGTCAGAGTAAGGATAACTTCATCTTTACCCTCAACCTTAACGGCTAGGCCTTTAAGGTTAAGTAGGATTTCCAGGATATCTTCCTGAACCCCTTCTTTGGTGCTGTACTCGTGCAATACGCCGTCAATTTCAACTTCCGTCACCGCACAGCCTGGCATAGATGAAAGTAGGATACGACGTAGCGCATTCCCCAGAGTATGGCCAAAACCACGCTCTAGGGGTTCAAGAGTTACTTTTGCGTGCGTCGAGCTAACTTGTTCAATATCAACTAGACGCGGCTTAAGAAATTCTGTTACAGAACCCTGCATTATGTCCTCTCTTTAGTTCAGCTTTACTTAGAGTAAAGCTCGACGATCAGGTGTTCGTTGATGTCAGCAGACAAATCAGAACGCTCTGGTAGGCGCTTGAATGTGCCTTCCATCTTCTTGCTGTCTACTTCGATCCAAGTTGGCAGTTCGCGTTGAGCGGCAACTTCTAGAGCTGCTTTGATACGCGCCTGGTTCTTAGCTTTCTCGCGAATGCTAATCACGTCGTTTGCCGAAACCTTGAAAGAAGGTACGTTAACTACTTTGCCGTTAACTAGGATCGCTTTGTGGCTTACCAGCTGACGTGATTCAGCGCGAGTTGCGCCAAAGCCCATGCGGTAAACTACGTTGTCTAGGCGACCTTCAAGAAGCTGAAGCAGGTTCTCACCTGTATTACCCTTGATGCGGGCAGCGTCTTTGTAGTAGTTACGGAACTGCTTTTCCATTACGCCGTACATACGACGTACTTTTTGCTTCTCGCGAAGCTGAACGCCATAGTCAGACAGACGGCCGCGACGCTGACCGTGAACGCCTGGGACGTTATCGATTTTACACTTGGTATCAATCGCGCGTACGCCTGACTTAAGGAATAAGTCAGTGCCTTCGCGACGGCTAAGCTTCAGCTTAGGACCCAAATATCTTGCCATGATCTTTCTCCAATATTCTAAGAAACAGCGCTAGTGCGTATTAAACGCGGCGTTTCTTAGGTGGACGACAACCGTTATGCGGGATTGGCGTCGCATCAACAATGTTAGTGATGCGGAAGCCCGCTGCGTTCAAGGCACGAATAGTAGACTCGCGACCTGGACCTGGACCTTTAACCATCACTTCGAGGTTTTTCAGGCCGTACTCTTTTGCCATTTCACCACAACGCTCTGCAGCAACCTGCGCAGCGTATGGAGTTGACTTACGAGAGCCACGGAAACCTGAACCACCGGCGGTCGCCCATGCCAGAGCGTTGCCTTGACGGTCAGAAATCGTCACGATTGTGTTATTGAAAGACGCATGAATGTGCGCGACGCCATCAGCGACTTGCTTGCGTACGCGTTTGCGTGCACGAGTTGCTTGTTTAGCCATAGTACTTATCTACCCCGATTATTTCTTGATCGGCTTGCGCGGACCCTTACGGGTACGAGCATTGGTCTTCGTACGCTGACCACGTAGTGGCAAGCTGCGACGATGACGAATACCGCGGTTACAACCAAGGTCCATAAGACGCTTGATGTTCATGGAAATTTCACGACGTAGATCGCCTTCTACGGTGTACTTAGCGACACCGTCACGCAATTGGTCGATCTGTTCTTCTGATAGTTCACTGATCTTAGTGCTTTCAGCAATACCTGCATCAGCTAAAATAGCTTGAGAGGTGGTTTTGCCGACGCCGTAAATCGCAGTCAATGCGATAACAGCATGCTTTTGATCAGGAATGTTAATGCCTGCTATACGGGCCACTATTCACTCCTAGTACTTTTCAAGTAGAACCGCTGCAGAGCCCGTCGAGGATACGCAGCGGCATAACCACTTCTTTTGCACATACAAAAGGTGGGCTGGCTAATGTAGCCAGCCTGACCTCATTTTGCAAGAAAAATATTCTGCTATTAGCCTTGGCGCTGCTTGTGCTTTGGCTCACTGCAGATCACACGAACGGTACCGTTACGCTTGATCACTTTACAGTTACGGCAGATTTTCTTAACGGAAGCACGAACTTTCATTGCTAAACTCCGTAAATAGACAACCTATTAGCGGCCGTAGCCTTTGAGGTTGGCTTTTTTCAACACGGACTCATATTGTTGAGACATCAAATGAGTCTGAACTTGAGCCATAAAGTCCATGATTACGACTACTACGATGAGTAGTGATGTACCACCAAAGTAGAAGTGGACATCCCACGCAATCATCATGAACTCGGGGATCAGACAGATAAAGGTAATATACATGGCACCTGCGAGGGTTAACCGTGTCATTACTTTATCAATGTATTTAGCAGTCTGCTCACCCGGGCGAATACCAGGTACGAACGCTCCTGACTTCTTCAAATTATCTGCTGTTTCTCGCGGGTTAAACACCAACGCTGTATAGAAAAAGCAGAAGAAGATAATCGCTGCCGCATAAAGTATTACGTACGCTGGTTGCCCCGGACTCAGTGCCAATGACACATCGGTTAGCCAGCTTGTTTGATCACCCTTACCAAACCAGTTAGCAAGCGTGCCAGGGAACAAAATAATACTTGATGCAAAAATCGCAGGAATAACGCCTGCCATGTTGATCTTAAGTGGCAGGTGCGTGCTTTGCGCTGCAAAGACACGGCGACCTTGTTGCCGCTTGGCGTAGTTAACGACGATACGACGTTGACCACGTTCCATAAAGACCACAAAGTAGACGACCGCCAATACGATCACTGCGATACCTAGCAAGAGAAGCGGAGACATGTCGCCTTGACGCGCTTGCTCTATTGTCTGTCCAATTGCGGGTGGCAGACCCGCGACAATCCCGGTGAAAATGATCAGCGAGATACCGTTACCTATACCACGTTCCGTAATTTGCTCACCTAACCACATTAAGAACATGGTACCTGTGACCAAACTGACAACCGCAGTAAAGTAAAACGCAGGACCTGGATTAATCACCAGACCTGGCATCATACTCGGTAACCCAGTCGCGATTCCAATTGCTTGGAAAGTTGCCAACACCAGCGTGCCGTAGCGGGTATACTGACTGATCTTACGACGGCCAGATTCGCCCTCTTTTTTCAACTCCGCTAATGCGGGGTGAACCACTGACAATAACTGAACAATAATCGACGCCGAAATATACGGCATAATGCCCAGTGCCAGTATCGAAGCACGCTCAAGGGCACCACCAGAGAACATGTTAACCAAGTCAATGATGGTCCCTTGTTGCTGTTCGAACAGATCGGCAAGTACAGCAGCGTCAATACCAGGAATTGGCACAAAAGAGCCGGCACGGAATACCAATAATGCCATTGCTACAAAAAGTAGGCGGCTTTTTAGCTCCGCGACTCCGCCTTTTGCACTACTGAAGTTTTGTCCTGGTTGTTTTGCCATCTGTACCTCGTCCTCGAGCTAAATTATTCCTCGATTTTACCGCCTGCAGCTTCGATTGCCGCTTTAGCGCCTTTAGTGACACGAACACCTTTCACGGTCACTGAGCGAGCGATTTCGCCAGACAGTACGATTTTCGCCGTACGAGTGTCTTGTGCGATAACATTCGCTGCTTTCAGTGTTTCAAGGCTTACCACGTCACCTTCAACTTTTGCCAGCTCGCCGAGACGAACTTCAGCAGAAGTGAGGCCTTTACGCGAAGTAAAACCGAATTTTGGCAGACGCTGTTTCAAAGGCATTTGACCGCCTTCGAAACCTGGGCGTACTGAACCACCTGAACGTGATTTCTGACCTTTGTGACCACGGCCACCGGTTTTACCCAGGCCTGAACCAATACCACGGCCTACACGCTTCGCAGAAGGCTTTGAGCCTGCAGCCGGAGATAGAGTATTCAAACGCATGTGATTACTCCTCCACTTTAACCATGTAGTTGACTTTGTTGATCATACCGCGCACGCACGGTGTGTCTTCAAGTTCAACAGTGTGGTTGATGCGACGTAGGCCCAAGCCACGCAGGGTCGCTTTGTGCTTCGGCAAGCGGCCGATAGCGCTACGAGTCTGAGTTACTTTAATTGTCTTAGCCATGTCGTATTACCCCAGAATTTCGTTGACAGGCATGCCACGTTTCGCAGCTACCATCTCTGGAGACTTCGTACCACCCAGACCATCAATCGTTGCACGAACGATGTTGATTGGGTTGGTCGAACCGTATGCTTTCGCCAGAACGTCTTGAACGCCTGCTACTTCAAGCACGGCACGCATCGCACCACCGGCGATGATACCTGTACCTTCTGATGCTGGCTGCATGTACACTTTTGAACCAGTGTGGCGGCCTTTAACAGCGTGGTGCAGAGTACCGTCTTTCAGCGCGATAGTAATCATGTTACGACGCGCCTTTTCCATTGATTTTTGGATCGCAGCAGGTACTTCACGGGCTTTACCGTAACCGAAACCTACGCGACCGTTACCATCACCTACCACAGTCAGGGCAGTGAAGGTAAAGATGCGACCACCTTTAACCGTTTTAGATACACGGTTTACAGCGATCAGCTTCTCATGCAAATCACTTTGTTGTTTATCGTTAGCCATCTTCCACCTACCTTAGAATTTCAGACCAGCTTCACGGGCAGCATCTGCCAGTGCAGCCACACGGCCGTGGTATTGGAAACCGGAACGGTCAAAAGCAACGGCTTCGATGCCTTTTTCCTTCGCTCGCTCAGCAATGATCTTACCCACGGCTGCAGCGGCGTCTTTGTTACCGGTGCTCTTCACTTGCCCACGGATCGCTTTTTCTACGGTAGAAGCGGCGGCGATAACTTCCGCGCCGTTACCAGCGATAACCTGTGCGTACACATGACGTGGAGTACGGTGTACCACCAGGCGAGTCGCACCCATTTCCGCGATCTTGCGTCGTGCTTTGGTCGCACGACGGATACGAGATGCTTTCTTATCCATAGTGTTACCTTACTTCTTCTTAGCTTCTTTGGTACGCACAGCTTCGTCAGAGTAACGAACGCCTTTGCCTTTGTAAGGCTCTGGCTTGCGGTATGCGCGGATATCGGCAGCCACCTGGCCAACTGCTTGTTTATCAGCACCGCTGATAACAATTTCAGTTTGGCTTGGACATTCTGCCTTAACACCCTCTGGCAGAGCGTGCTCAACCGGGTGAGAGAAACCAAGTGTCAGGTTAAGTTTATTACCTGCAACGTTTGCACGGTAACCAACACCTTTCAGGACCAGTTTCTTGGTAAAGCCTTCTGTAACACCAACAACCATGCTGTTGACCAGTGCACGCGCGGTACCAGCATGAGCCCATGCTTTAGCGTGTTCCACACTTGGTGCGAAGGTAATGGTGTTCTCTTCTTGGTTTACTGCCACCATATCGTGAAGCGTGCGGCTTAGTTCGCCTTTGCTTCCTTTTACAGTGATTTCCTGACCGTTAAGTTTCACCTCTACGCCGGCAGGAACTACGACAGGTGCTTTTGCAACACGAGACATTTCCTACTCCTTATTAAGCTACGTAGCAGATGATTTCACCGCCCAGACCCGCTTTGCGAGCTGCGCGATCGGTCATCAAACCTTTCGAAGTTGATACAACAGCAATACCAAGGCCACCCATCACTGAAGGCAACTCATCTTTCTTTTTGTAGATGCGCAGGCCTGGACGGCTAACACGTTGGATTTGCTCGATAACTGGTTTAGATTCGAAGTATTTCAACGTCACTTCCAGTTCAGGCTTCGCGTCGCTATTTACTGCGACGTCAGCCACGTAACCTTCTGCTTTTAGTAGCTCAGCAATTGCCACTTTTAGCTTTGACGAAGGCATTTTAACAGCAACTTTCTTTGCTGCCTGACCGTTGCGTAGGCGGGTCAGCATATCCGAGATCGGATCTTGCATGCTCATAAGTCTTTACTCCCGTGATTCAATTACCAGCTTGCCTTACGCAGACCCGGAATCTCGCCTTTCATGCAAGCTTCACGAACCTTGATTCGGCTTAGGCCGAATTTGCGTAGGTAGCCATGTGGACGACCAGTCTGGTTACAGCGGTTACGCTGACGAGACTTCGCAGAATCACGCGGTAGTGACTGAAGCTTCAGGACTGCGTCCCAACGCTCTTCGTCTGACGTGTTGACATTCTTAATGGTCGCACGCAGGTTGTCACGCTTTTCAGCATAACGGGCTGCGAGCTTCGCACGTTTTACGTCACGTGCTTTCATCGATTTTTTAGCCATAACAGTAACCCTTCACCTTACTTACGGAATGGGAAGTTAAAGGCAGCCAGCAGAGCTCGACCTTCCTCATCTGTACCTGCGGTGGTAGTGATAGTAATATCAAGACCACGGATACGATCGACTTTGTCGTAGTCAATCTCAGGGAAGATGATTTGCTCGCGAACGCCCATGCTGTAGTTACCGCGACCGTCGAACGCTTTCGGGTTCAGACCACGGAAGTCACGGATACGAGGAACTGCGATAGCGATCAAACGCTCAAAGAAGTCCCACATACGCTCGCCACGTAGGGTTACTTTACAACCAATTGGGTAGCCCTCACGGATCTTGAAGCCTGCGACTGATTTACGTGCTTTAGTGATCAGCGGCTTTTGACCCGAAATTGCGGTCATATCAGCAGCTGCGTTTTCAAGCAGTTTTTTGTCGTTCAGAGCTTCGCCCACACCCATGTTTAGGGTGATCTTTTCGATCCCTGGGACTTGCATGATGCTTTTGTAACCAAATTGCTTAGATAGCTCAGCTACAACTGTCTCTTTGTAGTAATCATGCAGTTTCGCCATTGTACTACTCCAGAATTACTTAATAGTTTCGCCATTCGACTTGAAGAAACGCACTTTTTTGCCGTCTTCAAATCGGAAGCCTACACGGTCACCTTTACCAGCCGCTGCGTTAAAGATAGCCACGTTTGAAACGTCAATAGCGGCTTCTTGTTCAACGATGCCACCTTGAGTGCCCAGAGCCGGAACCGGCTTCTGGTGTTTCTTCACGAGGTTAATACCTTCAACGATAACTTTACCGGTCGGTAGAACCTTAGATACTTTACCTTTCTTGCCTTTGTCTTTACCGGCAAGAACGATAACTTCGTCGTTACGACGGATTTTAGCTGCCATGAGATCGCTCCTTACAGAACTTCAGGCGCCAGAGACACAATTTTCATGAACTTCTCAGTACGAAGTTCGCGTGTCACAGGGCCAAAGATACGTGTGCCGACTAGTTGCTCGTTAGTGTTGTTCAACAACACGCAAGCATTGCGGTCGAAGCGAATGACAGAGCCGTCTGGACGACGTACGCCTTTACGGGTGCGAACTACCACCGCCTTAAGCACATCACCTTTTTTCACTTTACCGCGTGGGATTGAATCCTTAACGGTAACTTTGATGATGTCGCCAACGTGGGCGTAACGACGGTGAGAGCCACCCAGAACCTTAATACACATTACACTGCGAGCGCCGGAGTTGTCGGCTGCGTCCAGCATACTTTGCATTTGGATCATTGTTAGTGCTCCGCTGTTATTACATCTAGACCCATCTCGGGTCGGGCTGCCTTTTTACAAGGGCGGCGAATAATAACACTATTTTGACCAGATGGGTAGATAAAAAATAAACGGCCCCCCAAATGAGAGCCGTTTGACTTATTATTGTATGAAAAATCGCTTAGATGCGTGATTTTTCAACAACGCGAACCAATGTCCAAGACTTTTGCTTAGAGATTGGACGACACTCACGAACCTCGACAGTGTCACCTTGGTTACACTGGTTTGATTCATCGTGTACATGTAGCTTACTCGTGCGCTTGATGTACTTACCGTAGATTGGGTGTTTCACAAAACGCTCGATAGCAACGACGATAGTTTTATCGCCTTTGTCGCTGATAACGCGACCTTGCTGAGTGCGGATGTTCTCGCTCATTATGCGTTAGCCTTCTCAGTCAGTACGGTTTTTACACGTGCGATATCGCGACGAACAGCTTTAAGAGTGTGAGTTTGCTGAAGTTGGCCAGTAGCCGCTTGCATGCGCAGATTAAACTGCTCACGTAGCAGACCCATTAGCTCTTCGTTCAGCTGCTCAGCAGTCTTTTCACGTAGTTCTTGTGCTTTCATCACATCACCGCCTTAGTTACGAAAGTGGTTTTGATCGGTAGCTTACGTGAAGCTAATTCAAACGCTTCGCGAGCCAGTGATTCAGGAACACCATCCATTTCGTACAGGACCTTGCCTGGTTGGATTTGGGCAACCCAGTAATCTACTGAACCTTTACCCTTACCCATACGAACTTCCAACGGCTTACCAGTAATTGGTTTGTCAGGGAAGACACGAATCCAGATTTGGCCTTGACGTTTAATGTGACGAGTCATCGCACGACGAGCCGCCTCAATTTGACGCGCAGTGATACGACCGCGACCAACAGCTTTCAGGCCATAGGTACCGAAGCTTACGTCAGTACCGTGCGCCAGACCGCGGTTACGACCTTTAAAAGTCTTGCGGAACTTAGTACGTTTTGGTTGAAGCATCGATAGACTCCTTACTTACGGCCTTTACGCTGCTTCTTCGGCTTGTCAGCCTTTTGCTCAACTTCAGCCATTCCACCTAGGATCTCACCTTTGAAGATCCAGGTTTTAATGCCGATTACACCGTACTGGGTGTGAGCAGAAGAAGTTGCGTAATCAATGTCAGCACGAAGGGTGTGCAGTGGCACACGGCCTTCACGGTACCACTCGGTACGAGCGATTTCAGCGCCGCCAAGACGGCCGCTTACTTCTACTTTGATACCTTTGGCACCTAGGCGCATAGCGTTTTGTACCGCGCGCTTCATCGCACGACGGAACATAACACGGCGCTCTAGCTGTGATGCGATGCTGTCGCCAACAAGTTGCGCATCTAGCTCAGGCTTACGTACTTCAGCGATGTTGATTTGCGCTGGTACACCGGCTAGTTTTGCAACGTGAGCGCGCAGCTTCTCAACATCTTCACCTTTCTTACCGATAACCACACCAGGACGTGCAGTGTGAATAGTCACACGAACACTCTTAGCAGGACGCTCGATAACGATGCGAGAGACTGACGCTTTTTTCAGTTCATTGTTCAAGAACTGACGTACCTTAAAGTCGCCGTCTAGGTTGTCAGCGAAATCTTGGTTATTAGCAAACCAAGTGGAATTCCAAGGCTTAACAATGCCAAGACGAATACCATTAGGATGTACTTTTTGACCCATTGCTTTATCTCCTCGTCTCTTAGCGGTCTGCTACAACAACAGTGATGTGGCTAGAACGCTTCAAGATGCGATCGGCACGGCCTTTTGCACGAGGCATAATACGCTTCATGATTGGGCCTTCATCAACGAAGACTTTGGCGACGCTTAGATCGTCGATATCCGCACCTTCGTTATGCTCGGCGTTTGCAATAGCAGATTCCAACACTTTCTTAACCAGGTCAGCAGCTTTTTTGTTGCTGAAAGTCAGTAGTTCCAGTGCTTGTGCTACGTCTTTACCGCGCACTTGATCCGCAACCAAACGTGCTTTTTGAGGCGAGATACGAGCAAAGCGATGTTTAGCAATAGCTTCCATTTCTTACCCCTTAACGCTTCTTAGCTTTCTTATCAGCAGCATGGCCGCGATAAGTACGTGTTGGTGCAAACTCGCCCAGCTTGTGACCGATCATTTCTTCAGAAACGAAAACGGGTACGTGCTGACGACCATTATGGACAGCGATGGTCAATCCGATCATCTGTGGGATGATCATTGAACGACGGGACCAAGTCTTTAAAGGCTTCTTGTCACCGCTTTCCACCGCTTTCTCTACCTTCTTCAGCAAGTGCAGGTCAATAAAAGGACCTTTCTTGAGAGAACGTGGCATGGCTTATCCTCTGATAATAATTACTTGTTACGACGACGTACGATGTACTTGTCGGTACGTTTGTTCTTACGGGTCTTGAAGCCTTTAGTTGGCATACCCCAAGGTGATACTGGATGACGACCACCTGAGGTACGGCCTTCACCACCACCGTGTGGGTGGTCAATCGGGTTCATTGCAACACCACGTACGCTTGGACGTGCGCCTTTCCAGCGCGCGGCACCGGCTTTACCCAGTTCGCGTAGCATGTGCTCAGAGTTACCCACTTCACCAAGAGTCGCACGACCTTCAGCAAGAACCTTACGCATTTCACCGCTGCGCAGGCGGAGTGTGACGTACGCGCCGTCACGAGCTACGATTTGCGCATATGCACCCGCAGAACGAGCTAACTGACCACCTTTACCAGGCTTAAGCTCGATATTGTGGATAGTAGAACCCACTGGGATGTTACGCATTGGCAGGGTGTTACCTACCTTGATAGCTGAATCTGCACCAGATTGGATCTGATCACCGGCTTTTAGGCCTTTTGGTGCGATGATGTAACGACGTTCACCGTCCGTATACAGTACAAGCGCGATGTTTGCACTACGGTTCGGATCGTACTCGAGACGCTCAACTTTCGCTGGGATACCGTCTTTAGTACGTTTGAAGTCAATTACACGGTAATGATGCTTGTGACCACCACCGATGTGACGCACTGTGATTCGACCGTTGTTATTGCGACCACCAGACTTAGAGTTTTTCTCTAGCAGTGGTGCATATGGTTTACCTTTGTACAGATCATGGTTAACCACTTTAACAAGGTGACGACGACCCGGTGAAGTCGGCTTACATTTGATAATAGCCATTTGCTTTTACTCCTCCGTCTTACTCAGCGCCGCCAACGAAGTCGATGTCCTGACCTTCTTTCAAGGCAACATACGCTTTTTTCCAGTCGCTACGACGGCCTTCACGCATACCTTGACGTTTGGTCTTACCCTTCACAAGAAGAGTACGAACAGACTTCACTTCAACTTCGAACAGTTTTTCAACTGCCGCTTTGATCTCTTTTTTAGTTGCTTCTTTGGCGACTTTGAATACAACGGTGTTGTTGTTTTCAGCGGCCATCGTCGCTTTTTCAGAGATGTGCGGAGCACGCAGAACTTTTAGGATACGCTCTTCAGTGATCATGCCAGCATCTCCTCAACTTGTTTAACTGCATCAGCAGTCATCACGACTTTGTCGAAAGCGATCAAGCTAACTGGGTCGATGGTATCTGTATCGCGTACGTCAACCTTATAAAGGTTACGTGCCGCAAGGAACAGGTTCTCATCAACTTCGGCAGTGACGATCAGAGCATCGTTCAGCTCAAGCTCTTTCAGCTTAGCGACAAGCTCTTTAGTTTTTGGTGCTTCAACAGAGAAGTTATCAACAACGATCAAACGCTCTTGACGAACCAGCTCTGACAGGATGCTCTTAAGAGCACCACGGTACATCTTTTTGTTTACTTTCTGAGCGTGGTCCTGAGGACGTGCTGCGAAAGTGACACCACCGCTGCGCCAGATTGGGCTGCGGATTGTACCTGCACGGGCGCGACCAGTACCCTTCTGACGCCATGGCTTAGCACCGCCACCAGACACGTCTGAACGAGTTTTCTGAGCGCGAGTACCTTGACGGGCACCAGCTGCGTATGCAACGACTACCTGGTGAACCAGGGACTCGTTGAATTCACGCCCGAAGGTAGTTTCGGAAACAGTTAGCGCGTCGGCGCCTTTGACTACCAATTCCATTACTATCTCCTCGACGTTACGCTTTAACGGCTGGTTTAACGATCACGTTGCCACCTGTCGCACCTGGGACTGCACCTTTAATAAGGAGCAGATTGCGCTCAGCGTCAACACGTACGATCTCTAGGTTTTGAGTCGTTACACGCTCAGCACCCATGTGACCTGCCATTTTTTTGCCTTTGAATACGCGACCTGGGCTCTGACATTGTCCGATAGAACCAGGTGCACGGTGAGACAAAGAGTTACCGTGGCTCATGTCTTGAGTACGGAAGTTCCAACGCTTAACGCCGCCTTGGAAGCCCTTACCTTTTGACGTGCCAGTAACGTCTACTTTTTTGATTTCAGAGAAAAGATCGACGTTTAGCTCAGCGCCAACTTCGAACTCTTCACCATTTTCCAGACGGAATTCCCACAAACCGCGGCCTGCTTCAACACCTGCTTTCGCAAAGTGACCAGCTTGTGCCTTGTTAACACGGCTTGCTTTCTTCTCGCCTGTAGTGATTTGAATTGCGGCATAACCGTCAACGTCAGGCTTACGCACCTGCGCAACACGGTTAGCTTCAACTTCAACTACGGTTACCGGGATAGAAACGCCATCTTCGTTGAAGATACGAGTCATACCGACTTTACGACCGACTAGACCAATCATTATCTACTCCCCCTTAACCCAGGCTGATTTGAACATCAACGCCCGCAGCAAGGTCAAGACGCATCAGAGCGTCAACAGTTTTATCTGTTGGCTCAACGATGTCGATCAGACGTTTGTGAGTACGAATTTCGTACTGGTCACGTGCGTCTTTGTTTACGTGCGGAGAAATAAGAACGGTGAAGCGCTCTTTACGAGTAGGTAGAGGGATTGGTCCCTTAACCTGTGCGCCAGTGCGCTTAGCGGTTTCAACGATTTCCGCGGTAGACTGATCGATCAAACGATGATCGAACGCCTTAAGGCGGATACGGATACGTTGGTTCTGCATGAGACAGAGCTCCAAATTCTAAAATATTTACACAAACAATATCGCCATTCTACCTCATTAAGACGAGGGAATGCCGATTAATTTATGTGAAACCGTAGTGCCAAAATTAGGCACATTGTCAGCCATTATTCTATGACTGCGAACATAAGCGGAGTATACATTAAACGAACAGTTTACTGTTCCATTCCTCGATGCTCATTGGTTCACAACTGCGTCGGAAGTCGCAATGACTTAAGCAGTGCCGGGCATTATACCGATGCGCGATAGCTTTGCAAGCCTTGGTTAAAAAATAAGCCCAAACAAAAACGCACCCAACTGGGTGCGTTCATCTACCTCGAGACGTTGAGCGCCGTCTTAAGCTTTATCGCTGGCGTCTTCGATTATCTGTGCTTGGTTGTAGTTGGCGATACCCACTTTATCAATCAGACCCAACTGGGTTTCGAGCCAATCAATATGCTCTTCTTCATCATCGAGGATATACTGGAACAGATCGCGCGACACGAAATCGCGGATGCTTTCGGTGTAAGCAATCGCTTCTTTCAAGTCTTCGTGCGCTTGCATCTCTAGCGCCAAATCACACTCGAAAATTTCTTGTGTATCTTCACCAATGCGTAACTTGCCTAAATCTTGCAAATTGGGCGTCCCTTCTAAAAACAAGATACGCTCAATGAGCTTGTCCGCATGTTTCATCTCATCAATGGACTCTTCATATTCTTTGTCCGCGATGACTTTTAAGCCCCAGTCTTTAAGCATGCGCGCATGCAAAAAGTACTGATTAATCGCAATCAGTTCATTGCCGAGTACCGTGTTGAGAAACGCTATCGATTTTGGATCGCCTTTCATGGCAAAAGCCTCCTTATGGGTTCTACTTAACAAATGTAGAACCCATAAGGAGGCTGTCAAATATTGACTGCAGGTTAACTCGCTTTTTGTAGCGTGATCAGTTGGCTCTCGTCATATATTACCTCTTTGGCTTGACGGACACATTTACCACATTGCGAACCCAGAGGGGTCAGCTGGCGTAACTCACGGATACTGGTGACGCCTTGCTGACGCACCCAATGCTTAATGGTCTTATCCGACACGCTGTGGCAAATACAAACTAACATCTCTGTCATCTCAAAACATTAACTATAACGAGAATAGTTCGCATTGCTTTCAAGGTAAAGGTTTTTTATATAACGCTTGGTTATTGATGACTAACTCATTTATATCAAGTTGTCGCGAAAGAAAGCGCAAACAAAAAGGGAGCGCAAATGCGCTCCCTTTGATTGATAAGACAAGATGTCTATCAAATTAAGCGATGATGTTAGCAACAACACCCGCGCCTACAGTACGGCCACCTTCACGGATAGCGAAGCGTAGACCTTCGTCCATCGCGATAGGTGCGATCAGCTCAACAACCATCTTGATGTTGTCACCAGGCATTACCATCTCAACGCCTTCTGGCAGCTCGATAGTACCGGTTACGTCAGTTGTACGGAAGTAGAACTGTGGACGATAGCCTTTGAAGAACGGCGTATGACGGCCACCTTCGTCTTTGCCCAGTACGTATACTTCTGACTCGAATTTGGTGTGCGGAGTGATTGAACCAGGCTTCGCCAGTACTTGACCACGCTCTACTTCGTCACGCTTAGTACCACGCAGAAGAACACCAACGTTCTCACCCGCACGGCCTTCGTCTAGAAGCTTACGGAACATCTCAACACCAGTACACGTGGTCTTCGCGGTGTCTTTCATGCCCACGATTTCAACGTCGTCACCCACAGTGATGATGCCTTGCTCAACACGACCAGTGACTACAGTACCACGGCCTTGGATTGAGAATACGTCTTCGATTGGCAGGATGAACGGCTTGTCGATCGCACGCTCTGGCTCTGGGATGTAAGAATCCAGCGCTTCAGATAGCTCAACGATCTTCTGCTCCCACTGCTCTTCACCGTTCAGGGCACCTAGCGCTGAACCTTGGATTACTGGGCAGTCGTCACCTGGGAAGTCGTACTCTGAAAGTAGCTCACGTACTTCCATTTCAACCAGCTCAAGCAGCTCTTCGTCATCAACCATGTCACATTTGTTCATGAACACGATGATGTTTGGAATACCAACCTGACGGCCTAGTAGGATGTGCTCACGCGTCTGTGGCATTGGGCCATCAGTTGCAGCAACAACCAGGATACCACCGTCCATTTGCGCAGCACCGGTGATCATGTTTTTCACATAGTCAGCGTGTCCTGGGCAGTCAACGTGTGCGTAGTGACGGTTTGGCGTATCGTACTCAACGTGAGACGTTGCGATGGTGATACCACGATCACGCTCTTCTGGTGCGTTATCGATTGACGCGAAGTCACGAGCAGCACCGCCGTGTACTTTTGCAAGTACCGTACAGATAGCTGCGGTCAGCGTAGTTTTACCATGGTCAACGTGGCCGATAGTACCAACGTTAACGTGCGTTTTCGTACGTTCAAATTTTTCTTTAGACACGATCGTCTTCCTTCCTAGTTGTGAGTTAACGGGCTTGGCCTAGTAACTCAGAAGTCAGTGTTTGATGCCGACCATGATGTCGGCATCTGGACCAAAATAATTAGCTACGCTCTGCGATCAGGGCGTCAGCGATGTTCTTAGGCACTTCACCGTACTCGCTGAACTCCATCGAGTAAGATGCACGGCCTTGTGTTGCACTACGTAGGTCAGTAGCGTAACCGAACATTTCAGACAGTGGAACCTGGGCACGTACGATCTTCAGACCCGCTGGGCCTTCGTCCATACCACCGATCAGGCCACGACGACGGTTCAAGTCACCAACAACGTCACCCATCCACTCTTCTGGCGTGGTTACTTCAACCTTCATCATTGGCTCAAGCATAACAGGTTGCGCGTCGTGAGCACCTTTCTTGAATGCCATTGATGCGGCGATCTTAAACGCCATTTCGTTAGAGTCAACATCGTGGTAAGAACCATCGAACAAGGTTGCCTTAACGTCAAGTACCGGATAGCCAGCGAGTACACCGTTAGCCATCTGCTCTTCGATACCTTTAGCAACAGAGCTGATGTATTCACGTGGAACCACACCACCAACGATTTCGTCAACGAAGACAAAACCTTCGTTTGGCTCTGATGGTTCGATTTTCAGCCATACGTGACCGTACTGACCACGACCACCAGACTGCTTAACGAACTTACCTTCAACTTTGGTGCTACCACGGATGGTTTCGCGATAAGCGACCTGAGGCTTACCAACGTTACACTCAACGTTAAATTCGCGACGCATACGGTCAACGATGATGTCTAGGTGAAGCTCACCCATACCAGAAATCAGGGTCTGGCCAGACTCTTCGTCAGACTCAACACGGAAAGATGGATCTTCTGCCGCCAGTTTACCTAGCGCGATACCCATTTTCTCTTGGTCAGCTTTAGACTTAGGCTCAACCGCGATTTGGATAACTGGATCTGGGAATTCCATGCGCTCTAGGATTACTTTTGAATCCATTGCACATAGGGTGTCACCCGTGGTCACGTCTTTCAGACCAACCGCAGCAGCGATGTCACCGGCACGGATTTCTTTGATCTCTTCACGCTTGTTCGAGTGCATCTGTACGATACGGCCCAAACGCTCACGCTTTTGCTTCACTGAGTTATAGACAGTGTCGCCAGAGTTAACCACGCCTGAGTAAACACGCATAAAGGTCAACGTGCCCACGAATGGGTCGGTTGCAATCTTAAATGCCAGTGATGCAAACGGTTCTTTATCGTCTGCATGACGCTCGATTGGGTTACCGTCTTCGTCTTCACCTTTGATTGACTTAACGTCAATCGGTGAAGGCAAGTATTCGATAACCGCATCCAGTACTGCCTGAACGCCTTTGTTCTTAAACGCAGAACCACAGGTTGCCAGTACGATTTCGTTGTCAAGCGTACGCTGACGCAGCGCTGTCTTGATTTCTTCTTCAGACAACTCACCTTCTTCAAGGTACTTGTCCATCAGCTCTTCAGAGGCTTCCGCAGCAGACTCAACCAGGTAGTTGTGCCATTCTTCTGCTTGCTCTTTCAGATCGTCTGGAATTTCTTCATAGGTATAAGTCATACCCATGTCTTCTTCGTTCCAGTTGATCGCTTTCATTTTGATCAGGTCAATGACGCCCTTGAACTGGTCTTCTGCACCAATGTTCAAGTGAATTGGCACAGGATGTGCGCCAAGACGGTTTTTGATTTGATCAACCACGCGCAGGTAATCGGCACCCGCACGGTCCATCTTGTTCACGAATACCATACGCGGTACTTCGTATTTGTCAGCCTGACGCCATACGGTCTCAGACTGAGGCTCAACACCTGATGAACCACAGAATACAACTACCGCACCATCAAGCACACGCAAAGAACGCTCAACTTCGATAGTGAAGTCAACGTGTCCAGGGGTGTCGATGATGTTTACGCGGTGTTGTTTGAACTGCTGATCAGAACCGGCCCAGAAAGTCGTGGTCGCGGCTGAGGTGATGGTGATACCACGCTCCTGCTCTTGCGACATCCAGTCCATGGTAGCGGCGCCGTCGTGTACCTCACCGATTTTGTGTGACAGACCTGTGTAGAACAGGATCCGCTCGGTAGTCGTGGTTTTACCGGCGTCTACGTGAGCACAAATACCGATGTTACGGTAGCGCTCGATAGGGGTTTTACGAGCCACAATAGTATCCTCTTGCTAAGGTTAACCTTAGAAAATGGGTTTGGCGTGCCCCGAATGGGACACGCCATGAAGGCATTACCAGCGGTAATGTGCGAACGCTTTGTTCGCGTCTGCCATACGGTGAACGTCTTCACGTTTCTTAACAGCAGTACCTTTGTTTTCTGACGCGTCTAGCATCTCGCTTGCTAGGCGCTGAGCCATAGATTTTTCACCACGCTTACGAGCGGCTTCAACCAACCAACGCATAGCCAGTGCGTTACGACGTACAGGGCGTACTTCTACTGGCACTTGGTAAGTTGAACCACCTACACGGCGAGATTTAACCTCGACCGCTGGGCGTACGTTTTCAAGAGCTTGTTCGAATACAGCCAAGTGCTCTTTACCAGAACGCTCAGCCATGATGTCTAGTGCACCATAAACGATTTTTTCAGCGGTTGACTTCTTACCGTCAACCATCAGGATGTTTACAAATTTTGCCAGCAATTCTGATCCGAACTTAGGATCTGGAAGAATTTTACGCTGACCAATTACGCGACGACGTGGCATGGATTATCTCCGTTGTCTTCTTCAGGTTTTATCCAAAACTTTTCAGTTTTTTCAAAATTCAATTGTTTGAGTGTTTGGCCTTACTTAACGGAATCCATTAAGACTTAGGACGCTTCACACCGTACTTAGAACGACCTTGTTTACGGCCGTTAACGCCTGCACAGTCTAGTGCGCCACGAACAGTGTGGTAACGCACACCCGGCAAGTCTTTAACACGACCGCCGCGGATAAGCACAACACTGTGCTCTTGCAGGTTATGGCCTTCACCACCAATGTAAGAGGTGACTTCAAAGCCATTGGTCAAACGTACACGGCATACTTTACGCAGTGCAGAGTTTGGTTTCTTTGGAGTAGTGGTGTAAACACGAGTACATACACCACGTTTTTGTGGACACGCTTCCAACGCAGGCACGTTGCTTTTCGCAACTTGCTTCAAGCGTGGCTTGCGGACCAGCTGGTTAATAGTTGCCATTAAATAGCTCCTGATATTACTTAACGTATAAGTGTGAAAAATCTAGCCCCAATACAACAGGGACGCGAAATTTTAGGCGTCGGGGTATGGGGTGTCAAGATTTATACAGAGATCTTTGCATTGTTTGTTTTTCGAACAGCACGCGGGGGATTTTCACACGCGACAAAGACTAGCCGATTACCATGTCATTTGCGTGACATGTTCAGCACTCAAATCGACCAATTGATGCATATCAATCAGCTCAGCACGAGGGTGTAATGTATCGCCTAGCCCTCGTGCGTCCACATCATCTTTGAGCAAATAAACAGCATGAGTCCCGGTAAACAATCGGGTTGCCCACTCGCTCTCCGCCATCCCGGCGACGACGGCATCACTGATCAAGACAATCGCACTGTTTGACGGCGCGTAGTCTAAGCACTGTGCCAAGGCTTGACGGCTGTATGGTGAGTGTTTGACCAGGTGCAGCACGGCCTTCTCCTTAAAAATGTAAAATGCGATCGCAGCCTGACAGCTGCGTTTTGATTTGCTCGACGGATAACGCTTGAGTTGGCAGCACAGTCGAGGCTTGCTCAAGTCCTCGTGCGGTCAACGAGGCCTGACAGACATAAATCGCTTCGACATCACACAAAGGGAGCATTTTAAAACTGGCAATATAGTCGCGGCTCAAAATGTGGCTCGGCTTTTGCCCTTCAAGTAATTGAAAGACACCGTCGCCGATAAAAAACACCGCAAGGTTGTCACAAAAGGCGGACGCGGCAAGCAGCGCATCAAGCCCTTCTCGACCACTCGCGCGACCGTGAGGCGCCGAGGAAAAAACAAACCCTATTTGCATCACATCCCCCTTAAAACTGCATCACGCGGTCTGCGGTCAATAAAGCTTCCGCTAGCGCTCCGAGCCCCGCTTGTGAAAACCCCGCGGCCAAGGTGCTTTGCGCTAACTCATGTTGTGTCGCTTCCTGATCACTGATCACACCACGGCGCAGCGCCGCCGCCACGCACGTTTCCAGTTGCACCTGATGATCTCGCGCGAGGGTTTGCCATGCTGTCACCATATCAAACTCATCGTTGGCAGGCACCGTGGTCGCCATGCCGTTTAACACGCCGTCTTGATAAAAGAACACCTTACTGACCTGATGTCCTGCTTCAATCGCCGCACAGGCAAACTGATACGCGGTACGTGCCATCTGTGACCCATAAGCCGGCTCAGTCACCACTAACACATACTGCAAACTCATGACTCAGCCTCTTCGGTTTTACGTTGTCTGACGTAAAGGTACACCGTATGTTTAGAGATATTCAGCCGAGCCGCGACCCGATTAATGGCATCCTTGATATCAAAAATGCCTTTATCATAGAGCGCCATCACTATCTGGCGGTTTTTGGTATTGTTAGACACGCTTTTATCGGCGTTCACTTCTTCAACGGTACGCTCGACCGTTTGATCCACCAGCTCGTCAACATCACTGGCAAAGTTAACCGATGAGGCCGCTTGTTTAGCTTGGTCGTCGGGGATGAAGGCTTGCAGTACCTGAGAAAAAGGGGCATCTAAATTGATATTGATACATAACAGCCCAATGATGCGATTGTCTCCATTGCGAATGGCCACCGTGATTGATTTCATCAAGGTGCCACTTTTCGCACGCGTAAAGTAAGCGCGAGAAAAGTTGCGCTCGGACCCTTCGATATCACGTAGCATACGCAACGCTAAATCAGTGATGGGCGAGCCTACCTGACGCCCGGTGTTCTCGCCATTGGCAATTTTTATTGCAGACTTATTTAAATCATCTAATGCATGCAGCACGATTTCACAGTGCTCACCAATCAAGGCTGCTAGCCCATCAACCACAGCCGAATATGACTGCAATATAATGCTGTCTTGTTGGTTGAGTGGATTGGGCTCAATGAGCTCACTTTCCGTCATAATGTTCGCGCCAAAACCCTCTGTCGGTACCACGTACGCCTATCCTTATTCGACCATGTCTCTTTTTTGTTCTGCGCTCAGTTTAACAGAATTCACGCCGAAAAATGTAAAAAGCCCCGGCTAGGCCGGGGCGAATGCTATACGGCAAGACGGGGTGATTTAGCCTTCGCTGGCCGCTTCTTTGTTGCTATCGTCTTTAATTTCAAGTAATTCAACATCAAACACTAAGGTTGAGTTAGCCGGGATCGATGCGGTGTCTTGGTCGCCATAAGCCAACTCTGGCGGCACAACAAAGGTGAACTTAGATCCTACAGGCATCAGCTGCACCCCTTCAGTCCAACCTGGGATCACACGATTAAGCGGGAACGTCGCAGGTTCACCACGCTCGTACGAGCTATCAAATTGCGTACCGTCAGTCAGAGTACCTTTATAATGCACCACGACGGTGTCTTCAGCTGATGGCTTCTCGCCATCACCCATGCTATCGACTTTGTACAACAGCCCAGAGTCAGTTTCCTTTACGCCTTCTTTCTGTGCGAACTCAGTGCGGTATTTTTCACCGTCAGCGATGGCGGCTTCTGCCTTTTCTTTCGCTTGTTGCTGCGCAAGCTTGGTCACTCGCTGATCAAGCGATTGCAGTGCCGCTTGTGCTTGCTCATCAGTTAACTTTGACTCACCTTGAAAGACGTCTTGCACCCCTTGCAATACCACCTCTTTATCCAGCTCGAGACCAATCTCGGCCTGCTGCTCCAAATTGGCGTTGAGGTATTGTGCCAAAGAAGCGCCAATCGCGTAGGCTGCTTTGTCGTCTTCGTTCGCAAACGCTGCTTCGGCTTTTTCAGCCGCTTGGTTCGTTTGCTCTACTTTTGCGTCTTCTTGCTGACAGCCGACGGCAAAGGCAACGGTTGCCGCGAGTAGCGACATCTTCATTACTGATTTCATTGGGTACTCCGTTGATGGTAAGGATTAATCCTCGTATTGTATTTACTGACGCATCAACCATGCGAAAGCCTGTTTCTATCCATATACTCGTGGTTATATGGCTGCACACACTGGAACTCAAGTATGATGCCCAAAATCCGCCACATTGTTGGCATTTTTATTGTTTTAAGCACCCTGTTCGGCTGTTGGCAGTCTGGCAAAGAAGCCCAGCGCTGGTCAATCCACCCTGAGGGCGCCACCAGCTTTAGCCTGAGTCGAGACGGGCGGTTTGCCCTACTCGCCTCGGACGAGACCGATATTGTGCTGTGGGACCTTGTCACCAATCAGCAGTTGGCGGAGCTGGGGCCGCAAGACCCCAATGCGAACCCCGTCGTGGTCAGCCATATTTCCGATAATAAACGCTACGCTATCACCGCAACGGCACAAAACTTTGCCGTTTGGGACCTGGCTTGGAGCCAGTCTCAGGGACTTTGGTCCATTTCTGACGGCATCATTCGCGATGCTGCGATCAGCAACAATGGTGAAAAGCTGGTGCTTGCCATGTCTAACGGCAAAGCATTATTCATCGACTTAGGCACGGGGAGGCGCCTAGAGTTCCTCGCGCATCGCGATAAAGTCAATGCGGTCGCGATTTCCCCCAATGGTGCTTACGTCCTGTCAGGCGGTAATGACCATCATGCCTACTTTTGGGATACCGAGTCGGGACAAATTATCAACGACTTCGCCTATGATCAACGGGTTAAGCAAGTGGCCCTGCATCGTGACGGGCAATACGCGTTCGTCTCTGATGGCGGCAACCGCGCCGTGATTTGGGCCTTACCCAGTGGCGAGAAGGTGAGTGAGTTAGATATTTTCGCTCGCCAAGCCATTTACGCCAGTGCCCGTTTTTCCGATGATGGCCGTCAGTTGGCGACGGGCACGCCTTCACAGCGGGTCGAGTTATGGGACGTACAAAGCGGTGAAAACATCGGCCGCTGGCAAGCCTTGGCACAACCAGACACTCGCCCGCCGAGCGCAGTCGTGTATGATGTGGCTATCGACCCCACCGGGCGAGTGATTTCCGGGACATCCGCCGGTATCGCCCAAGCTTGGTTAACCGACGCGCAATAGCGAGAGAGCAGTATGAGCGAGATTGATAAGTTACAGCAGCAAATCGACGACCTGGAATATAAGGTCGCTTTTCAAGAAGACACCATCGAGCAGCTCAACAGCGCGTTAACCCAGCAGCAGGGGGATATTGAGCGTATGACAGTGCAAATTCAATACTTAGTCAGTAAGTTAAAAAACATAGAGCCGGAAAACATTGCCAGCCAAGCAGAAGAAACCCCGCCACCACACTACTGATACGAAAAAGGCGCCATTCGGCGCCTTTCATTCACCACAGACGGATACCGTCTTAGTGGTCGTGACCACAGCTTTCACCGTCTTGGTGAATATGACCGTGAGACACTTCCTCTTCTGTCGCTTCGCGAACGTCAACCACTTCCACAGAGAAAGACAGGGTTTGACCGGCTAGCATGTGGTTAGCGTCAACCACCACTTCTTCACCATCAACTTCAGTCACTTCAACTGGGATTTGGCCTTGGTCCGTTTCTGCCATAAAGCGCATGCCCACTTCTACTTGGTCTACGCCTTGGAATACGTTAGCAGGTACGCGTTGTACCATGGCTTCTTGGTAGTCACCATAAGCTTCGTCTGGGCCTACAGTCACGTCAAAGCTCTCACCTTTTTCGCGGCCTTCCAGCGCGTTCTCAAGACCTACAATCAGGTTACGATGACCGTGCAGGTATTGGAGAGGCTCTTGTGCTGTTGATTCGTCAACAAGTGCACCATCTTCATTTTTTACTTGGTAAGCCAGGCTGACTACCACATCTTTTGCAATTTTCATGCTCGCTCCGAGACCGGAAGGTAAATGGACTGCCGATGATAACGGATCCCCTACTCCGGTTTAAAGATCCCAATGACATTCTCTGCTGACTCGGCACCAGAGTGTGACTGTTGTGCCGAATCAGGCAACCGACTATCATGATAATCGCAGCTGACACATTCTACTTTGTCAATATTATTTTCGCGCCACACTCGTAACGTATCGAGCTGTTGGCACGCTGGGCAAGCAGCCCCAGCAATGAAACGTTTTTTCACTTCAACACCTTACTCATCTCGGTTCCAACTTTGGTGCCGCTCACTATCACCGCGCATTTCTCGGTCAAAAATTTCTTCTAACTCTTTGCGCGCTTCTTTCACCCGAGAGGCCGTCGCTAAATCTTCACTGTGTTGGGGTAACAAGTCTTGCAATACCCGCATATCCAACTTACGAAATAGAATTTCGGCTCGCTTGGCTTTGTACGGATGCATACCCAGTGACTCTAGCGTCTGTCTCCCGAGCTCAAGCGCCCCCAAAAAGGTTTCACGCGAGAATTGATCCACGCCCTGCGCCATCAATTGATAAGCCTCTACACGGCTCCTTGCCCGCGCCATTACTTTAAGGTTAGGGAAATGGCGCGCACAAAGATCAACAATTTCCATCACCTCATCAGGCGAATCAGTACAAATCACAATCGCTTCAGCGGTATGCGCCCCTGCCGCCCGTAATAAATCGAGCTGAGTTGCATCGCCATAATACACTTCATAGCCAAAGCGACGTAGCAGCTTAATTTGCGTCGGATCACGTTCTAATATGGTCACCCCAATTTTATTGGCGAACATCAACCGGCCCACCACCTGACCAAAGCGACCAAAACCGGCAATGATCACGCGCGCATCAGCTTGCTCAAACTGTCCTTGGGGTGGCGCGTCCTCTGGCTCGTTGAACGTGCGGGCAAACCAGCGTTGTTGAAGCGTCAGCATTAAAGGCGTGGTCATCATCGACAAGCTGACCACCACCAACAAAAACGCGTTTAACTCTTGGTCAAGCAAACCCTGGTTACGCGCCGCATTGAAAATGACAAACGCAAATTCTCCCCCTTGGCTGAGTAATACCGCCATTTGACTACGCGCTTTCGGTACGACCCCGAAGGCACGCGCTAAGCCATAAAGCAGCAAGGTCTTCACCAAAATTAACGCCGCAACCGCTCCCAGAATGGCCAGTGGATAGTCGAGCAATAAACCAAGGTCAACGGTCATTCCCACCGCAATAAAGAACAGCCCGAGCAACAAACCTTTAAAAGGCTCAATCGCGGTTTCTAATTCATGCCGGTATTCACTTTCAGCCAGCAGTACCCCAGCAAGAAAAGCACCTAGCGCCATTGATAACCCTAACGCTTGCATGGCGAGGGCAATCCCTATCACCAAGGCCAACGAGGTCACTGTAAATAGCTCGGTAACACCGCTCATAGCCACTAGACGAAACAGTGGGCGCAGCAAGAAATGACCGCCCACCAGCAAGATACCGATGCCAACAAACATCCATAATACGTCGAGCCAACTGCCAGCGCTGCCACCGGCAAGCGCAGGGATCATCGCGAGCATCGGGATCACCGCAATGTCTTGGAAGAGTAAGACCGCAAACCCCGCTTGCCCGGTTTCGCTGCGCATCAGGCGTTGATCTTCAATAATCTTCATCGCAATCGCGGTTGAAGAAAGCGCCAAGCCGACCCCAATCACCAACGCTTGCGAGAGTGTCAAGCCTACCAATGCGCAAATCACACCGATAAACAACGCTGTGACCACGACCTGACTGCCCCCAAGTCCGATAATCGGCCGTCGCATCTGGAGCAACTTTTTCGGGTTCAACTCCAAGCCAATCAGGAAAAGCAGCAGCACCACGCCGAACTCCGCAAAATGGAGAATCGCATCCACATCACGGACTAGGCCCAGCCCCCAGGGCCCGATCACTATGCCTGCCAGCAAATAGCCAAGGACAGAGCCCATGCCCAAGCGCTGCGCCAACGGAACCGCAATCACCGCCGCCAATAAAAAGACAAAAGCCACCGATAAGAGGTTGTTATCCATCCTCTCCTCCTTGTTGCACCAGCGGATCGGCGAGCCAATCGGCATAAATCTCGGCAAACGCCTCGCGATCGGCATCGCCAACGCGACGCGCCCAGTGCAAGACCAACGGTGGGATCCAATACATCCGACATAATGAGGCGGTCAATTCAAAGGGTTGCAAGAGCTCGGCCATCGAATATTTATTGTAACCTTGTTGGCTAAACGCTTCGGCCGCCCCCCCGGTGGTCACTACAAAGCGACAGGTTTTACCTGCCAACGCATCCCCACCTTGACCATGTGCAAACCCTTTCCCTAGCACCACATCTATCCACTCTTTTAACAGCGCCGGACAGGAATACATTTGCAGTGGATGCTGAAAGACTAATACATCGGCGTCAGTGACCAACGCGCGCTCATGATGGACGTCCACCACAAAATCAGGGTATGCAGCGTAAATATCGTGCACGGTGACATGGGCCAGCGGAGTAATGGCCTCAATTAAACGACGATTAGCAACAGATTCATCGGGGTCGGGGTGAGCAAAAATCACCAGTACCTTGGGAAGAGAGGGGCTTTCAGCCTTATCTCGGGGCATAGGCTTCCTTGTCTTATGATTATGGTCAGAACGCAATCTGTTCATTTATTCCGTGTTTTTAACTTTAACACACAAATATGCCCCGTCTGTGTCTGACCAGTAGGATGACACGGTAGAATTTGGCAATCCCTGTATCAAGCTGGTATAACGACCGCGCAACAATGCGCATCCATCAACCCGAGACAGACTGAGTAATCATGATTCGCTTCTCCGACATTCAACTGCTTCGTGGTGGTAAGCCCCTGCTTGACCACACTTCAGCCACTATCTCACCAGGCGATAAAGTCGGCTTGGTGGGCAAAAATGGCTGTGGCAAATCTAGCCTGTTTGCCTTGCTCCGCCACCAATTATCCCTGGATGCCGGCCGTTGTGATTACCCAAGCCAATGGCAAGTGGCTTGGGTAGCGCAAGAGACCCCCGCACTTGATAAAAGCGCCCTTGAATATGTCATTGATGGCGACAGCGAATACCGCGAGCTCCAACAAGCCCTACGCGACGCCGAAGCCCGTGATGATGGTAACGCGGTGGCGATGTTACACGACAAATTGGATGCCATTGGTGGCTACACCATTGAAGCTCGCGCCGCGAGTCTGCTTGATGGTTTGGGCTTTAGCCAACCCCAAGTCCACTGGTCGCTCACCCAATTCTCAGGGGGCTGGCGAATGCGACTGAACTTAGCACAAGCGCTATTATGCCGCTCTGATCTATTGTTGCTGGATGAGCCGACCAACCACTTGGATCTCGATGCGGTGATGTGGCTGGAAAAATGGTTACAACAATACCCAGGCACCTTGGTGTTGATCTCCCACGACCGGGACTTTTTGGATCCTGTCGTCAACCGGATTATTCATATTGAGCATCAACAACTTAATGAATACACCGGTAATTATTCTGACTTTGAGCAGATGCGCGCGCAAAAATTGGCCCAACAACAGGCGCAGTACGAAAAGCAACAAAAGCAAATTGCCCACATGCAATCGTACATTGACCGCTTTCGCTACAAAGCGACCAAAGCCCGCCAAGCGCAAAGCCGGATTAAAGCGCTCGAGCGCATGGAGAAAGTATTGCCCGCGCAATACGATAATCCGTTTAGTTTTACCTTCTTCACACCGGATGCCTTACCCACTCCCATTTTAATGATGGACAAGGTGGCGGCCGGTTATGATAAGACGCCCATTATTGAAAACATTCGCCTTAACCTGGTGCCGGGGGCGCGCATTGGCTTACTGGGGCGCAATGGTGCGGGTAAGTCGACCCTGATTAAACTCCTCGCGGGCAGCTTACCCGCCATGGCGGGCGAATTAACCTATTCACAAGGGGTGAAAATTGGCTATTTTGCCCAACACCAACTCGATACGTTACGCATCGACGATACACCACTTCAGCACTTAAACCGGTTGGCTCCCACCACCGCTGAGCAAACCTTGCGTGATTTTCTCGGCCGGTTTGGCTTTCAAGGCGACAAGGCGCTCGAGCCTATTGGCCCCTTCTCTGGCGGAGAAAAAGCCCGCCTTGTGCTCGCCTTACTGGTCTGGCAAAAGCCGAACTTATTGTTACTTGATGAGCCAACCAACCATCTGGACTTGGATATGCGCCAAGCGCTGACACTTGCTTTACAGTCCTACGAGGGCGCGATGGTGATTGTCAGTCACGATCGCTTTTTGCTGCGCGCCACCACCGATGATTTGTACTTGGTCGACAATGGCGCAGTGCTACCCTTTGATGGAGACTTGAACGATTATCATCGCTGGCTGACCGATCAACAGCGCGCCGATCGCGCCGAGACCAAAAAACAAGCGGCCGCGGAGAAAACAGCGCCGCAACAAACACAGATGGATCGCAAAGCGCAAAAACGCCGCGATGCCGAGTTACGCAAGCAAACCGCGCCTTTGCGGAAAAAAATTGACAATCTCGACACACAGATAGAGCAACTCTCTGCCATTATCACTGACGCAGAAAATCAGTTGGCGGACCCTGACATTTATCACACTGATAATAAGGCGCAACTCACGGCGCAATTGCAACGTCAAGCGGATGCCAAATCGACGCTCGAAGAGGTGGAACAAGAATGGATGGAGCGACAAGAAGAGCTGGAAGCCCTGGAGGCGACATTCAATCAAAACTAACCCCTGGGATGGCGAACCCCGCCGACCTATGGCAGTTTTGTTTACATCATTATGGCAAGCCAGAGGTGAAGCAAGCTTGCCTCAGGCTCCAAGACGAGCATCAAGGCAACGTCAACCTTGCCTTATTACTCGCCTGGATTGAACAGCACGGCTATGGTCTTGCGCCCGAGAGCCTCACACAACTGAAGCACGCATTGAGCCGCTCTGAGCACTTACTGATTGCTTACCGTCATTTACGGCGTGACATCAAGCCGCGTGTCGGGAGTGGGCAATATAAAAAAATGCTTAACTTCGAGCTCAGCTTAGAAAAATTCCAACAGCAAGATTTAGTCGATGCCCTGAATCGTCAAACCTGGCTCACGGACACCGCCTCTCCTCTCGCCTACTATTGCCGTCAGTTGTCACCATCAGCACGCAACCTATACACATCACTGAAGGTGACACCCGCCGAGGAACAGGGAAGCAACCATGATGACACCGTTTAAACCCATTCCCAGCGCGCGGAATGCGCACCTGCAAACCTTGTTGCCTCGCTTTCTGCGTCGTGCCCCGCTTTTCACCCCTCGCTGGCAGCAATTTGACCTGCCCGATGGCGATTTTGTTGATCTGGCGTGGACGCATCAGCCGCAACCTGGACAACCGATTGTTGTTTTATTCCATGGCTTAGCAGGCAGTTTTGACAGCCCGTATGCCAACGGCTTGCTCGCGGCCTTCCAACGCCAAGGTTGGTGCGGCGTGGTGATGCACTTTCGCAGCTGCAGTGGCCGCCTCAATCGTGCCGCGCGAACCTATCACTCGGGAGAAACCCAGGACGCGCGTGCCTTCTTCACCCATTTGCGTCAAACCTATCCAGAGAGTCAAATTGGCGCAGTCGGGGTCTCTTTGGGGGGAAACATGCTGGTGCGTTACCTGGCCGACTATCACGATGATCCCATCGTGACCTGTGGCTGCGCCGTGTCGCCGCCACTTGATCTTGCCGCGTGCTCGATGCGTATCCAGCAAGGCTTTTCCCGTGTTTATCAAGCCTATTTATTGCGCTCGATGCGACAAACCCTAGCGGAAAAGCTCACACGGCATCAGCAAGTAGGCCGATGGCACGCGGGGGAGCGCCCGGCGATAAACACCCTGTTCGAGTTCGACCAAACCGTCACCGCTCCGCTTCATGGCTTTGACGATGCCCACCACTATTATCGCGCCTGCAGTGGTTTATCGGTGCTCGACACCATCAAGGCCCCACTGGCGATTATTCATGCCAAAGACGACCCTTTTATGACCGACGCGGTGATCCCTACGTCCCCGTTACCCGCAAACATTGATTACCAACTCACTGAGCATGGCGGCCATGTTGGCTTTGTCGCCGGTAGTTGGCGACAGCCACAGTTTTGGCTTGAGCACGCCGTCCCCCACTGGCTTGCCACTTATCTACCCGTACAATCACCTCATTCGGATCGTGTGAGTGACACGCGCACGATCAAGAAAGCGTAGAGAACCACTGCATTACGCGGAATGATCGGGTAAAATGCGAGCCAATTCACAACATTCACATCAGGCACCCTAGCATGCCATCCTGAGATCGATAAAAGGTGATGTAGTATGATGGTTCCATGGCAATCGATTCCCGACGAGACACTCACAGGTTTAATTGAGCATTTTGTGTTACGGGAAGGAACCGATTATGGTGAGCAAGAAGTCAGCTTTGCACAAAAAGTGGAGGACGTTCGCCAACAACTGCAATCCGGAGAAGCCGTGATTGTGTATTCTGAGTTGCACGAGACAGTGGATATTCGTCGTAAAGCAGCACTCGGATCCTAGCATCGCAGTACTCGCCGTATCGCGATACAAATTCAGACTGAATGACAGGGCGCGTCATGTCGGCTAAACATCCAATTATTGCGGTCACCGGCTCGTCAGGGGCTGGCACCACCACCACCTCGGAAGCCTTCCGAAAGATGTTCCAAATGATGAACATCAAAGCGGCCTGGCTAGAAGGGGACAGTTTTCATCGCTTTACCCGTCCCGAAATGGACGTCGAGATCCGTAAAGCGCGTGAGCAAGGTAAACATATCAGCTATTTTGGCCCCACCGCCAACGACTTCCCTCGGCTGGAACAGTTTTTTCGTGAATATGGTGACCAAGGCACCGGGAAGTACCGCCGCTACTTACATACCTTTGATGAAGCGGTGCCCTATAACCAAATGCCTGGTACCTTCACGCCATGGCAAGACTTGGCCGACAATACCAATGTATTGTTTTACGAAGGGTTGCACGGCGGCGTGGTCGACGGTGACGTCAACGTTGCGCAGCACGTCGATCTCTTGATTGGTATGGTCCCCATCGTCAACTTAGAGTGGATTCAAAAATTTGTCCGTGATACGCGCGATAGAGGCCATTCTCGTGAAGCGGTGACCGACTCGATTGTGCGCTCAATGGATGATTACCTGCACTATATCACCCCGCAGTTTTCTCGCACCCATATCAACTTTCAGCGCGTTCCCACGGTAGATACCTCAAACCCATTAAATGCCAAAGGGATTCCGTCTTTGGATGAAAGCTTTGTGGTGATCCGCTTTCGTGGCATGAAAAACGTCGACTTCCCTTATCTGTTGCAAATGATCACCGGGTCGTTTATGTCGCGCCATAACACCTTAGTGGTGCCGGGAGGAAAAATGGGCTTTGCAATGGAATTGATCATCCGTCCATTGATCCAGCAATTGATAGAAAAAGGCAAGATTGGCTGAGGCGTAGCGCATTCATGATGTATTACTTCTCAAGCCGTGATCTTAGCCACGTTTTTGCCAGTTTTTTAGGCGGTTGGCCTAGATCAAAATCAAGAAATCACCAACAAAAAAAGATACACTCTTGTTAACATACAGTGAGCTTGTAGCCCGCGTTCAGACTTCGTATTCTGTGCAATGATCTGATGGGTTACCCCTCAGACAAAGATAGGACGTTGTTGCCGGGCAACACATGCAGAGGAAATAAGTTATATGGTTCCAGGAAAACCTCAAACAGACCCTACACTCGAGTGGTTCCTTTCACATTGTCATATTCATAAGTATCCGTCGAAAAGCACGCTTATCCATGCTGGTGAAAAGGCGGAGACCTTGTATTACATCGTGAAAGGGTCTGTGGCCGTACTGATCAAAGATGAAGAAGGCAAGGAAATGATCCTGTCTTACCTTAACCAAGGTGACTTCATCGGTGAGCTCGGGCTTTTCGAAGAAGACCAAGAGCGCACTGCTTGGGTACGCGCCAAATCACCGTGTGAAGTGGCAGAAATTTCATTCAAAAAGTTCCGCCAGCTTATCCAAGTGAATCCTGATATCTTGATGCGCTTGTCCTCACAAATGGCGCGCCGCTTGCAGGTAACGAGCCAAAAGGTGGGGGATCTTGCCTTCCTGGACGTCACAGGGCGCATTGCGCAAACCCTGTTGAACTTGGCGAAGCAGCCTGATGCCATGACGCATCCTGATGGTATGCAGATTAAGATCACCCGTCAGGAAATTGGCCAAATCGTTGGCTGCTCACGCGAAACAGTGGGACGTATCCTTAAAATGCTTGAAGAGCAAAACCTCATTTCCGCACACGGTAAAACCATCGTGGTATACGGCACACGCTAATCGCGCCGCTCTCTGTATCACCAACCGACGCCCTGGCGTCGGTTTTTTTATCTCCATTATCTGGCAAGCACGCGGATTGCTTCTACACTCAAAACGACATAGTTAACATAAAATTAACAAGGTGTCGTTTATGAAAAAACTCATGGTTACCCTCACCGCCTTCGCGCTCTCTGTGTTTTCAGTCCATGCTGCGTCCAATACGACGATTGTCCACCCCGAGCCACGCGCCGGCTCGGCCCTTGATCTCTATGCCATTGAGCTCATCGAGTTTCTTGCCGAAAAGTCGGGAGAATCTGTTACCTTACAAGCCTTTGACGGCCAAATTGGCTCTCAATCTCGTAAGGTGGAAATGCTCAAGCAAGGCAAGCTCACCGTCGACTGGCTTGGTGCCGACCGTACACTGGAAGCTGAATTGATCCCCGTTCGCTATCCCGTGTTTCGTGGCTTACTCGGCCATCGCCTGTTTATTACCAATCAAGCCACCGAGCCCCAACTTGCTCAGATAAGTAGCGCGAGTGACTTGCAGTCTCTGACTATGATTCAGGGACAAGGTTGGGCCGACGTCAAGGTGCTTAACTCAGCGGGATTTCGCGTACGTGAAATATCGAGCTTTGAAAACATTTTCAAAGTGGTTGATACGGGCCGGGCCGATCTCTTCCCTCGTGCCTTGATTGAGCCTTTTAGTGAATTAGCCGAGCGGCCGCAATACGGTAATCTGTTAGTTGACCCACACCTGATGCTGATCTATCGCTTCCCAATGTTCCTGTTTGTGTCTCCGCAACATGCTGACGTCGCCGAGATGTTGAATAGCGCCTTTGAAACGGCATACCAAGATGGGTCATTCATCGAGTTTTTCAATAATGCGCCTTTAGTTAAGGAAACCTTTGAAAAGGCGAACATTGGTGAGCGTACTGTCATCCGAGTCGACAACCCGCATTTAAGCAACGAAACACAAGCGATTCCAGACACGTTTTGGCTCGACATCGAGACCCAATAGACGATAAAAAAGGGAGCGTATCACACACTCCCTTTTCATAGGGCGTCGCCCCATATTCGTTCAAGAACGAATAACTAGTGGGTGCTTTCAAAGATTTTGTCTGCCGAAGCAGCCACAAAACCTTGGTAAAGTTCACCATTGGGCAGGACATAACGCTTGGCAAACTCGTAAAAGCCACCCGGGATGGTTTGCGTGCAATCGGAGAAAGTAACGGGCACGCGGTCAGCCATGGTGGAGGATTGCTCCAGATACACAGATGCATCCCCTTTGACTTCCCCGCCTGACTCGTTAATCGCAAAGCCATTATCGCGCAATCGGTTGTTCACCGAGAGGCAATCATCATGCGCATTCAGCTGATTCACACTCACGGTAAAATGGTTCGCACCATAACCGTGTGCCGCCACCCAAGACGCATATTCACTCTCTTCGGCAAGCGTTTGATAGGTTGCCCAATCAATATCCCATAGGCGGCCCTGATGGAGAAAATCGCTGCCTGTAAGTGACGACGCATCAACTTGTGCCACCAGCTTCTCAACAATCGCCTGAAGCGCGGGCGAGCATTGCTCGACCATCAATTCACTGATAAAGACTTTCGGCATCAAGGGATCGGGGTGCTCAAAATGGCAGGCATTGAGCTTTTTCGCTTCAAAGGTATAGTCACCTTTTTGCTGATACCCCAAGGCGAGAAATGGACGCGCGAGTACCTTTAGCCCAACCTTAGGCAAACCAAATGTCCGTAAGGCAATATGATCATTGATCAAAGGTTGCCCTTCCTCTAATAAGGCATGCACCTTATGTGCCGAAGGGCATAGGCGGTTGATGTAGTCCTGCCACAGTTTGTCGAATAACGCTTGGCCACTGTCCATGTTGCTCTCCTTAGTCCTGTTGAGTCGGTATACCGGGGGCGAACGTCTCGGGAAGCATCACCTGCTCGCCCTCCATGGATGCCATGGGATAAGCACAATAATCTGCCGCGTAATACGCGCTAGGGCGTAAGTTCCCCGAAGCACCTGGCCCACCAAATGGCGCATCGCCACTGGCTCCGGTCAATTGACGGTTGCGGTTAACAATCCCTGCACGAATATGGTCAAGGAAATACTGCCATTCACCATCGTCTTCACTGATAAGCCCGGCAGACAATCCATAACGGGTGTCATTGGCTTTGGTGACCGCATCGGCCATATCCTGGTAACGCTGCACTTGCAACAACGGGCCAAAATACTCTTCATCCGGTAAGTCTTGGATACCACTGACATCCAAGATCCCTGGCGAGATCACCGCATCATGCTGATGTTCACACTCAATCACTGGCTTCGCGCCCAGATCAACAAGCTTTTGTTGTGTCGCCAGGATGCCTTCCGCTGCCGCCACTGAGATCTGTGCGCCCATAAACGGAGCCGGATCATCAAACTGACCGCCTACACGCACGGTTTTTGTCCATTGAGCTAGGCGCGTCAAGATCTTGTCACCCACTTCCCCCTCAGGCAACAGCAAGCGGCGCGCACAGGTACAGCGTTGACCGGCGCTAAGATACGCTGACTGAATGATGGTATACACGGTGGCCTCTAAATCACCAAACTGATCACTGACCACCAAGGGATTATTTCCCCCCATTTCAAGTGCGAGCATCTTATCAGGCTGACCGGCAAACTGGCGGTGGAGAATATGGCCAGTATTGGCGCTACCGGTAAATAGCAGTCCGTCGATGCCGCGCGCTTGCGCTAGAGCCTCACCGGTATTACGGCCACCTTGCACCAAATTGATAAGGCCATGTGGCAGCCCCGCCTCTAGCCAATACGCCAGTGTTTTCTCCGCCACTTTCGGCGTCAACTCTGACGGCTTGAATACCACACTGTTACCGGCTAAAAGCGCAGGCACAATGTGACCATTGGGCAGATGACCCGGGAAGTTGTAGGGACCAAAGACCGCCATCACACCTAACGGGCGGTGGCGCAACACCGCTTGCGTGCCATTGACGTCCTTCTCGCGTGAGCCCGTTCTCTCGTGGTAAGCGCGTAATGAGATCGCCACTTTTCCCACCATGGCACCGACTTCGGTTTTGGTTTCCCAGAATGGTTTGCCCGTCTCTTCCGCAATGGTGCGCGCTAAATCATCCGTATTCGCTTTCACTATCTCGGCAAAGCGCTCAACCAGCGCTTGGCGCTCGGCAAATTCAGTATTACGCCAACGAAGAAAGGCTTCACGTGCGGCGCTAACCGCTTGTTCAACCTGGGGACGCGTCGCTTCTTCACCTTGCCAAATACACTGACTATCAAAGGGATTTTGCGAGGTCATCACCTCGCCCTCGCCTTTCACCCATTCACCGTTAATCAGATGGCCTGCTGATTGCTTTGTCATCTTATCCCTCCATGGCAATCAAACGCAGCTGATCGCCTTCTTTTACATTCAATGCGTCTGCTACCGCGGGGCTGATCACCACCTGATTGGTTTCATGATCCACCGCCGCTTTCGCCGCCGTGGCGCGGAAACCGGCAAAGTCCGTGTTCGATATCAAATAGTCCTGCGCGCTGCTGTGCTCTCTTACGCTTGCCGAGGCGTTAAAAGAATGACGCACGGATTCGATATTGTGACGTAAGCATTCCACCGTGGGGCCGGCATCAAAGATGTCGACATAACCACGGCACGAAAAGCCTTCTTTTTCCAACAAGCGCAACGCTGGGCGGGTATTTGGGTGCACTTGCCCGATCACCGCTCGCGCCTCCTCACTAAGCAGGCTCACGTAAATCGGCAATTTTGGCATCAGGTCAGCAATGAAGCCTTTCGCCCCAATCCCGGTGAGGTAGTCAGCCAACGTGAAGTCAATGTTAAAGAAGTTATCCTTCAACCATTGCCAAAACGGCGAGTTCCCCTCGTCGTCAGACACACCACGCATTTCAGCAAAGACCACGTCTGCGAAACGCTCTGGAAATTGTGCCAACATCAAAAACCGACACTTGGACAAGAGCTTGCCGTTTAGGCCGCCACGAAACTCAGGGCGCATAAACAAGGTGCAGATCTCTGTCGTGCCGGTGTAGTTGTTGCCAAACGTCAGCACTTCCACGATGTTATGCACATTCAGTTTGCGCGACGAGTGCACCACCTTCGTCAGGTGGTAACTGTAAAATGGGTTGTCGAGGCCAATCGCGGCCTCGATGCCTGTTGTCCCAGCAATTTCACCCGTTTCTACATCTTCAGCGACCATCAAGTAGCCTTCCGGGCCAGGCTCTGTCACCTTTTTGGCAAAACTTTCTAGCGAATTATCAATTCGCCCTTGTAGCAAATCGGCATCCACCGGCAACGAGGTAAACCCATGGCCGGACGCTTCCGCACACAACATCAGTGCATCAAAATCTGATGCACGGATAGGCCGAATAACTAACATCTCAAATCCCTCCGAGTGTATGAGGTCGCTTATCCTGCAACGACCTTCGCAATCGCGCGCTCTAGACGTGCCATCCCTTCTTCAATATCAGCTTTGGTAATCACCAATGAGGGGGTAAAACGCACCACATTTGGGCCGGCGACTAATACCAACAGGCCTTCTTCACCCGCGGCAACCAAAATATCGCGGGCACGGCCTTCCCAGTCTTGATTCAGTGCCGCACCGAGTAGCAGGCCTTTGCCACGGACTTCACTGAAGATACCGTACTTATCGTTAATCGCTTCTAAACCGTCACGGAACCATTGCTCTCGCTCAATCACACCGTCTAAGACTTCAGGTTTGGTCACTTCATTGACCACCGCTTCTGCCACGGCACATGCCAGTGGGTTGCCGCCATAGGTAGAGCCGTGAACGCCAGGTTTCATATGCGCCGCGAGACGTTCGGTGGTAAGCATGGCACCAATGGGGATCCCGCCACCTAATGATTTAGCGGTCGCCAGAATGTCCGGCTCGACCCCTGATTCTTGATAGGCATAGAAGGTGCCAGTACGGCCATTGCCGGTTTGGACTTCGTCGAAAATCAACAACGCATTGTGCTTATCACACAGCTCGCGCACGGCCTGCAAAAAGCCTGCCTCCGGTGGCACGATGCCGCCCTCACCTTGCAATGGCTCCATCATCACCGCACAGGTGCGATCGGAGATATGGTCGGCCAATGCGGCGATGTCGTTGTAGGGAAGGTGGGTCACATCGCCAGGCTTGGGGCCAAAGCCATCGGAATAAGCGGGCTGTCCCCCTACCGTGACGGTAAAGAAGGTACGACCGTGGAAACCTTTGGTGAAAGCGATGATTTCACTTTTGTGCTCGCCGTGCTCTTCTTTTGCCCAGCGACGCGCCAGTTTCAGTGCGGCTTCGTTCGCCTCGGCGCCTGAGTTCGCGTAAAACACGCGGTCGGCAAAAGACAGCTCGGTGAGGCGTTTAGCAAGGCGCAACGCAGGGGCATTGGTCATCACATTACTCAGGTGCCACAGCTTCTGTGCTTGTTCGGTCAGTGCATCCACCATTACCGGATGACAATGGCCTAAACAGCTCACCGCGATACCACCGGCAAAATCGATATACTCTCGACCTTCCTGATCCCAGATGCGCGACCCTTTACCATGATCTGGGATCATCGGCATTGGGTTGTAACATGGCACCATGACTTCATCGAAGAGTTTACGTTCTACTTTGTGCTCCATTGTCATCACTCAATCCTTCTGTGTTTTATCTATGACGCATAGTATTTACATTATTTTAACCGCGGCAATAGCAGATTATGTTTTGTTTTCAGCAGGGTAACCGATCTCATGCAGTTTACAGAGATAGTTATGCATAAACTGTGAGCAGAGAGAAGCGCAGAGCGAGCAAGGCTATGATGCCAAATAGGCAAGACTGAAGGGAGACAACACCCAGGTTGCATAAGGTTGCAGCCATTGATAAGGCAGTCAAAAATCGCGAAATGTAAAATTAGTGATAAAGATCGCCATTTTGTGCAAGAGTGTGTAATAGCGGGCGCGACTGGGATGCCCCGAGGTAATGGCGCTTAAAACTGTCGCGCCTTTATTCTGTCGGCTTTATTGCTGGAGAAAGTTGGCCAGTAACGCATGTCCCTCTTGGGTGAGGATGCTTTCTGGATGAAATTGGACCCCTTCCACCGCGAGCTCTCGGTGTTTTAACCCCATGATGATCTCACGTCCATCCGCCTCCGTGGTGGTCGCTGTTACCATCAAACAAGCAGGTAAGCTGTGTGGATCCACCACTAAGGAGTGATATCGCGTGACGGTAAGCGGGCTTGGCAAATGCGCAAAGACACCTTGTCCTTCGTGATCAACGGGCGAGGTTTTACCATGCATCACTGCCTTCGCGCGTATCACCTTAGCACCAAATACTTGCGCTAGGGCTTGGTAGCCCAGACAGACACCTAACAAGGGGAGCTTTCCCGCAAAGTGCTCAATCACCGCCAGCGAGATCCCAGCCTCATCTGGGGTACACGGGCCTGGCGAAACCACGATATGCGTGGGTGCCATCGCCTCTATCTCCGCCAAGCTAATCGCATCATTGCGTTTGACGCAAACAGACGCGCCCAATTCACAAAAGTATTGATACAGGTTGTAGGTAAACGAGTCGTAGTTATCGATGATAAGAAGCACTGTGCGCGGCCATGCGATTGAAAACCGGCATGATGCTAACACAGTGCTTATAGGGCGTCATCCTAGCGTGAGTTAGGGACGACGCTTATTGGTTAACGATTTAACTGACAGCGAAAGCCAGTGTATGTCACTGCCATCGGTGTATCAGCGGGGGCACTGCCACAGTATACAGGGAACAACCCCAAGGCTTTCACCGCAACCGTAATACGATCATCTGCGCTTAACGCCAAGGATTGCACCAAAGGGCTGGCTTGGTTGAACGTGCGCGTCGCGCGCCATTTCATCCACGCATGAGCCGGGCTTTTCTGTCCGTTAAGCAGCGGCACAATCGGTAAAATGCTGCGATTGTTCACGGTCACAGAAACAGGCACCACAGGCTCTGGGTAGTCAAGCGAGATCAAGACAGGATCGTGATCGGAGGATGAGAACGCATTGTCCGATTTCACCAAATCACCCGTATACTGGCGGCTATATTCAAACAGCGTGCTTTCTACCGAGTTAATGTGCCACTCTTCTACGCCAACCACTTTGCTTGCCAAGCTGGCATTGGCCAAAGCATGATCTAACGCACCCAGCTCTCCAGAGAACGAATACGAATAGGCTTTGTCCCCTAACCAGTCGGTGGCCAAATTGGTATACCCCAATCCTTCTTCCACGGGTTGGCCGGTCGCATGCATAGGCACACCACGAATTTCCGTGCCCGCAGCGGTAAGAATATCGCGCTGACCCTCGCGACGCTGATAGTCCGTCAGCACACGAACAGGATCTTCTTGCGCGTACGCATTCAAGTCACCTAAGATCAGGACATCACCCTCTACGGTGTTTAATCGGTCACGTAATGCCACCGCCGCAGAGACACGGAACTCATTACAACGGCCCTGCAGATCAGCCGTTTCACTATCAAACTCGCCGGCAACCCAATCTTCATAACAGCCCGAGCCTTTTGATTTGAAGTGATTCACCACCACACTAAGAGGCTGATCATTAATCATAAAGCGTTGGATCAAGCTATCACGCTGGTATTTGTCAAGTGCCTTGGTTTCTCCGTCTGGGCTTTCGCCACTGATATGCTGCTCGGGCATTGGGATAGCCTGGGCATTGCCTGCTAATGCCACTGTCGCAGGACGATAAATCATGCCTACCATGATGGCATCAGAGCCAAAGTAAGCGCCTTGATTTTTCTCCGCCTCACTCGGTTCAACAAATTGGTAGTGATCACGGGGGTCAGCAAACTGGGCGTTGAGTTGAGTCACCAGATCATCAATGGCACTACCCGCTGCAAAGCCGTTGTTCTCAATCTCCATCAACCCAACGATATCAGCATCCATTGCCGTCAATGCGTTAACGATTTTCGAGCGTTGCAGTTCAAACTCAGCCGCGGTTTTTGCGCCACGGTTACAGCCACGGCTCGCATCCGCGTCGGCTTGATCTTCACAGGTCACATTGAGTGGGCCACCGACCGCACTGGCGCTAGTAAAGTAGTTAAGCACATTAAAGCTCGCGACCTTAATATCTGTGCCTGGTACCGTCTTAGGCGCCGGTTGACGGTCATTGCGATGCACAATATCCCCAGCGGTGATCGTGTTAGTCGCCACCAGACGATACTGGCTGTAGCTATAGCCCAGCACACCACTCAACCGTTCGATGCGATCGCCAATCCGCAAATAGCCTTGCTCAGCATCGAGGCCAGGGAAGTACGGGATCTCGCCATCTTTCGCTTTCTGGTCGGTTTCAATATAAAGCTGGTTTTGGGCATTTTTCTCTGCCAACGCCGCAGCGCCTGGTGTTAATGCTGGATACAATTGTGTCGGTTTATACAAAGGTGCCTGATGCGATAACACCATGTTGTTACGGAACGCATCGTAGTCAAAACCAAAGTTACGGGTGATCACTAATTCACTGTCAGCGTCCATGGTCACCTTCATGCCTTCATAGCGCTCCAGTGCCTGATCAAGGGTTTCTTCTGCCCTCACACGGATGGCAGTGGGTAGCACATCACCTTGGTAAGGCCCTTTTGCCACCTGTCCATCCGTGACGCCTAGCTGGGTATGCCCGTAGTACTCTTTAATTTTACCGCTGGCACAAAGGGTATCGCCGGGCGCCAACGCTAAGCGTTGCGCGTCACGCAAATAGACAAACAACCCGTCAGACGTGACAGGGTTGCCATCACCTTGCGGATCTTGAATCCAGACCCCTTTATACAATCCCTGAGTGACCGCCGTCACCACCCCTTGCACGGCATAAGTTTTGTCTGAGCTATATTTACCATCCGGGACAAGCGGGCTCCGCGCCCCGTCGCCTTGAATGGCATAAATGGGGGTCGGGGTGGTCACCCCACATTGGTAGCTCTCGGTAAGTGGCGCTTTTGCCGCCGCGGGCAGTGCAATCCCCGCCATTACCAGCGCAAGCGGTGACCACATCATTGGCTTTTTCATACCTGTTCCTTCACGTAATTGAGTGTTTACTCGAAAATCGAGTGTATTATTCATGATAGGTACAGGATATGACGTGATATGAATCGCACCGGAATCAGCGATTATTGATGAAGTAATTAGAAGTGAGAAGCTGGTTCAGTTATGTTAAAAAAAAGCAGCGAGCTTTCACCCGCTGCTTTTTTGTACTATTAAATTCACGTGCTCACAAAAATTATCGACTAATTATATATTTTGTTCCATGAGACGACGACGGGATGGTACAAAGCCCACTGCGTCATAGACTTTGCGCAATGTCTCTTGCGCGCGCACCGAAGCATGGGCTGCCCCTTTTTGCATCACACTATCAAGCAATGCGCGATCGGCACGGTACTCGTGATAACGCGCTTGCAACGGCTCAAGCATAGCGACCACCGCGTCTGCGGTATCCTTTTTCAAATGCCCGTACATTTTGCCCTCGTAGGCTTGCTCGAGCGCGTCAATCGACTCACCCGTGGCGCCCGACAATAATCCAAGCAGATTAGACACCCCTGGCTTTTGCGCAATATCGAAACGCACCCGTGGTGGCTCTTCGGAGTCAGTCACCGCACGTTTAATCTTTTTCGCGATCACTTTAGGGTCTTCCAGCAAACCAATCACATTGTTGCGATTATCGTCCGATTTAGACATTTTTTTGGTCGGATCTTGTAGGCTCATGACCCGCGCATTGACATCAGGCGTGTAGGGCTCTGGGAGCACAAATACATCGCCATAACGGTTGTTAAAGCGGGTCGCCACATCACGCGCCAACTCCAGGTGTTGCTTTTGGTCATGACCAACGGGCACCTGGTTAGTTTGATACAACAAGATATCTGCTGCCATTAACACCGGATAGCCAAACAGCCCCGCATTAATGTTCTCAGCATGACGCTGCGACTTGTCTTTGAACTGGGTCATCCGGTTTAACTCACCCATTTGGGTGTAACAGTTAAGTACCCAACTCAGTTGCGCGTGTTCAGGCACGTGTGACTGCACAAACAGGTTACTTTTTTCTGGGCTCACCCCCACCGCCAAGCAAAGCGCTAAGGCATCAAGCGTGGCTTCGCGTAACGCGTCAGCATCCTGGTGGACGGTGATCGCATGTAAATCCACCACGCAATATTGGCAGTCATAATCATCTTGCATCTGTTCCCACTGACGCAACGCGCCCAGATAGTTACCAATACTCAGCTCGCCAGAGGGTTGCACACCACTCAATACAATGGGTTTTGAAGGTTGACTCATGATGATTTGATTCCTTTACATATTGCCCGTGGGGGCGGTCTTATTGACTTATTAAACGCGTTATACGGGGTGGTTGGCAACCACAGAAACTAACTCACTAAAGTTGTCCAAGATATAGGTAGGTCGGCTATCACTGATGGGCTCACCATAGTTGTAGCCATAGGTCAGGCCGACGGAGGCGAATCCGGCATTCTGGGCCGCCAAAATATCATTTTTTGAATCACCGACCATCAACATCTGGGCATTGGTTAATCCGTGCTTGTCGCGCAGCAGGTGTAGGCCTTCAGGATCGGGCTTGCTGGTCGACAAACTATCGCCACCGATCACATCGATAAATAATTCGGCCAGGCCTAAATCAGCTAAAATGGCCGGCACAAAGGCGTAGGGCTTATTGGTGACAACCCCCAGTTGATAGCCTTGCTGGTGTAAGTGATTCAAGGTGTCTTTCACCCCAGGGTACAGCACCGTCTTTTCATGCCCATTGTTTTCATAATGGAAATTGAAGCGCTCTCTGGCTTGCGCCACCAAGGCTGGGTCTAAATCGGGATCGTGATTATGCGCACGCGATAATGCACGACGAATCATGATATCGGCACCATTACCAATCCAGCCGGTGACCTCCGCAACGCTCACTGTGGGTCTGTCCAAATCGGCTAACATCATCTGCAGCGCTTGGGTCAAATCTGGCACGCTATCGACTAAGGTGCCGTCTAAATCAAATGCAATATAACGCAGGCTCATACTACTTCAACTACCTTTCTACTTTTGCCAGTTCGGCACGCATTTCATCAATGGCGGCCTTGTAATCTGGCTGACCAAAAATGGCGGAGCCCGCCACAAACATATCTGCGCCTGCCTCAGCAACCTCAGCAATGTTGTTCGCTTTTACGCCACCATCGATTTCGAGACGGATGTCTCGACCGCTGGCATCAATACGCTGTCGAACGGCTCGGAGTTTATCAAGCGTGGTGGGAATGAACGACTGCCCCCCAAAGCCTGGGTTGACCGACATCAGCAAGATCATATCCAGCTTATCCATCACGTAATCGAGATAATGCAACGGCGTGCCCGGGTTAAAGACTAAGCCCGCTTGCATGTCATGCTCTTTAATCAACTGCAAGGTACGATCAATGTGCTCACTGGCTTCTGCATGAAAGGTGACCATGCTGGCGCCCGCTTTGGCAAAATCAGGAATAATCCTGTCGACGGGTTTAACCATCAAGTGGACATCAATGGGGGCGGTAATGCCATAGTCACGTAACGCCTGACAAACCGGGGCACCAAAGGTGAGATTGGGGACATAATGATTATCCATCACATCAAAATGGACCACGTCCGCCCCCGCGGCGAGCACCTTGTCCACTTCTTCACCCAGTCGCGCAAAATCAGCAGATAAAATCGATGGCGCGATCAAAAAATCCTTCATAGCACGGTCGCCTCAGTTACCAAAAAGTTGCCGCAATTCTACCCGATTTTGGCCACGAAGTCTTACCCGTTCACGGTTTTCTCCTCGCTAACACTGACAAGTTATCGTGGCTTGACTAGAGTAAACAGAGGCGCCAAAAAAGGAGGCATCATGGACAGCAAACCTAGACTCACTGACGTTATGAAGAGCGTCATCGCTGCATTGTTTGGCGTCCAATCGCAACAAAATCGCGAACGAGATTTTGGCCATGATTCGCCGGCGGCGTATATCATCACCGGTGTGGTGATGATTGGGATCTTTGTCGCTGCCTTGCTGGCGTTAGTCAGTGTGTTGACCTAATGGCCCAAGACGGATGAGAAGCATCACAGAGTAGGCGATGGCGGGTCGAACAGTGCCAGTAGCTCGTCCACTTTATTCCGGCCTTGTCCATTACGGCTAATGGTACGCTTGACTTTCACCACGTTAAACGACGCGCCACGGTATAGCCGACGCGTGTAAGGCGTATCATGGTTGGAGATAAGAACCGGGATCCCTTGGCTGACAGAGGCCTGTTCAGCGTGTTCGGCCAGTAAGGCTTGATCGTCCAGCGTAAAGCCATTGGTAGCATAGGTGGTAAAGTTCGCCGTGGCGGTAAGCGGCGCATAGGGCGGATCACAGTAAATCACGTCGCCTAACTTGGCGCGGGCAAAGCTTTCCGCATACCCTTCACAAACAAACTCTGCCCGTTGCGCTTTTTCGGCAAAAACCGCGAGCTCTTTTTCCGGAAAGTAAGGTTTTTTGTAGGAGCCAAAGGGCACATTAAAGCCACCCTTTTTATTGTAACGACACAAGCCATTGAAGCCGTGACGATTCATATAGAGGAAAAACAACGAGCGTAAGTAGGGATCCGTGGTGAGATTAAACTCACGACGCACATCCAAATAACGCTCTTTTTGGTTGTACTCTTGGCAAAAAAACGCGCGCGCATCAGCCACAAACCGCATCGGGGTTTGCTTGATAATGTTGTATAAGTTGATCAGATCGGGATTGATGTCCGCCAAGATATAGTGGTCATAATCGGTATTGAGAAACACCGATCCGGCGCCAACAAAGGGCTCTATCAGCGTGTTCCCCTCAGGAAGATGACGACGAATGTCATCGACCAGTGAGTACTTACCTCCCGCCCACTTTAGAAACGCGCGATGCTTTCTCATTGCCCCTAGTCTATCTCTGCGGTCTGAAAAGGGGCGGATTGTACCCTATTTTGCTTCATCAATCAGCGGATTTTACTGGCCATTTGCTCGGTTAATTTCGCGATGGATCTGACTGAATGATTTCACAAAAGGCTGCAGTGAACGGACATTATCCGCCAAGTTTAGTTCAGCACGACGAGCCTCAGTCACACTGGCATAGTCACCCAATAGCACCATATACCAAGTCGCATTATTGCGCTGCGTTTGGTACACCTGCACGCGATCAGCCAATTGATAATCCTCAATCAAGGCAACCGCATCTTGCCGAGATTGCAGGGCGGCCAATTGCAGGGCATAACGCTGGGCAGGGATATTGAGCAAAGCTTGTGGCGCTAAAGGCAACCCATTTAGCCCACTCTCATTTTGGCTAAGAGTGTCTTGGCTGCGATTGCCTGAATCGGCATTTGTAGCCGATGCCGTTGCGCCCTCATCGGTTGTTTGACCCGCATTCGCGACGTCATCCGCAGCGGTTTGTGGTGCCGCAGGCGCAGGCACCGCCTCACTGATTTCGCTGGCTAATGGCTCATCAACGGCGTCAGTGCCGTCTCCTCCAGCATCTTGTTCGTCAATAATCGCATCGACCACATCATCGGGCACCACAACACGCTGCCCTTCATCACTGCGCCCAACAGTCAGCCCTTCACCATTAATATCGTCTGGTAGGGTCGCCTGATCTTCCGTTACCGCACCATTATCGGCTGATGGCGACGTCATCGTCTCGCTCCCCGCATCCGCGTTAGACGCACTAGGTTGTGTGCCTGTTTGGGTCGCGGTTTGCGGATCAGTGATCGCTTGCTCCTCTTGTTCACTGAGCAAATCATCTAAATTCTTGAGCCCTTCAGGAAGCACCGCTTCTGACGCAGCGTCACCTTGCTGGCTTGGAAATACCCACCAAATCACCCCCGCGCCGACGATCATCAATACCACCGCAAGGAGCAGCATTAAGAAGGGTTTGTTGTTTTTAGCGGGCTTTTTCTTATCTTTACTCACAGCGCCTGTCTCCTGATTGTCCTTTCCCATAATGGTGCCGGGGTAAACGGTTTGATTGGCAAGTTTGGCTAACCACTGTTTCTTTTTCTCGCCACCGATGCGCTGGGTGACCGCCAGCACATCAATAAACATCTCAGCTTCTCCCTCGTTGAGGGGAGAGATTTCGAGCTCCAGGGGTTTTTGCTCGTGCCCGTAAGACACCTGGCCTAGCCACTTGTTCAACTTTCCAGGTAGCGAGAAAAGCACCACGTTGATACGCCAATTGGCTTGGTGCTGGGCGTGCTGTACCAAGGCCCACAACTCTGACAACAAGCCGGGGGTCAAACGATGCGCATCATCAATCACCAATAAGGCATCACACCCACCACCATCGAGCATCATGGTGAGACTATCAATGAGCGGGTCGGCTTCGTTAAACACCCCATCTTTAACAATTTGCCGCAGCAAGATAGCGCGGCGCTGTGCATCGCTCTGAGCGGTGTGGCACGCCAATAATGCATGAACATGGGCATCTGCCCACTGCTCCATATAGCGCTCACTGAGCCAGGTTTTACCCGCCCCCTCAGGCCCAGTCACTTGGATCAAGTTGGCACTAAAGCGGGTAATAAATTGCAGTCGAGAAAGGAGCTGGGTTTGGCTTTCCAGATCCAAGGTTAAGGTATCAAAAGTGTCTGTCATGCATTCAATGGTTAACCGGCATCAATCACATCAGCAATACACTGATGGGGCACATCTGCAACCACTTGAGCCTGGCCTATCGCTGTCGGCAAAACCAGGCGCAACTGTCCTGAAAGCACTTTTTTATCACGCATCATGTGCTTAATAAAAGCATCGTAGTTCATCTCACTGGGTGCCTGTATGGGAAGATCAGCACTTTCCAGCAAGGCAGTGATGCGTGACACAGTTTTTGGCTCAATCAGACCGTGTTGCTGTGCCGTTTTAGCCGCCAACACCGTCCCTGCTGAGACCGCTTCACCGTGCAGCCAGTTGCCGTATCCCATTTCTGCCTCAATGGCATGGCCAAACGTATGACCCAAGTTTAAGAGTGCACGGACACCCGCCTCGGTTTCATCTTGTGCGACCACATCGGCTTTTATCTGGCAACAGCGGCGAATCGCATAACGTAGCGCATCCGGCGAGAGCGCTGTCAGTGCAGCCATTTCGCTATCGAGCCAATCAAAGAAAGGCGCGTCGGCAATAATGCCATACTTAATCACTTCGGCCATGCCCGCGGCAAATTCACGACGCGGTAAAGAGCTAAGCACCTGCGTATCAATCACGACCGCTTGAGGCTGATAGAAAGCCCCAATCATGTTTTTACCCAGTGGATGATTAATGGCGGTTTTGCCACCAACCGACGAGTCCACCTGCGCCAGTAATGTGGTGGGCACTTGGATAAAGTCTACCCCGCGCTGATAACAGGCGCTGGCAAAGCCAACGATGTCACCAATCACGCCGCCGCCCAGTGCAACAAGTACCACATCACGGTTGTAATTGTTTTCTAATAGGAAGGTGTTAATGGTGTTAAATATCTCTAAAGACTTGTAAGCCTCACCATCGGGTAGGCTCAAGCGAGCGACATCCGCCGCGCCTGCCTGTTTTAAGGTTGAGACCAGTGCGTCGCCGTATAACGGCATCACTGTCTCGTTGCTGATGACAGCAACCCGACGCGAATGGACGCTCCCAAATAGGCTAGCATCAGCTAACAGCCCTTCACCGATCGAGATAGGGTAGCTACGTGCCCCTAGGTTAACGTCTATCCGTTCCATGGTCGGGTCCTGTGTTTGGTTATTGCTGCTCTAACAGAGCCATGATTTGATTGGCCACCACTTTGGCACTTTGATCGTCAGTACGTACAACATAATCAGCAATTTCTTGATAAAGAGGATTACGCTCTTCCGCTAACGACTCAAGCACTTCACGTGGTTGGTCAGTTTGTAATAATGGTCGTTTCTTATCGCGTTGGGTGCGTGCCAGCTGCTTCTCGATGGTGGTTTCTAAATACACCACAACACCACGAGCAGAGAGACGGTTGCGGCTTTCTTTGCTCATGATCGAGCCACCGCCAGTCGCGAGAACGATACCTTGCTCTTCAGTGAGGTCGTTTATCACGTTTTCTTCGCGTTTACGGAAACCTTCTTCACCCTCAACGTCAAATACCCATGCAATGTCTGCTCCAGTACGATCTTCAATCACTGAATCAGAATCATAGAATTCCATATGAAGTTGCTGAGCGAGATGACGACCAATTGTGCTTTTACCAGCCCCCATAGGGCCTACCAAAAAGATGTTTCGTTTTTCAGCCATTTTAAGCAATTTTACGCGCGGTTAAATAAGACAACACCGCCCGCAGGCTTAATGAAAAAAGCCCGAGGCGCCAATTCCTCACAGATATTTCGTGATCAGATTAAAAATTATCTCAGGACAGTGACCCCTTTGGCAACACCTAACCTAGTCTGTGACGATTTTAGGGGTCACAAAGATCAGAAGTTCGCGTTTTGCATGGTCTTTTAATTGGTGCTTGAACAGGTTGCCAACCAAGGGAATATCCCCCAGCAGCGGCACTTGGGTCTCTTTATTGATCATGGTTTGCTGAAAGATCCCCCCTAAGACCACGGTTTCACCATTTTCCGCCAGCACTTGGGTATTAATGCGCTTGGTACTGATCGACATCGCTTCGCCTTTCCCGGCCACCACGGCTTTTTCGGGCATGTCTTGGGTTAATTTTAAATCCAAAACCAGCGTATTGTTGGGCGTGATTTGTGGGGTCACCGATAAACTCAGCACTGCTTTTTTAAAAGACACCGCCACCGCACCACTTGAAGACGCCTCAAGGTAAGGTAGCTCAGTCCCTTGTTCAATATAGGCCGCTTTTTTATTGGTGGTGATAAGTCGGGGGCTCGATACCACTTCTGCTTTCCTTTCGCTTTCAAGCGCAGACAGCTCCAAGTCGAGCAGAAGATCATTGCCAAGCTTCGCCACTTGCAAGGCCATGCTTGAGGCCGAGGGGTTAGCAGCGGCCAGGTTCACGCTGAGGAAGTCGCCAATATTTGCGCCGTCTGTCGCCGCATCGTTTAAACTTTCAGGTCCTTGCCCGGTGACATTGCTATCCCACATCAAGTTACCTTCCACAGACGGGCCAACCGTGGTTGAGCCATTTCGATTCAACAGCCCCCAACGCACGCCTAATTCGTCCACTGAACCTTGCTCGACCGTCACAATACGTGCCTCAATTTCGACTTGCTTAACGGGCACATCCAAGTGACGAACCAAGGTGCGAATGCGGGCTAGATTCTTTTGATTATCTTTAATGATCAACGCATTGGTTCGCTCATCAAGCGATACCGCCCCTCTGGGCGACAGTAAACTGACCCCTTCGCCTTGTCCTTTAATCAGTGCGGCGATATCGCTCGCTTTGGCATAGTTCACCGTGAGCACTTCTGAGCTCAGTGGCAGTAAGGCGTCCGCTTGCTGACGCATTTCGAGCGCTTGCTTTTCTTGTGCCATGAGCTCTCGGCGAGGGGCAACGAGCATCACTTGCCCCCGTTGGCGTTTATCCAGCCCCTTTACGCGCAAAATCACATCCAATACATCTTGCCAAGGCACACCATCAATGCGCATGGTGATATTGCCTTGCACCGAGTCCGAGGTCACCAGGTTAAAATCATTCTGCTCGGCAATCAGTTGCAGCACGGTACGGACGGGAATGTCTTGAAAGTTAATCGAGATCGCCGCCCCTTTTTGCGCTAAGACGGTCGCGGAAGGCGCTTTTCTAGCCGCAGACACGCGGATGGTCAATACTTTTCCTTGCTGCTGATAATCAAAATCCACAGCCTGCTCAGCACGCAGTACGATGCGGGCACGCTCAGGTGCCTGAAAGGTTTCAATCTCAGTCACGGGCGTCTGACGACGGCGAGTATCGAGGACCGCCAGCAGTGCCGGTTTAAGCTGCACGTTCGGTAGGCGTAACGTGACTTGCTGAGGCGTCGGTTGGCGAAAGTCAGCCGCTACCGCGGCGTCAGAAAACGTCAGCGAGACGCTAGCATCACCATTGTCGAGGCGCTTCACCGCGATATCGGTCAGCGTACTCTTTGCGGCAACCTGCGCCGAGCCAACGCTTAGTATCAGTGTCAGTAGTATGAGCCAGACTGAGCGAACGCTTGGCGTAAACGTGCGGGAAAGGTAAGGGCGTATTATCATATTGGTATCCTAACTACGGCAAAGTTGCTTCCATCGACAAGGTGACAGTGCGAAGCTGCCAACACCCCAACCCATCCGGCAGGGCTTCTTCAATCGCGATCTGATTTGCATTCACGGCCACTACACGGCCACGGTTTTCGCCTAAATGCGCACCTTCACTGACTTGAGTGATGGTGCCATCAGGACGGGCAATTAAGGCTTGTTGCTGTGCGCCTTTGGTTAAGCTGCCTTTCATGGCAAGGCTTGCCAGTGGAAATTGCTCAAGCGGCTCTAAAGGCCGTTGTAAATTGGGCTGCCAACAGTCGCCCGTTGAAGCCTGTCCACCAACATTGATTGCGGGTAGCACAAAGGGATCCCGCTGATCGGTGACAAAGGCTATCGATTGGTAATTCGGCGAAGGGGGGATGCGGGTCGCATTGACTTGCGCACTGGCTTGAGTTTGTTGCATAAACTGTTCGATATCACTGTGGTATCTATCACAGCCCACCAAGCTCAACCCAAATAACAACACCAAAAGACGCTTCACTGTACGAACTCCTTATCAGTGGCAATACCTTCACCGGTATAGCGATATGTGGTCGCCGACACCGACAGCTGCAGGGGCGCATGAATGTCATCGTCCTCAGTACGGGTTAAGACAAAATCTTGCAGCGACACCAAGCGAGTCATGGCGGCAATATCCGCGCTAAATGCACCAATAGAGGCATAATCCCCGGTCAAGACAACCGTCATCGGGATCGCATCGAGCCAACTACCATGCTTTCTTGGCTGCCACTTCAGTGTGTTGAAACCTAACTGATGACGGATCCCAACTTCATTAACCCCGGCGAGTAATCCCGAAAGCTCTTCTTCTTCCGGCAGTTGGGCAATCAAGGTGGCATATTGCTGATTTAACGCGCGCATTTGTGCCTCCACATCGGGCAGAGCGGCGACGCGATTGGCCAACAACCGATACTCGGCTTTAAGTTGTGCTTCGCGCTGAGTCGCTGCCTCCAGCGCCTCTTGGTTGGGCTGCAAAATCAGCAAAGCTGCGAGCATCGATAGCGCGATCGCGCCCACCGCCCAAACAATGGCGCGGGTGGCGAGTGGCGCACTGGGGAGTTTTTGCCAATCCCATGCAAAGGCGCTAATCATGACTGCACGCCTTTGGGCTTAGGGAGTTGCGGTGTGACGTAGTCGGTCAAGCGGAAGCTTAACGTGAAGCGTTTGTTGGCGCGTTGCGATCCTGATTCGGTGATCACAGTGTCAATATCAACGTCGGTGGCTAACGCACTTTGCTCTAACGCTGCCAATAGACTTGCCATCTCCGCATTGGATGTGACCCAGCCTTCGACCGTGACACGCCCCTTCTGCTGCGCCAAACGACTCAAATACGCCCCTTCAGGCATCACGGTTGGAATGAAATTCAGCAATGCAGTGACATTGTTGCGCTGTTGCTGTAACGCGTTGACCAGTTGTAAGCGCGATTGCAGCGCGGCACGCTTTTTATCTTCGCGCTTAAAAGCTTGTAAGGTGGCACGAAAATCGTTCACCCCTGCGGTTAAGCGTTGATTACGTGCCTGCTGCTCAGTCAGCCAGTGCTGCTGGACCGCGTTCACGGCACTGACCATTAACACCACACCCAGCAGTACCAAACCACTATGGACCATAAACGTTTGACGCTGCGCGCGGCGCGCTTTTTCTCGCCAAGGGAGTAGATTTATACGCATGAATATTCTCCCCGCAGCGCTAACCCCAAGGCAATAGACGCATCATCGCTGATGTTCGGCGCCGTTTGATCCAACATCGCCACTGGATTGAATCGCATGATGGTAAGGTGCTCAGACGCTAGCGTGGCCGGCCAAGCGCCGCTAATCCAAACCGTGCTCAGGGGCAAGAGTCGATTATGCTCACGCGCTCGATGACAAGCCTGATCAAAGTGCTGCTGCACCAAGGCGTTGGCCGCTGACTCGCGGTGTTCATAGCGCTCTCCCTCCCCCAAACGGCAGCGATGCTGATAAACTTGCCCATCAGGATAAAGACGAATCGCAGTCAGCAAGCCGCTGTGATAGTGCAGCCACAATGGCCAGTGGTTTGCCTGCGCAACAGGGCGGAGTGCTTGATAAACGCCGACTAACGCTTGGCTGTTGATGTCTGCCACCGTAGGCGATAACCCGACCCGCTTGAGCGCGTCTAGGGCCGGAGTGAGCGCATGACGCCGGCATGCCACCACTTGATAACAGACTTGTCCCGGCTGAACAGTCACGCCGCTCATAACCGCAAAGTCGTAATATAATGTATCCATGTCCATATTGAGGGCGGCACTCAGCTTTTGGCCGATCAAAGCTTCTTGCTCAATCTCGTCGTCAATCAGTGGCGCCGTCATTTGCTTGGTGATCACAGCCTCTTCATCGACCCCCACCACCACAGAGATGTGTAGACGCTGATACCAAGGTAAACACGCGAGTAATCGTTTTTTTATCTCGGTAAGCGGGACACAGAGATCGTCAGTCGCGCGATACGGTACCCGATGATGGCCTGCCACCTGAATACCTTGTCGATGTGCACGAACCACAATGGCGTGAATGATATCTCGGCCGATATCGATACCTAAAACTGCCGAACTTCGCATCATTTCGTGTTAGGCTCCCAACGTCAGCGTGAAGTCAGTATTTACAAAACTGGCCTCATCACGGGTTATTTTTAATGCTGGTGCCTTTATACTACTCACGTATGATTATTGAACGGCTCAACGGCAACAGAACGGGAAATCTCAGGTGAAGTTCATAAAGCGTTTGCTTATCTTTGCACTGGTTTGCACAGTGCTTGGAGTCACTACAATCTTTGGGTTTTACCTGTATGTAAAACCTGACCTCCCCGATGTAGCGACACTAAAAAGTGTCGAACTGCAGACTCCGATGCAGGTCTATAGCGCCGATGGTGAGTTGATCTCCCAGTTCGGTGAAAAGCGTCGCATCCCAGTCATGCTCGAGGACATCCCTCAGCCTATGATTGATGCATTGATTGCCACAGAAGACAGTCGCTTTTACCAACACCCAGGGATTGACCCTATCGGCATTGTCCGCGCCGCGGTGGTGGTGGCGATGTCAGGTACGGCCAAGCAAGGGGCCAGTACTATCACGCAGCAGCTGGCAAGGAACTTCTTCCTCTCTAACGAAAAACGCATTATGCGCAAGATAAAAGAAATTTTTATCGCCGTGCATATCGAACAGCTGTTGAACAAAGAAGAGATCCTTGAACTCTATTTCAACAAAGTATTCTTAGGCTATCGTGCTTACGGGGTTGGCGCTGCTGCCCAGGTGTACTTTGGCAAAACCCTCGATCAACTGACCTTGAGTGAGATGGCGGTGATTGTCGGATTACCCAAAGCGCCCTCCACCATGAACCCTTTGTATTCGCTGTCGCGCGCCACCGATCGCCGGAATGTGGTGCTGGGGCGCATGCTTAAAGAGGGATATATTTCCAACGCCGAGTACCAACAAGCGAAGAACGAGCCGATCGTAGCCCGCTATCATGGGGCTGAAATTGAACTGTCCGCACCCTATGTAGCAGAAATGGCACGCGCATGGGCCGTTGAGCAGTTTGGCGAAGACGCTTATACCTCGGGGGTGCGTATTTTCACCAGCGTCGATGCCGATATGCAACGCGCCGCAAATGAGGCGGCAGTAGAAAACGTTCTCGCCTACGACCGTCGCCATGGGTTCCGTGGGCCAGTTGCCACGCTATGGCAAGCCCCTAGCCAACGTTGGCAACACCAGCGCATCGTTGATCACTTGGCCAAGCAACCCAGCTACGGCCCGCTAGAGCCCGCCGTCGTGATTGATGTCCAAGCTAAATCGGCGCAGGTTGTCGGACCCAATGGCCGTGAAATCGAACTGCCTTGGGAGGGACTTGACTGGGCGCGCCCTTATATCACCGATAGCCGTCAAGGTCCGGCCCCTCAACGCGCTGATGAATTCCTTGCCAGTGGCCAACAAGTGTTTATTCGCCAAGTGGATAACAGCTGGCATTTAGCCCAAGTCCCGACGACCAATACCGCACTGGTTTCCATGTCCCCCTCAACCGGAGCAATCAAAGCACTGGTGGGCGGATTTAATTTTGTCCATAGCAAATTTAACCGTGCCACACAGTCAGTACGTCAGGTGGGCTCGAGCATCAAGCCGTTTATTTATTCCGCGGCAGTGAATGAGGGCATGACACTCGCCACCCTGATTAACGACGCCCCCATTAATCGCTGGGATCGCAGTCAAGGCGTGGCATGGCGGCCGAAAAACTCGCCACCACGTTATGAAGGGCCACTGCGGGCGAGACTTGGTCTGGCACAGTCGAAAAACGTCATGGCCGTACGTGTCCTGCGTCGGGTGGGATTGGATGACGCTCTCGATTACCTCACCCGCTTTGGCTTTAAACGAGATGATTTACCGCGTGCAGAAGCCATTGCGCTTGGTGCGGGAAGCTTGACGCCGGTTGAAATGGCACAGGGCTTTAGCGTGTTTGCCAATGGTGGCTATTTTATGGAGCCCTTTATCATTGATCGGGTCGAAACCCCCTTTGGCGAGGAAATATATCGCGCCAATCCACCCATCATTTGTGATAACTGCGAACAAAAAGCAGAACAGGCCGATCCGTTTAATGAGCAGAATTTGCTAGAGAACGACGACACCACCACACAGCGTCATGCTAAACAAGTCATTGATGAGCAAAATGCATTTTTGGTACGTGAAATGATGCAAAGCAACATCTGGGGTGGCGGTGATTGGCGCTACGGGACAGGCTGGAATGGCACGGGCTGGCGCGCACAAGCGCTCAAGCGACGCGATATCGGCGGAAAAACGGGGACCACCAATGACTCCAAAGATACCTGGTACACCGGCTATGGCCCAGGGATTGTGACCACTGTGTGGGTGGGCTTTGATGATCACTCCCGTAAACTGGGTCGCACGACCCGTAATGCAAACTTAGGCGACGAGCGTCAGCCTATCCGCGGCGCGGAGTCGGGGGCCAAAACGGCGGAGCCAGCATGGATTGATTTTATGCAGCATGCACTCGCGGACGTACCTGAGCAGAATAAAACCGTGCCACCGGGGATCGTCAAAGTGCGCATTGACCGCGAAACAGGGCTGTTAACCAGAAAAACCGATCATACATCGATGTTCGAGTACTTTATAAAAGGCACCGAGCCAACCGAGTATGTGTCATCGCAATCAGATGGCAACATTTATGAGTCAGGCACAGAGTCGCTGTTTTAACTCTGTTACATCGTCAATAGCCGCATAAAATCAAGACGCCCGCATTCACGATGCGGGCGTCTTTTTATCTACGCGTCACGCGCCGCTCTAGTGACGAGTTCGATCATTCATCACGGCCGTCATTTGTTCATGGATGGCGTCAGCCAACTGCTCATAACGGCCACGTAATGGCGAGCCAGGACGGTAGTCGAGGGTGATTTGTCGCGACGGCGTCGGCGAGGTCGTCGGAATATACACCACACCATCTCGCTTATCAGCAGGCACGGACAATTGAGGCAACAAGGTGATCCCACTCCCCGCCGCAACCATGTTGCGCAAGGTCTCTAAGCTAGTGGCACGAAAGCGCTGATCTTCGCGCGCGCCCACTTTAAAGCAAAAACCCATCGCTTGGTCACGTAAGCAATGGCCATCGCCGAGCATTAACAAGGTTTCGCCTTGCAATACATCTAACGCCACCTCGGCACAATCGGCGAGGCGATGCTTTTCATTGACCGCGAGCAACATCGGCTCACTGTAAAGTGGGAGCTCTTTTAAATGCTGGGTTTCTTCTACAGAGGCCAAAATGATGCAATCGAGTTTGCCCTCTTCCAGTTGCTGCACTAACTGCTGCGTCTGTCCTTCGTGAATAAACAGCTCCAGCTCAGGGAAACGATCACGCAGTAGCGGGATAATTTTAGGCAGCAGGTAAGGCCCGACCGTAGGGATCAGACCGATATGCAAAGGGCCGGTCATACTTTCCCCTTGCTCACTGGCCAATTCGGTCAAAATTGTGACTTCCCGCAAGACGTTACGTGCCTGTTGTACTAACCTCATACCGGCATCGGTGAACAACACACGACGGCTGGTTCGCTCTAACAAACTCACACCCAGCTCATCTTCCAACTTGCGAATTTGCCCGCTTAAGGTCGGCTGGCTAACAAAGCAGGCTTCGGCCGCTTTACGAAAATGTCGATGTTCGGCCAAGGCGACCAAGTACTCCAAGTCACGAATGTTCATCTTTGTCTCTTCTATAGAGGATAACTATCAAAACCATAGCATTAAGCGATTAGAGCTATCAATTGCAATCGGTAATACTGATCCCATCAAAACGCGGCGAAGCACTCGCCCATTCACTTGAATCAATACTTGAATAAAAAGGACATCACCATGACAGCAACAAAAGAAGGTCAGCCAGTACCACAAGTTACTTTCCGTACTCGCGAAGGCGATCAATGGAAAGACGTCACGACCGATGACATTTTTGCCAACAAAACCGTGATTGTATTCAGCTTGCCAGGTGCATTTACCCCAACCTGTTCATCCTCGCACCTGCCACGCTATAACGAGCTGTATCCGGTGTTCCAACAGTACGGCGTCGATGACATTGTCTGTGTATCCGTCAACGATACCTTTGTGATGAATGCATGGAAAGCCGACCAAGACGCTGACAACATTCATGTCCTGCCTGACGGCAACGGTGAGTTCACTGATGGCATGGGGATGCTGGTCGACAAAAACGATCTTGGCTTTGGCAAACGCTCATGGCGCTACAGCATGCTGGTGAAAAACGGCGTGGTCGAGAAAATGTTTATCGAACCCAACGAACCAGGCGACCCGTTCAAGGTCTCTGATGCCGACACCATGCTGGGCTACATCGCCCCTGAGCACAAACTGCAAGACTCGATCACCGTGTTTAGTAAGCCAGGCTGCCCATTCTGTGCCAAGGCCAAACAAGCCCTGATCGATGAAGGCCTTCAGTTTGAAGAAATCATCCTCGGTAAAGACGCCACCACGGTTTCTTTGCGTGCGGTGAGCGGTCGCGCCACCGTGCCACAAGTATTTATCGGTGGCCGTCATATCGGTGGCAGTGAAGAGCTCGACACCTATCTAAATCAGTAATCCGCTGTTTGGGCGGCCTCTTCGCCGCCCGTTATTTTCCCAGGAGAAAGCAATGAAAACATTAACGGTTGATGTGGCTGTGATTGGTGGCGGAACTGCCGGACTCGGTGCTTATCGCGCAGCCAAAGCACATACGGATAACGTGGTGATGATTGAAGGCGGTCCCTATGGCACCACGTGTGCGCGAGTTGGCTGCATGCCTTCCAAACTGTTAATTGCGGCGGCTGAAGCGGCGCATCATATCGACAAAGCGCCCGGCTTCGGTGTGTACCCCGGCGGCACCACGGAAATTAATGGCCGTGAGGTGATGGATCGGGTGAAACGCGAGCGTGACCGTTTTGTCGGCTTTGTACTGGAAAGTGTCGATGACATTCCCGCTCAAGACAAAATCGACGGCTATGCGCGTTTTGTGGATGATCACACCTTAATGGTCGACGATCACACCACCATCCATGCTGATCGCATCGTGATCGCGACAGGTTCGCGCCCAAGCTGGCCGTCTGCTTGGGATCACCTTGGCGATCGTTTAGTGGTCAATGATGATATTTTTGAATGGGACGATCTACCTGACTCAGTTGCGGTATTTGGCCCGGGTGTAATTGGCCTAGAGCTCGGACAAGCGCTGCATCGCCTCGGGGTCGAGATGACCATGTTTGGCGTCGGCGGCCAAGTGGGCCCGCTGACCGACCCAGAGATCATGGCATATGCGGATAAAACCTTTAGCGAGGAGTTTTATCTCGACGCCGATGCCAAGGTGGAAGAGATGGTGCGTGAAGGCGATAAGGTACAAATCCGTTATCGTGATAAAGAGGGCGAAAGCCAACTGCGCTGGGTCGACTATGTAGTTGCCGCCACCGGTCGTCGCCCCAATGTCGACAAGCTAAACCTCGATGCGACCAGCATCAAAGTGGATGCCCGCGGCGTGCCAGTTGCCGATAGTTACACCCTGCAAACCACGGCACCACACATTTTTATTGCCGGTGACGCCAGTAACCAAATTCCGTTGCTGCACGAAGCGGCTGACCAAGCGCGTATCGCCGGTGACAACGCCGGACGCGGCAAAGATATCCGTGCCGGATTGCGCCGTAGCAAGCTCTCTGCAGTTTTCTCCGACCCACAAATCGCAATGGTGGGCGAAAGCTACAAAGCGATTACCGACCGTCTCGGCCCCTGTGGCTGCTTCGAAACCGGCGTGGTGTCGTTTGAAAACCAAGGCCGCTCACGAGTAATGCTGCGTAACAAAGGCTTGTTACACGTTTATGCCGAACAAGGCACAGGCCGTTTCCTTGGCGCCGAAATGATAGGACCGAACGCCGAACACTTGGCCCACTTGTTGGCATGGGCACATCAAAACCAAATGACCATTTCGCAAATGCTAGATATGCCCTTCTATCACCCAGTGATTGAGGAGGGGGTACGTACCGCATTGCGGGATGTGAATGCCAAGCTCAAACTCGGTCCTGAAATGATCAAACACTGCATGGACTGCGGCCCAGGCTGCTAATCCACTGCCCTTTTCGCCGACACTCGGCGCTTTACAGGCGCTGCCTGTTGCTTCCCCAAGCACTTGCTTACCTTTTGCCCTCCTCGTTGGAGGGCTTTTTTGTATCCGGCGGCCCACTGCGCCACAATAAGCTATCGCCATTACCGACCAAGAGACACCGCATGGCTTGCAAATACTGTCAGTCCGCGATTTGGCAACAAAAACTGGGACGCTGTACCCGTTGTATGAAACAACTGGCCGCCATGTGCGCGCTACTTTGGCCACTCTGGTGGTGGGGCTATGCCGACACGCCACGGCAAGTGGAGTCAATTGCATTGTTATTCGCCGCCGGCAGTGCCAGTGTGCTACTCACCCTGCATGTGGTGATTTATCCGTTTCGGCGCAATAAAAAACCCGCGCCGGAGCGCGGGTCATCAGACACACCAGACGATTAATCAGCCAGATCCGTGGCTTCGTTAATCACGTGGAAAATGTAGTTTTGCTCCACGGCCCCTTGGAACAACCACGCCATTGGACCACGCGCCATGATGGCCACATCTTCACCGGAGTGGGTTTCCGAACCGAGCTTAATCAAGGATTGCTGTTTGTAATCCAGCTTACGCACCTGCCCTTCTTGCAAGTTTTCACGCTCACCTTTCACCGCACCCGGGCCGTTGCCATAAGTAATCGTGGTATAGGTTTTACCAAAATCATCCTGATTCAAGCGCCCTTTTTGACGTGACAAGCCGAGAATAGGATTGCCCCGCTCCGCATAACCGTTCATCACCATGGTGTGGGCATGATCGGCGGTGACAATAATCAGGGTGTCTTCTGAGTTGGTTTTCTCTAAGGCCACTTTGATGGCATCGTCGTAAGCCAGCGTATCTTCTAACGCTCGCGCAGCGTTACCCGCATGGTGAGCATGGTCGATACGTCCGGCTTCCACCATCATCACATAGCCGTCCTGGTTGCGGCTGAGCATATCAATCGCCTTGCTGGTCATTTCCGCCAATGACGGCTCATCTTGGCTTTCACGGCGATCCGCTTCATATTTCATGTGGCTACTTTCAAACAAACCAAACACGCGTGATGTGGTCGCCGGATCGATGGAATCAAAACCGGATTTATCGAAAATGTATTGACCATCAGGGTGACGGGTTTGCCATGCCTCAATCAGGTTGCGTCCATCTTTACGCTTGCCCTTTTTGCCCTCAGGATCGACGCTATCGGCAGGAATAAATTCACGCCGTCCACCGCCGAACGCCACCTGAAAACCCTCCCCAGCATCAAAGTCGACAAATTGGCTGGCGATATCGGTACAGCCTTGGTTTTTGGCAATGTTGGGTAACTTGCTATCGTTCTCCCAATTGCGATCCGCACTGTGCGCGTAGGTAGTGGCCGGGGTGGCGTGGGTTAAACGGGCGGTTGAGATTAACCCTAATGCTTTGCCCTTCTCGCCCGCCATTTCAAATAAGGTTTTCGCTTCGTTACCTTTGGCGGTGCTGCAAAAACCACGCTGAACGTTATCGTCAACACTGATGATCCCGGCTTTGGTTTTCACCCCAGTGACCATCGCCGTCGCGGTGCCGGCAGAGTCAGGGGTTTGCATGTCAGTGTTATAGGTTTTGGCTAGCGCAACATGCGGCAGGCTTTCCATGCCAAGGCGGTTTTCCTCACCGGTTTGTCCTTGCTGCTGCCCCTGATAAATCCGCGCCGCGGTGATTGTCCCCACGCTCATGCCGTCGCCGACAAAGAGGATCACATTTTTGGCTTTGCCCGTGATAGGTGGGTTAGCTTTAGCGGCCGCCAATGCCGCTTGCGCGTCTTGATACCAGACATCGTTTTGCTGAGGCACTGCCGCGTGTGCAGTTGCCGCTAATAAGGCTGAGGCCACCGCGGCCGTAAGGATTGTCTTCACCACAAAATCTCCATTATTAACGAGAAAACGCGGGCATGATGGTCATTGCGCGTGACGCTTCTGTGACAAACCGTACAATGTAACAATTTGTAAGCAGCTAATTTTGATGAATTTTTTATGACGAGGACACAAAAAAAGCTGCGACTTAGTCAGCACGCAGCCTTAAGAAGGGATAACGACGACGCTGATATCGTCAGGCAATAGACGATGTCACCCTACTCCAGCGTAGAGAAGGTCGAGATCGTGGCTGGCCCGGCAATGTTATAGGTCAGTGCCACTTCGTCACAGGCGTGGAAGCGCGGACAGATTTCACAATCTTTCATCACTTTCTCAGGCAGTTGCGATTTCGACACCGGGGTAAAACCCAATTGAGTGAAAAACTCGGGCACCCGGGTGAGGACAAAGACTTGCTCAATCGCCATTTGCTTGGCTTTTTTAATCAAGTGCATCATCAGCGCCGTACCGTGACCTTGGCGCTGCCAGCCTGCTTCAACCCCTAAGGAGCGAATTTCTGCCAGCCCTGAGTCGTAAATATAGAGCGAGCCGCAGCCGGTGAGATCCCCTTGGTGCTCGGATACTGCAAATAGGCCGATATTACGCACCAATTCATGGCGATCACGAGGTAAGTTCTCCCCCAATTTCGCCCAATACACCACCATGCCTTCGATGGTATCGAGGTCGGTGAGCCTTGCCGAGCGCACCGTGACTTTGGGGGTAAAGCGCTTATCTAAACGCTTTTGCGCCTCTTGAATGGCAAAGCTGACCTGTTCAGGCGCTACCCCACCCAGCGCCCGACGTTGGGCCAAGCAAGATTCGATCGTGAGCATGGCATACACATCGTCTTCAATCACCGGTGAGAATTGCTGCAAGGTGGCAAGCGGTAAATCTTCCAGTCCACAACCTTGCTCAATGGCAGACACCACCGCCACGCCCACTATGTGGTGCGCTTCACGGAACGGGATCCCTTTGCTCACCAAATAATCCGCGAGCTCGGTGGCGTTGGCATGACCTTGCTGCGCCGCCTGCAAGGTTTTGTCGTTGTGAATGGTGATACCTTCAAAACACAAGGCGGCCATATCCAAGCAATCATGCCAAGTGTCCATGGCATCGAAGAGCCCTTCCTTGTCTTCTTGCATATCCTTGTTATAGGCCAGTGGCAAGGCTTTCACCGTCATCATCATCGCCGACAAGGTGCCATAGACACGGCCGGTTTTGCCGCGGATAAGCTCTAACGCATCAGGGTTTTTCTTTTGTGGCATCAACGATGAGCCTGATGTCACCGTATCGGCCAGCTCGATAAACCCGGATTCGCCCGAGTTATAGAAGATCATATCTTCGGCCATCCGTGATAAATGCAGCATTGATATCGACGCCGCAGACAGCATTTCCATCACATGATCTCGATCCGAGACTGAGTCAAGGCTGTTACGGGTGGCCCGTTCAAAGCCCAGTTGTTGTGCCAAGGCATCGCGATCAATCGGATACGCCGTGCCTGCCAGCGCCCCAGATCCTAACGGACAGGTATCAAGACGATTAAGCGCATCTTGTAAGCGGGTGGTGTCGCGCTCAAACATCTCCAGATAGGCCAAACACCAATGGGCAAAGGTCACTGGCTGCGCACGCTGCAAGTGGGTGTAGCCGGGCAACACGGTATCATGGTGTTGGCTGGCCACATCCACCAGCTGCTGCTGAAGCTTGTCGAGAGACAGCAAGATTTGCTGGCCTTGTTGGCGACACCAGAGCTTGAGATCCGTAGCGACCTGATCGTTGCGCGAGCGCCCGGTGTGCAGCTTTTTGCCCAAATCCCCGACTTTGTCGATCAGTTGCTGCTCGACCCAGCTGTGAATGTCTTCGGCCTCTGAGCGTAAGATTTGCTTCGGGTTTTCCATCACCGACAGCTTGAGCTCATTGAGCGCGAGCTCCAATTGCTGTTGCTCGTCATCACTCAGCACGCCCACCGAACGCAAGGCTTTGGACCAAGCAATGGAGCCCACAATGTCTTGCTCTGCTAAGCGATAGTCAAAGCGCAGTGAATCATTAAACGCTTGAAACCGTTTGTCTGCTGCCTGACTAAAGCGTCCGCCCCATAATGCCATGCTGTCTCTCCTTACTGCTCACGATGCTTTTTTAATTAGGATTGTTTTTGTTTGTTCAGCGTCCGAATCCGGCTCGACAGCGAATACAAACGGATAAAGCCTTCGGCATGGCTGTGATCGTAGACATCATCATCACCAAAGGTGGCAAAGTCTTCCGAGTACAGGCTGTTGGTCGAGCGTTTTTGTACCACAGTCGCTTGCCCTTTATAGAGTTTGATCACCACCTCGCCCGTTACCGGTGCGGCAAGGGAATTAGCCGCGGCAACAATCGACTGGCAAAGCGGCGTAAACCAACGACCATCATAAATCAGGTGAGACGCTTTTAAACCGAGCTCCTCACGGAACTGATAACTCTCTTTATCCAGCACCAGTTGTTCAACGCCACGCAGCGCTTCCATGATGATGGTGCCACCCGGGGTTTCATAGCAGCCGCGGGATTTCATCCCCACCAAACGGTTCTCAACAATATCAATCCGTCCCACGCCATGTTGGGCGCCTTTGTCGTTCAGCAGCGTCAGCACGTCATAAGGCGACATGGACTCACCATCGACCGAGACCACTTCCCCGCTTTGTACTCCCAAGGTGACAAACTCGGGCGTATTGGGCGCCTCTTCCGGTGCCACTGTCCATACCCAGCAATCTTGATTGGCCGCGGTCCAAGTATCTTCCAGGACACCACCTTCGGTCGAAACGTGCCAAGCATTGGCATCACGTGAATAAATTTTCTCAAGGCTCGCCGTACAAGGAATGTCACGGGCGGCCAAGTAATCGAGCAAGGCTTCACGACTGGTAAGATCCCACTCCCGCCACGGCGCAATCACTTTCAGTTGCGGCGCCAACGCGGAGAAGGTGCTCTCAAAACGGACTTGATCGTTCCCCTTGCCGGTACAGCCGTGGCAAAGTGCATCCGCCCCGACCTCAAGGGCACATTCGACCTGCGCTTTGGCAATGATAGGACGTGCCATCGAGGTGCCTAGAAGGTATTTGCCCTCATACACCGCCCCGGTTTTCAGGCTGGGGTAAATATAATCCGCCACCATTTCGTGTTTCAGATCGGCGATAAAACACTGTGATGCCCCCGAGGCGAGCGCTTTTTGCTCAATGCCTTCGAGCTCTTGTTCGCCTTGACCCACGTCAGCGACAAAGGCCACCACCTCACAGTCATAATTTTCTTTTAGCCATGGAATGATGGCCGAAGTATCCAATCCACCCGAATAGGCCAGTACAACTTTATTTACCTTGCTCATCTTGCTCTCCTTAAATCCTAAATCGACGGTGTCGTCGCGTCGTTATACGTCTAATTAACTGGCGCTAAACCGAGTGCCGATTTGCTGGCCATCGAATAATTGCGTGAGTTTTTCTGGGTAACGCCAGGTGGCAATCTCCACCGGTTTACCCAATTCGCGGGCGGCGGCAAACGCCGCGTTGACCTTGACCACCATGCCATCGGTGATCACCCCTTTTTCCATTAAGTGCTGCGCATCTAACTCGGTAAGGCAAGGCAGCAAGTGCCCTTTGCCGTCTAACACGCCGCTGACATCCGACAGCAACACCAGCTCCGCGCCAAGAGTGGTTGCCACCGCCACCGCCGCTTGGTCGGCATTGACGTTCATCAACTCACCTTGTTCACTGATGCCAATCGAGCTAATAATGGGGACACAATCCGCGGCCAATACCGCCTGCAGCAGGCTAGGATCTCCGGCGCTGGCTTCCCCCACAGCCCCCAGTTCAGGGTCCAGCTGGCTGACCTGACACAAGCCACCATCGGCCAAGCTCAAGCCACAGCTTTTAATCTTCGCCTTACGCGCTTCGGCTAACAGCAGCTTATTCGCCGTCCCGGCTAAGGCACCGGTGACATAATCAATCTGGTCGACTGGCGTGACCCGTAAGCCTTGTTTTTTCACACTGGTGAGGGCGAGTTTTTTCAACAGTTCATCGACCAAGTAGCCGCCACCGTGCACCAGCACTAGCGGGCGCTCAGCCTCACTGCGATAGGTGTTCATCGCGCCGAAAACCTTGGCGAGGGTCTCGCTGCAGCTCAGTGCTGCGCCGCCTAATTTAATCACTAATGGCGTTTTCATCCGTTTCTCCTAGACAATCGCTGTGGTTTCGGCAAAGCCAAACTTAAGGTTTAAACACTGCACGGCTTGACTGGCCGCGCCTTTAAGTAAGTTATCGATCGCACTGGTAAGGATCAGATGCCCATGCGCGGCCTGATAGCCAATATCGCAAAAGCCGGTATATTGCACCGCTTGCAGCTTGGCCACCTCACCGGCAGGAAGTACCCGTACCAGCGGCGCATCCTGATAAGCCTGGTTCAGTACCTGCCCCACCTCGGCCTCACTAGCACCTGGCGCTAATTTGGCGGTAATGGTGGCAAGAATGCCGCGTTTGTAACTGCCAAGATGCGGGGTGAAAATCACCGGCGTATCTAGGTGTGTGGCAATCTCTGGCTGATGACGGTGAGAAAACACCCCGTAGGCATTCAGGCTCACTTCACAAAAACTATTGGTCAGGCTCGCTTTGCGCCCCGCGCCCGTTACGCCACTGGTGGCATTGATCACCGGCCACATTTGTTTATCCAACAAGTCTGCATCCAGCAAAGGTTTGAGCGCTAATTGACTGGCGGTGGGATAACATCCCGGCACGGCTACCAGCTGCGCTGCAGATAATGCTTCCTGTTGCCACTCCGCCAAGCCATACACGGCTTGAGCCAGCCATGCCGGTGACTGGTGCGAAAAGCCGTAATTGGTAGGATAAAAATCCGCTTGATTGACCCGATACGCCCCCGACAAATCAAACACCACGCAACCTTGAGCCAGAAAAATCGGCGCTAATTCATGACTAACCGCATGCGCAGTGGCTAAAAACACCACATCGGCTTGCTTGGCCACATCCTGTGGCGAGGTCAAAGGCATCAGTGGCATATCCACTACACCACGCAATTGGCCGTGCAACGCGCTCACAGGACGATTAGCGTCTTCACTGCCTGCCGAGACATATAAACCGGCCAAGTGCAATTGCGGATGGCGATGGACAAGGGCGACAAGCTCGGCTCCTGTGTAGCCACTGGCACCGACAATAATGGTGTTAAGTGTCATGGGTGTCTCTCTTTATGGGTGTTTACGGTGTGCTGCGGGGCAGCATAGTATCGAGGGCGTAGCCAATAGCCACGCAAGGCAGGCTAGCGTCGTCGAGCAGAAAGGGCGTTGTATTTGGTGGCGAGTGGCATCATGGGTCAACTCTCAAAAATATTTTTATTCATAAATAGTGAATGGTTATTTTTTATCGTATTCCCGTTTGGACGTCAAGCACTAAAAGCGTAAAAAGTCACTTTTTATGTCTATTCATTCATATTAGAGCAATAATTCTATCTAATCATGCAAATCGCCCTGTCGCCATTCACGAGAAAGTCGCGATATAGCGGGCGCGGAGAAACCCTCGGAGGGCTGGCAAACCTAAAAGCTGAAACTTTTTTTCAGCTTTTGGGGTGGTGCTATGATAAGCATCAAATCCGCTGGCCAGTTTTCGCGCTAATTTGCGGTTAAGTTGACCCGATCGCGCAATATTCGCTAGATTGGTTCTTTACAGTCACAGTAGGATGTAACTTTGTTACAGAATGGATACGCTATGAACGAAAAGTACTCTGCCTTAAAAAGCAATGTCAGTATGCTTGGCCGTCTGCTGGGTAACACCATCCAAGATGCCCATGGTCCAGCACTCTTAGAAAAAGTTGAGGAAATTCGTCAGCTCTCAAAATCGGCTGCCGCTGGCAATCAGGACGATCATGCTAAGCTGAAAACCGTGCTGCAAAACTTGCCGGCTGACCAACTGCTTCCGGTCGCCCGCGCCTTTAGCCAATTTTTGAATCTGACTAATATCGCCGAGCAATATCACACCGTCTCGCGTCAATGCGACGCGTTGGAGTGCAGCCCGGACGCTATCGACGATTTACTCCGCCGTGTCAGCCAAGGTGAAATAAATGCCAATGACGCGCAACAAGCGATCGCCGATTTAAAAATTGAGTTAGTCCTGACCGCTCACCCGACCGAAATCGCACGCCGCACCACCATTCATAACTTGGTGCAAATAAATAAATGTTTATCGAAATTAGAGCTCAGTGAACATTTGGGGGCGGCAGAGCGTGCCAAAACTGAGAAACGTCTTGAGCAGTTGATTGCACAAGCATGGCACACCGATGTGATCCGCCAAGAGCGCCCTACCCCGCTTGATGAAGCCAAATGGGGCTTCGCGGTAATTGAAAATTCATTGTGGCAAGCAGTACCGGCGTTTTTACGCCAATTTGATCAGCAGCTTGAAAGCCACCTCGACATCAACTTACCCATTGATGCCAAACCGGTACAAATTTCCTCTTGGATGGGCGGCGACCGTGACGGTAACCCCTATGTCACCAGCGAGGTTACCCGTGAAGTGATGCTGTTGTCACGCTGGAAAGCGTCGGATTTGTACTTGCGCGATGTGCAGGATTTGATCAGCGAACTGTCAATGACACAGTGTGATGACACAGTGCGTGAAATGGCCGGCGAGGCGCACGAACCGTATCGCGCCATCCTCAAAACCATGCGCAGTCAGCTAACTCACACCTTGAACTACTTGGATGCCAAACTGAAAGGCGAACGCGCCTCTTCACAAGGGATCCTGACCGACACCCAGCAATTGTGGCAACCATTACTGGCGTGTTACCAGTCTCTCCATCAATGTGGCATGGGCATTATTGCCGACGGCAAGTTGCTTGACCTACTTCGCTGCGTGCAATGCTTTGGCGTACACCTGATCAAACTCGATATTCGCCAAGAAAGTACCCGTCATGCCGATGTGCTCTCAGAAGTAACCCGTTATTTGGGGATGGGCGATTACGCCCAATGGAGCGAGCAAGACAAGCAAGCCTTCCTGACTCGCGAGCTGGCGTCTAAGCGTCCGTTGTTGCCACGTGATTGGTCACCCTCGCCTGAGGTACAAGAAGTGATCGACACCTGTCGAGTAATTGCCGAACAGCCGCGTGAAGCCTTGGGCGCCTATGTCATTTCGATGGCTCGCACCGCTTCCGACGTGCTGGCCGTGCATTTATTGCTAAAAGAAGCCGGCTGTCCATTCCGCATGGATGTGTGTCCATTATTCGAAACCCTGGACGATCTGAACAATGCCGAGGCAGTGATTGGTGAGCTGCTGGCCATTGATTGGTACCGTGGCTTCACCCAGAACGTTCAAATGGTGATGATCGGTTACTCGGACTCCGCCAAAGATGCTGGAGTCATGTCCGCGGGTTGGGCGCAATATCGCGCCATGGAAGCCTTGGTCAATTTGTGTGATGAACAAGGGGTTAATCTCACCCTTTTCCATGGCCGTGGCGGGACGGTTGGTCGGGGCGGTGCCCCTGCCCACGCCGCCTTGCTCTCACAGCCACCTCGCAGCTTAAAAGGTGGCCTACGCGTGACCGAACAAGGCGAGATGATCCGCTTTAAATTGGGGCTGCCTGGTGTCGCCGTTAACAGCTTAAACCTGTATACCAGCGCGATTTTGGAAGCGAACTTGCTGCCACCGCCGGAGCCTAAGCAGGAATGGCGACAGCTGATGGACACCTTGAGTGACATCTCCTGCCAAGCCTACCGTGATGTAGTGCGGGGGCATGAGCAGTTTGTCCCTTACTTCCGCTCCACCACCCCTGAGCTTGAATTAGGCAAACTACCACTGGGATCGCGCCCTTCTAAACGCAACCCCAACGGCGGTGTGGAAAGCTTGCGCGCGATTCCTTGGATTTTCGCCTGGAGTCAAAACCGTTTATTGCTACCGGCTTGGCTGGGGGCTGGACAAGCGATCGATCACGCCATTGCAAAGGGCCACAAAGCCCAGCTGGAAGAAATGTGCCGCGAATGGCCGTTTTTCTCCACCCGCCTCGGGATGCTGGAAATGGTGTTTACCAAAACCAACCTAGACATTGCCAAGTACTATGATCAGCGCTTGGTCGATGAAAGCCTCTGGCCGCTAGGTGAATCCTTGCGTGAGCAATTACGCCAAGATATTCAGGTGGTGCTGGCGGTGGAAAACAGCGATAACCTGATGGAGCAAAATCCGTGGGGGGCTGAAGCGATTCGCTTACGTAATATTTATGTCGAGCCGCTCAACATGCTGCAAGCCGAACTGTTATACCGCACGCGTCAGCAAGAGGATCCGGACCAATCACTCGACGATGCCTTGATGATTTCCATCGCGGGGATTGCCGCCGGCCTACGTAATACCGGTTAAATCACCGAGCACCAAGCCGTACCTCAGGGTACGGCTTTTTTGTTTCCGTATCGATTTGTCGTGTCACGGCAACCGCTGCTCGTTTTTTTTAGCTAAAGCGTCAGCGAATGCTTGCTGTTGCATTGATAATATTATTACTATTGAAGGTCGCACTGACGCGACCCAACAACGCAAAGGAATTGCCATGAAAGACGAAACCCTCTCGATTCATCACGGCTACCAGACCGACCCCACCACCAAATCGGTGGCGACACCTATCTATCAAACCGTCGCTTACGAGTTTGATAATGCCCAACACGGCGCTGATCTATTTAACCTCGATGTGCCAGGCAATATCTACTCACGGATCATGAACCCGACCAACGACGTGTTGGAACAACGGGTGGCGGCATTAGAGGGGGGGATCGCAGGGCTTTGCGTCAGTGCCGGTGCGGCCGCCATCACCTATGCGATTCAAACACTTGCCAAGGCCGGTGACAACATCGTCGCCACGCCACAGCTTTATGGTGGCACCTATACCTTGTTTGCCCACATGCTCCCCGAGCAAGGCATCGAGGTGCGTTTTGCCGCGAGTGACGACGCCAGTGCGATTGAGGCGCTGATCGATGACAACACCAAAGCGGTGTATTGCGAGTCGATTGGCAACCCTGCTGGCAATATCGCGGATATACCGGGTTTTGCCAAAATCGCACACGCGCATGGTGTCCCTTTGGTGGTCGACAATACCGTGGCTACGCCCGTTTTGTGTAAACCCATTGAGCATGGCGCCGATATCGTGGTGCACTCGCTGACTAAATACATTGGCGGCCATGGCACCACCCTTGGCGGCATGATTGTCGATGGCGGTACCTTTGACTGGGTGGCCCATCAAGCCCGCTTCCCGCAATTCTCACAACCGGAACCGGCCTATCATGGCGTGGTTTACAGTGAGACCTTTGGTCCTGCGGCGTTTATTGCCCGCGCACGTACGGTACCGCTGCGTAACAGTGGCGCAGCCCTCTCGCCGATGAATGCTTTTATGTTGATGCAAGGCTTAGAAACCTTGAGTCTGCGGATGGAGCGCCACTGCGAAAACGCCAAAGCCGTGGCCGATTACCTTGCCCAACACCCCGCCGTCTCGTGGGTGAACTATGCGGGTCAGTCCGCTCACCCACATTATACCCGCGCCCAGTCACTGATACGCGGTGGGCTGCCCGCGTCATTGCTGTCATTCGGCTTAAAGGGTGGCTTTGATGAAGGGGTGAAATTTTATGATGCGCTTAATCTGTTCAAACGTTTAGTGAATATCGGTGATGCTAAATCGCTGGCTTGTCACCCCGCCTCGACGACCCACCGCCAACTGAATGACCAGGAGCAAGCCAAAGCCGGGGTAACGCCAGAGATGATCCGTCTTTGTGTCGGCATTGAGCATATCGATGACATCATTGCCGACTTGGAACAAGCCTTGGCGACGGTGAAATAGCCCAAAGAAGGCTAGCCGCTGCCAGGAAACAATCGTTGTACAAACAAAACTGTGGATATAAGAGATGTCACTCCCCCATGTAATACTGACAGTGCTAAGCAACTGCGAGGCCACGGGTTATGATATTACCAAGGCGTTTTCCACCACCATCAGCAATGTGTGGAAAGCCAGCCATCAACAGGTATATCGTGAACTCAATAAGCTCGCCGATCGAGGTGCTGTCACCTACCGCCTGGAGCCGCAAGTCGGTAAACCCGATAGGAAGGTCTACGCCATCACACCTGTCGGCACTGAGATGCTTGAGGCGTGGTTTATTCAAACACCCAAGTTAGCCCCACCACGTGACGAGTATGTCGCCAGACTACTCAGTTGTGATGTACTCGACCCAGCTCCCATGCTGGATCATGTGAATAACTTGATTGCCGAGTCTCAGCAGCTGCTTAATCACTATACGCTACTGGAACAGCGTGAATATGGCCAAGTCACTCTGCTCACGTCACAACAACGTTTAATGCGCCTCGCACTGCGACGCAGCATCCATCAACGTCGTGCATGGATGGCATGGGCGCAGGAAGTGCGCGACGAGCTCACTATGCTCGCCGCCAGTGCTTAATCACTACAACAAACACAACACGCAACCTAATACGCCCCGACATAACTGGGGCGTATTTTTTAAGGCGTGACCGCAAGCGGACGAACCCCTAAGGTATGGCACAGGGCATACGTCAATTCCGCACGGTTGAGGGTATAAAAGTGAAAATCTTTCACGCCTTCACGGCTTAGCACTCGCACCATATCAAGCGCAATAGAGGCGCCCACCATCTGACGCGTGACAGGATCATCCTCCAGCCCTTGATACTGTTTGTGCATCCACTGCGGCACACGCACATTGGTCATCTTGGCAAAGCGCGACGCCTGCTTAAAGTTAGAGACGGGCAAAATCCCTGGGACAATTTCCACGTCAATCCCGGCGGCAACACAGCGATCACGAAAACGTAGATAACTTTCGACATCGAAGAAAAACTGCGTAATCGCCCGGCTAGCACCGGCATCCACTTTTCGCTTGAGGTTAATTAAATCCGCCTGCGCGCTTTTCGCTTCTGGGTGCACCTCAGGGTAAGCGGCAACCGAGATATCAAAGTCATGCTCTTCTTTGAGCAAACGGACTAAATCGACCGCGTACATATCCGGCTTCTTCTCCGGCGATGGCAAGTCGCCACGCAACGCCACAATGTCACGGATGCCATTTTGCCAATAATCACGGGCAATATGACGGAGCTCATCTTCAGTGGCATCAATGCAGGTTAGATGGGGCGCCGCCGCGATACCAGTCTGGTCATGAATGCTTTTCACGATGTCATGGGTGCGATCACGCTCCCCGGAGTTGGCGCCATAGGTCACCGACATAAACTTAGGTTTGAGTGCTTTTAAGCGATGTACTGAGTTCCAGAGGGTTTCTTCCATACTTGGGGTGCTGGGAGGAAAAAACTCAAATGAGACATTAATATCGCCATCTAAGTCAGCAATGTTCTGATTGAGTGCATCAATGTGGCCTGCGTGCGTGTAGCTCATATCCTCTCCCTGACACCGAACGACGCTGTTCAGTATGCCTGTGTCTGCTCTACTTTGATTTATACGTTTAGACGTCCATATGTCTAAAGACTGTCGCGATTCGGCTAAAATGTCAACGATACAAGCCATGAAAAAAACTCATGGTGTTATGAAGATAGACTAAGCAGCTATCAATGCGCACATGACAACGCGGCTAACGATACAAAAAAGCTGCCTACGCAGCGCGCAGACAGCTTGATCACGGTTATCCATAGGTGGGTTAGTGAAGGCGACTTATCAAGCGATTTAAATCGGATTGAATGGCGCCCGCTGTGACATCGCGTCCCGCACCTGGTCCACGAATCACCAGGGGATTCTCGCGATACCATTGGCTCTCAATCGCAAACACATTGTCACATGGCAACAAGTGAGCGAGTGGGTGCTCGCTGGGTAGGGTTTCTAGGCTCACATGGGCGTTGCCGTTAACCTCCAAGCGCGCGACATAACGTAGCACTGACCGGTTTTTATGCGCTTTGTCTAATCGCTCCTGAAGCCGTTCATCCATTTGGTGTGCATTGTCAAGAAACGCATCCAAAGACAGATTAGCCAGTGATTTAGGCACTAAGGATTCAACCTTAACCTGCTCTGGCTCGAGCGCCATGCCCGCTTCGCGTGCCAAAATCACCAATTTACGCACCACGTCGGCACCGGAGAGATCATCACGCGGGTCAGGCTCGGTTAGGCCTTGCTGCCAAGCTTGCTCAAGCAGGACACTAAAGGGAACCTCGCCACTGAATTGCAAAAACAGCCACGACAAGGTTCCAGAAAAGATCCCAGACAACGCCAAAATCGTGTCACCACTTTCACGTAGATCTTGTACCGCGTAGTTAATCGGCAACCCCGCTCCCACGGTCGCATTGTAAAGCCAATGGCGGCCGGTTTTGCTAAATGCCTGCTGAATCGCGTGATACTGCTCGGCGGGTGCGGCGCCCGCCTCTTTGTTGGCAGAGATTAAGTGAAAGCCATGCTCGGCAAGTCGCGGGTATAAATACGCCAATGACGCACTGGCGGTGACATCCAACACAATCACATCATCATACGGGTGGTTAAGTAGACGGGTGAGCCACTCATCATCAAAATAAGGCTCGCAACGCTCATCAAACCCATCCAACACCCGCGAGGCATCAATGCCGGCAAAATCAAGCCATTGGTTGCGACTGTCCACCACTGAAATCAGTGACACTTCCTTGCCATGACGCTTTTCCAAGTGTGATTTTTGCTCGGCAAAGAGGCTTAGCCAGCGGGTACCAATATTGCCTTTCCCCACCAACACCAAGCCGATACGGCGTTGAGCTTGAAACAAGGCATCATGCAAGCTGGCGACGAGGGCTTGAGTGTGTACTTGGCGAAGGATAGCAACCATGCTGAGCCCAGACGCTGACTCACTGATAAACTCCACCGGTTGGGATTTGAGTTGTTGATAAAAGCCATGGCAATGAACGGGGTTGTTCACCACGCCTGCCCCCACGGCCGCTACCATGGTAAAGCCTTCACGTAGTTTGAGCTCAGCGGAGAGGCCAGCGTCTTGGATTTGCGCCATCACCAGAGCAACCACTTCCGTAGTAAATGCCAACAAAATTCGATATTGATCATCTTGGTAATCGGTTGCTAATGGCTGTACTTTTAGCTGTGACAAAATCCGGCTGAGCTCTTGCTTTATCGCCTGAAAATCCTGGCCTCGGGCCACATCGAATTGCAGCAAACTCACATCATCCAACGCCGTAATGATCTTGGCGCCACGCCCGGTCGCTAATACACGCTCAATGCGTGTTGAGCCACTATCCGGCGCATGCGTACAACGTAAAGTCAGGTCGGTGGCACTTTGCGCCACCGGCTGTAAGGTTCGGCTATGCAGCACGGGGGCGGCAAGACGCGCCAGCTCACCCGCCTCATCAAGACGGATTAAAGGCAACAAACACGCATTATCAACATGACGTGGATCCGCGCTATACACCCCGGCAACATCACTCCAAATGGTCACACGGCTCACTCCGGCCAACGCACCCAGCACAGTGGCCGAATAATCAGAACCATTGCGACCAAGCAGCACGGTTTCTCCCGCTTGGTTTTGCGCCATAAAGCCGGTGATCACCACATGAGTGTGGCTGTGTTGCGAAAGCTGATTTTGCAGCAAAGGCCAAGACGCACCGCGATCCACTTCTGGCTGAGCGGCACGCTCGGCGCGCAAACACTGGCGTGAATCTAACATCACCGCTGCGCGCTGATGCTGAGTGAGTAGTTGAGCCAATAGACGCGCCGACCATACCTCACCAAAACCTTGTACATACGCTTTGTCACTTTCACTCAGGCCGTTATCGCCCAGCGAAGCGATGGTGGCGATATCGGCGTAAAGTGCATCCACCAGCTGCTGCTTGGGTTCACCATCAATCAAGTTCTCAATCAAGTCTTGCTGAAAGGCGCGCACCGCTTGCAAGGTCTCATGCGCCACTCGCCCATCCTTGTCTAACTGTGCTAACCACATGATCAGCTGGTTAGTGGTTTTTCCTGCCGCGGACACCACGATTAAGTCTTGCTGGCTCGCATGCGCGGTCAATACATCGACCACGCGACGATAGCAATCAGGGCTCGCAAGGCTACTGCCACCAAACTTGTGCAATTGGCGTGGTGACTCGGGGGACGTTTCCGTCGGTTGCGCATGCATGGCAAGGTCTCTCTTAATGTCTATCGATCTCGGTAAAGGGGCGCGCACTGAAGCGCAGCCTCTATGGGGTGCCACCCTCTAAACGGGCAAAGGCGTTCGCCAAATCGGCAACCAAATCTTGCGCATCTTCTAATCCAATGGAAAAACGCAACAAGGTCGGTGCGATGCCCGCCTCCGCTTGCGCGGCGTCACTCATGGCTCTGTGTGTCATCGAACCAGGGTGCGTCACTAAGCTTTCTACCCCCCCGAGAGACTCGGCGAGGGCAAATAACGTGAGGCCATCAATAAATCGCGCCACACCGGCTTGGTCTGTATCCAATTCTAAGCTCAGCATGCTACCAAACCCCGCTTGCTGGCGCGCAGCAATTTGGTGGCCAGGGTGAGAGGCCAACCCGGGGTAGTAGATTTTCCGCACTGCCGACACCGTTTGCAGGTAGCTAAGTACCACTTCAGTGTTGTGTTGGTGTTGTTTAACGCGTGCACCCAATGTGCGCAACCCTCGCAGTGTCATATAACTGTCAAATGCATTGCCCGTCGCCCCTAAGCAATTTCCCCACCAAGCCAATGTCTCGGCAAGTTCACTGGTCGCGGCGATCACCGCGCCACCGACAATATCAGAATGGCCATTAATAAATTTGGTGGTCGAATGCACCACCATATCCGCGCCCAGCGCAAAAGGCGTTTGCAAAGCTGGCGATAAAAACGTGTTGTCGACCACCACCCAAGCCCCCACTTGATGGGCTTTTTGGCATATTTCTGCGATATCGACCACGCGTAAGAGTGGATTGGATGGGGTTTCCACCAGCACGAGCTTGGGCTGTTTAGCCAATGCCTGGTCCAACGCATCATGGTCCGATTGATCGACAAAACTTACCTGCCAGATCCCTTGTTTGGCACGCGATTCGAGCAAGCGATAGGTGCCGCCATAACAATCATGTGGGGCGACAATATGCTCGCCAGCCTCCAACAGAGATAGCACCAAGTTTATCGCCGACATCCCGCAGTTGGTCACCACCGCACCTGCGCCCCCTTCTAAGTCAGTCAGCGCTTGTTCGAGCTGCGCACGCGTTGGGTTGCCGCCTCGCGCGTAGTCGTAAGTAGGCACATCACCCAGTGCCGGAAAACGGTAATTGGTCGATAAGTACAGGGGAGGCACCACCGCATGGTGCTGGGTGTCAGTCCCAATCCCGGTCCGAACGGCGATAGTGTCGGTTTTTTTCTCAGTCATGATCTATCCTTGCTAGTCTGGTTTGCGCATGGTGGGCGTGATCCAGGTTTCATACTGCCACCTTACCCTGCGCTTTTTGGGACGTCAACACTTCTAGACGTCTATACTCCTTTGCATGTGGCGGTTAATATAGCTAAAATCTCCGCAGCATCATTCTGGGTATTCCATAATCAAGATAGGTGAGACATGGCGCAGTGGAACGGCGACTACATTAATCCGTATGCCGAACATGGTAAAAAGAAAGAGCAGGTAAAGAAGATCACCGTCTCTATCCCATTAAAAGTACTAAAAATTCTTACCGACGAGCGTACTCGTCGTCAGGTGCAAAACCTACGTCATGCGACCAACAGTGAGTTGTTGTGTGAGGCATTTCTTCATGCCTACACCGGCCAACCACTACCAACCGATGACGATATCCGTAAGGATAAACCCGACAGCATTCCCGCTGAAGCACGTCGGATCATGGAAGAACTTGGTATCGAGTTCGACGATAGCGAATACTAAAAAAACCCGCCGATTGGCGGGTTTTCTGTATTGATAGGTGCTCAGTACAGCCTTCTCAGGCTCTATTCCACCGCGCTTTTCCTAACGCTCAAGCATTACGCCTTGTCGAGCATATAGTTTTCTGGCATCTCGATACGAGCCACGCCGGTTTCCACGGCGGCCAGCGCTACCGCGCGGGCGACCTTAGGTAATAAACGCGCGTCCATTGGCTTGGGAATAATGTAATCAGGGCCAAAGCTTAGCGAAGACAAACCGGCGGCGTCTAATACCGTTTGTGGGACAGGCTCTTTGGCTAGGCTGCGAATGGCTTCTACCGCTGCCAACTTCATCGCATCGTTAATTTCACTGGCACGTACATCCAATGCGCCACGGAAAATAAACGGGAAGCAGAGCACGTTATTGACCTGATTCGGGTAATCCGACCGCCCGGTTCCCATGATCAGATCATCGCGTACTTGATGCGCCACATCCGGATGGATTTCAGGATCTGGGTTCGAGCAGGCAAATACCACGGGTTTATCTGCCATCAGCTTCAAGGCGTCGGGTGAGAGCAAGTCTGGACCGGAGACGCCAACGAACATATCCGCGCCCTCAATCACATCTTCGAGGGTACGCTTATCCGTGTTATTGGCAAACAGCTGCTTGTATTTGTTGATGTCGTCACGACGCGTATGGATCACGCCTTTACGATCCAACATATAGATTTTTTCCCGCTGAGCGCCACATTTTATTAATAGCTCCATACAGGCAACAGCCGCTGCGCCTGCGCCCATGCACACCACCGTCGCCTCGCGGATATCTTTGCCTTGCAGCTCAAGCGCGTTAAGCATGCCGGCAGCGGTGACGATGGCCGTGCCGTGTTGATCATCATGAAATACAGGCACTTCGCAACGTGCAATTAATTGTTTTTCAATCTCAAAACAATCTGGGGCTTTGATATCTTCGAGATTGATACCGCCAAAGGTATCCGCGATGTTCGCCACGGTATCCACGAATTCATCGATAGTACGGTGTTTGACTTCAATGTCGATCGAGTCCAAGCCAGCAAAACGCTTGAACAATAAAGCTTTACCTTCCATAACAGGCTTAGAAGCCATGGGGCCTAAATTTCCTAGCCCCAAAATCGCGGTGCCGTTTGAGACCACCGCCACCATGTTGCCTTTACCCGTATAGCGGTAAACCGCATCCGCATCTTGCGCTATCTCACGCACAGGCTCAGCAACGCCAGGACTATACGCCAACGCGAGATCCGCGGCCGAGTCAGCAGGTTTGCTCAATTCAACAGAAATTTTTCCGGGAGTAGGGTATGCATGATAATCCAGCGCTTGCTGGCGTTTATCGTCCGACATCTAGTGTTCCTAATTATTATCGTGAAGGGGAAACTAATATCGACAGGGAAGCGTCACCGATATTAGTCAGACACTCTACAAACCACACAGGGAAGGTTTGTATAATAAAAAAGATGGTAACGCAGGGAGCAAACGTCCACCAGTACTAACAGCGCATTCGCGATGATGCTCGGACCTGTTGTCCGATGACAGGGACGATACGATCAAAAAAGGGACGCTGATGCGTCCCTTCTCTGTATTCGGTCAATAGCGGCTTATTTTTTGCTGCTAAGGGCACCGAAACGCTTCTTAAAGCGGTCAACACGGCCACCGGTATCAAGGATACGCTGCTTACCAGTGTAGAATGGGTGGCACTTGTCACACACGTCTAGGTAAATGTCTTTGCCTAGGGTTGTGCTGAACGCGAATTCGTTACCGCAAGAGCATTTTGCTGTGACGGCTTTGTACTCTGGATGGATACCAGCTTTCATAGGGATAACCTCATCTTAAAGGCCGTGTCGCTCTCCCGATCCTAAGCCGGGCACCACACGTCGTTAACAAACATTTTCTAAGGCGCGCAATTCTAATCAAGCGCCCTCTTTTTCGCAACTTTTTTGTGCAATCCGCGTGTCTCTTACGGTGCAACAAGGCTTTGCCAACGTGTGGCTAACCGTTACACTGACATTCCTTCTGGCCAATAAGATGTTGTGATGGAACAGTTTGCTCAGGTGGCTTTGCCTGTCCCTTTGCCGAAAACCTTTGATTACCGTATTGCTGACGATCAGCATCCGATCATCGGAGGGCGCGTCAAGGTGCCGTTTGGACGCCAGCATAAAGTTGGCATCGTTACCGGCTTGTCGCCAACGGCCAGTGTGGAAGCCAGCCAACTCAAAGCGATTGATACCGTACTCGACACGCAGCCGGTTTGGACCCCCGCGGTATACAATCTCCTGCAATGGGCGAGCCGTTTTTACCATCATCCGCTAGGAGATGCGATGGGGGCGGTGATGCCAACCTCGCTGCGTAAAGGACGCCCTGCGACATTGCAGCAACAAAAATGGTGGCAAATCACCGAGTCAGGACAAAACCAACCTCTATCAGGTCTGAGCCGCGCCCCCAAACAAGCCCGAGTGTTGCAGCTTCTCACGCACGGCCCAGCCACTCAAGCCGACTTAATCGAACAAGATATCGGCACGCCGGTGCTAAAAACGGTGGCAGAAAAAGGCTGGATCGCGCCCTACTCACCCCCTTCTCAGGCCAATGCTTGGGTAAAAAACTTTGCGGTGACCGAAGAAAAGCCGACGTTAAATCACGAGCAAGCGATGGCGGTTGCCACCCTCAATGCTGGCGATGGTTTTGCCTGCGCGCTATTAGAGGGGATCACTGGCTCAGGCAAAACCGAGGTGTATCTCAATGTGCTTGAGCCGGTGCTCGCACGTGGCCAGCAAGCGCTCATCTTGGTGCCAGAAATTGGCCTGACACCACAAACCATTCGCCGTTTTGAGCGCCGCTTTGCTGTTCCTGTGACCGTGATGCATTCAGGGCTCAGCGATACCGACCGTCTCAACGCCTGGCTGGCCGCACGGGAGAATCAAGCCGCGATAGTGATTGGCACACGCTCAGCGCTTTTTACCCCCATGGCAAAGCTTGGCATCATCATTATCGATGAGGAGCACGACCCTTCCTATAAGCAGCAAGATAGCTTTCGCTATCACGCCCGCGATCTGGCTGTCATGCGGGGGCATGAAGAACAAGTGCCGGTGATCTTGGGCTCGGCAACGCCATCACTGGAGAGCTTACACAACGCAAAAACCGGCAAATACCAGTACCTTAAGCTCACGCAACGTCCTGGTAACGCGGTCACCGCCCGGCAAGGGATACTCGATATCAAAGGCCATCACCTCGAAGCTGGCTTGTCGGCGCCGCTGATTGCTGAAATGCGTCAGCACCTGCAACAAGGTAACCAGGTGATGCTGTTTTTAAATCGCCGCGGTTATGCGCCCGCGATGATGTGTCACGAATGCGGCTGGCTAGCGAACTGCCAACGCTGTGATGCCTACTATACCCTTCATCAACAACACCAAGAGTTGCGTTGTCATCACTGTGGCCACCAAAAACGTGTGCCTCCCCAATGTGGCGACTGTGGTTCTACCCAGCTTATTAGTGTCGGTGTCGGTACCGAGCAACTCGAATCCCAGCTTGGTGAGTTGTTTCCCGAATACAATACCGTTCGCATTGATCGCGATAATACCCGGCGAAAAGGGAGCCTTGAAGGTTACTTGGCCGACATTGAAAAGGGTGAGTATCAAATTCTATTGGGCACACAAATGCTCGCCAAAGGCCATCACTTTCCTAACGTCACCCTGGTCGCCTTAGTCGATGTGGACGGGGCACTATTCAGTAATGACTTTCGTGCCCCTGAGCGTTTGGCCCAATTGATGGTACAAGTCGCCGGGCGAGCGGGCCGCGCCAGTAAGCCGGGTACCGTGTTATTACAAACCCACCATCCGGAGCACACCCTGATCCAATCTTTAGTGCATAAAGGTTATCAAGCCTTTGCCGAATCTGCGTTAAATGAACGGCGTCAGGCGTGGCTGCCGCCTTACACGTTTCTTAGTCTCTTTCGCGCCGACGGGCATGAAGAAAACAGTGTCCAGCAGTTTTTACAACAGGTGCGTCAAACGCTGGTTACCTCACCGATTCAACAGGATGAATGCCATATTATGGGGCCTATGCCCGCCGCCATGGCGAAACGCGCGGGTCGCTATCGGTGGCAACTCCTCATTCAAGCGCCCAGCCGAAAAATCATGCAGCAATGGCTCCAAGTGGCGCTCCCGGCCATCCAACAGCTCCCTCTGTCGCGTAAAGTGAGGTGGTCATTAGATGTCGAGCCGCAAGACCTTTCTTAACATTCCCTTGCAGTAAAGCGACAGCAATCACACTTTCATTGCAATAAGTGTTAGCTTGTCCGTGTTTAAATCGGACAAGGCTAGGTAGAATAAGGCCGCAATTGGCTAAGAGAACAGGTCAGACGAGCTAATAACTGTCTGATCTCACAATACAGATAACAAGAGGACTGTCATTATGGCGACAATGAAGGACGTTGCCCACATTGCCGGTGTATCCACAGCAACCGTCTCTCGCGCGCTGATGAACCCTGAGAAGGTCTCGGCCACAACCCGTAAAAAGGTTGAGCAAGCGGTCGTGGAAGCTGGCTATTCCCCTAACTCACTTGCGCGTAACCTACGCCGCAACGAGTCCAAAACCATCGTCGCGATTGTCCCAGACATCTGCGATCCTTACTTTAGTGAGATCATCCGCGGGATCGAAGAAGCGGCGATGGAGCACGGTTACCTGGTTTTGCTCGGAGATAGTGCCCAACAACACCACCGCGAAAACTCATTCGTCAACTTGGTTTTTACCAAACAGGCAGATGGCATGCTCCTACTGGGCTCCGATGTTCCCTTTGATGTCAGTAAGCCCGAGCAGAAAAATCTCCCTCCGCTTGTGATGGCGTGTGAGTATGCCCCGGATCTTGAATTGCCGACGGTGCATATCGACAACCTGACTGCCGCTTTTGAGGCGGTCAATTACCTCACCCAAGTCGGCCACACCCGTATTGCCAATATTACTGGGGTGCCGGAAACCGCACTGACGCAATTCCGCTCACAAGGTTATCAGCAGGCCCTGCAGCGCGCGGGGATTACAGTCAACCCAGCCTACAGCGTGGTGGGAGATTTCAGTTTTGCCTCTGGGGCACGGGCAATGACCAATCTATTGTCCCTCCCTGAGCCTCCCACCGCGGTATTCTGTCATTGTGATGTGATGGCCGTCGGTGCCATGCAACAAGCAAAGCGCCTAGGCATGCGCGTGCCGCAAGATATTTCGATTGTAGGGTTTGATGACATCCAATTCGCCGAATATTGCGATCCTCCCCTGACCACTGTCTCCCAACCTCGCTACGACATTGGTCGTCAGGCGATGTTAATGCTGCTCAACACCTTGCAAGGGCGTGAAGTGAATGCAGGATCACGACTTTTAGATGCCAAGTTAGTGATCCGTGAGAGCGTTGCCCCACCGTCTCGGTAGTAAGACTGGTCAGCACGAGTCGAAGCCAGTAACATGAGCGCTTTACTGGCTTTTTGAAATTGAATATTTGCTGTGGCAACTCGTGACTACGTAAAACGTGGTAAAGCACCACGTAAAAAAAATACCCGCCGCCAACCACCCAAAGCGCGTGCTCGTTTCCCATTAAAATGGGCGTTGCTTGCCGTCTGCTTGGTTGGCGCGTTTGGTTATGGCCTGTACCTATTAAGTAATACCGACGCGCCCGCGCCTAAACCGGCAACAGACGCACAGCCTCAGCCTTCCACGCAGAGCAAAAAGGCACATCTGCCTAAAAAGCCTGAAGAAAAATGGAGTTACATCGAAGAGCTGGAGAGTAAAGAGGTGGAAGTGAAGGCCAAAGCATTGCCGCAATCCACGCGTCCTTACCTGATGCAATGCGGTGCGTACCGCAGTCAAGAGCAGGCAAATGAACGTAAAGCGATCATCGCTTTTCAAGGGCTAGAAAGCCAAATCAAGATAAGCCAAGGAGAAAAAGGCACCTGGTACCGGGTGGTATTGGGTCCTTACCCACGCAAGCGTCAAGCAGAGCGTGACCGTAATATGCTCCGCCGCGCTGGAGTTGAGCCTTGTGCTATTTGGTACTGGGAATAACAGCGCCGCGTTTTATCGGCTGGGCCAAGTCTATTCCTTGCCCAGCCTTGATTGAAATCCTTCCTTCTCCCCTTGAAAAGTGAGCGGCAAAGCCCAACCTCTTACATTAATCACCCACCTGGTGTACCAGACACAAAGAAAGAGGTTCCCGTGACTACAATCGTTTCCGTTCGTCGCGAAGGTAAAGTGGTTATTGCTGGCGATGGCCAAGTGTCACTCGGCAATACCGTGATGAAAGGCAATGCCCGAAAAGTCCGTCGTTTGTATAACGGCCAAGTTCTCGCCGGATTTGCTGGCGGCACTGCTGATGCCTTCACCTTATTTGAGCGCTTCGAGCGCAAGCTTGAATTATACCAAGGGCACCTAACCAAAGCGGCCGTTGAACTGGCTAAAGAATGGCGTACTGATCGCGCGCTACGTCGATTAGAGGCCCTACTGGCGGTCGCCGATGAAACCGCCTCATTGATCATTACCGGTAACGGCGATGTGGTTGAACCAGAGCGCGACTTGATCGCCATTGGCTCTGGCGGCAACTATGCCCAAGCCGCCGCCGTTGCTATGCTTGAAAACACGGCGTTAGATGCCCGCGAGATCGCAGAGAAAGCGCTAACCATCGCCGGTGATATATGTGTGTTTACTAACCAGCAGCACACCGTTGAAGAACTCGAGAGTAAGAAACAGGATTAGTGATGTCTGAAATGACTCCACGCGAAATCGTGCATGAGCTTGACCGTCACATTATCGGCCAAGACAATGCCAAACGTGCGGTGGCGATCGCACTGCGAAACCGCTGGCGCCGAATGCAGCTTGCCGAAGAGCTGCGTGCGGAAGTCACCCCGAAAAACATCTTGATGATTGGTCCAACCGGTGTGGGTAAAACGGAGATCGCTCGCCGGTTGGCACGCCTTGCCAACGCGCCTTTTATCAAGGTGGAAGCTACCAAGTTCACCGAAGTGGGTTATGTCGGGAAAGAGGTGGAAACCATTATTCGCGATCTGGCGGATGTGGCGATGAATATGACCCAGCAGCAAGCGATGGAAAAGGTAAAATTCCGCGCTGAAGAACAAGCTGAAGATCGTATCCTCGATATCTTGCTGCCACCAGCACGCGACGCATGGGGCCAAAATGAGGCCAGCCAAGAGGAGTCTTCAACACGGCAAAGCTTCCGTAAAAAATTACGCGAAGGCCAGCTTGATGATAAAGAAGTGGAAGTCGATGTCGCCGCCCCACAAATGGGGGTGGAAATCATGTCGCCGCCAGGCATGGAAGAGATGACCAACCAGCTTCAAAGCATGTTCCAAAACCTCGGTGGCAACAGCACCAAAAAGCGTAAGATGAAAATCAAAGACGCCATGAAAGCGCTGACCGAGGAAGAAGCCGCCAAGCTGGTTAACCAAGAAGAAATTAAAGAGCAAGCCATCCACATGGTGGAGAACAACGGCATCGTGTTCGTGGATGAAATCGATAAGATCTGTAAGTCAGGCAACACCAGTGGTGGCGAGGTGTCTCGCGAAGGGGTGCAACGCGATCTCTTGCCATTGGTCGAAGGCAGCACAGTGTCCACCAAACACGGTATGATCAAAACCGATCATATTCTGTTTATCGCCTCAGGCGCTTTCCAAGTATCACGTCCGTCTGATCTGATCCCGGAACTGCAAGGGCGCTTGCCCATCCGTGTTGAGCTTGAAGCGCTATCCACCGATGACTTTAAGCGGATCCTCACCGAGCCAAATGCGTCGCTCACTCAGCAATATACCGCACTGCTAAAAACCGAAGAGATTGATCTGGCGTTTGAGGAAAGTGGTATTGATGAGCTGGCCTCTGCCGCGTGGCGGGTGAACGAGAAAACCGAAAACATCGGCGCCCGTCGCCTGCATACCTTGATGGAACGCTTGATGGAAGAGGTCTCATACGACGCCAGCGAACGCGCCGGTCAAAGTGTCACCGTTGATGCAGATTATGTCCGCCGCCACCTCGAAGAGCTGGTTGATGACGAAGACTTGAGTCGCTTCATCCTCTAAACGAGCTCGAGACCGCAATACTGGGGTAGCAAACGCTGCCCTTTTTTGCATCAAAATTTGAGCTAGCGCAACAGCAAGTCGGATTTCAGCCGACAATGGGTTACTCCTCCCCTGGCTTGCGCAATAATGGTGACATCGTTTTTTCGTCTTGAGGATCGCTATGCGGCCTTCTACTCTCGCGATATGGCTGGATGCGGCGCGACCTAAAACGCTACCGCTGGCCGTTACCTCGATTTTGTCCGGCAGTGCGGTCGCTGCCTCGCAAGGGAGCCTGTCATGGTCAATCAGCTTGATGGCGCTAGTCACTGCCCTATTGCTGCAGATCCTGTCTAACCTCGCGAACGACTATGGTGATGCGATAAAAGGCACGGATAACGCGACGCGTATCGGTCCCATGCGCGCGATCCAATCCGGCCACGTCAGCCTGACCACCATGCGCCGTGCGCTCATGCTTAATATTGGTTTAACCCTACTCAGTGGTGGGTCACTGATTGCGATTGCCTGCCAACAGCCGACTGACATTATTAGTTTCTTGCTGCTCGGTGTGATGGCGATTGTCGCGGCCATTACCTACACCGTGGGCAACAAGCCGTATGGCTATCGCGGTTTAGGAGATGTGTCGGTGCTGATCTTCTTTGGTTGGCTCGGGGTAGCAGGCACTTATTATTTGCAGGTCGGCCACATTGATTCCTTGGTCATTTTACCCGCGACGGCGTGTGGCTTATTAGCGGTCGGCGTACTCAATATCAATAATTTACGAGATATTGATAACGATCGCGCGTGTGGTAAGCATACCTTAGTGGTGCGTTTAGGCCCGGAGCGCGGACGTCAGTATCATGTGATTTTACTGGCCGGGGCGGTTGCGTGTTATTCCTTATTTGCCGCCCTCACCTTGCAAGCCTGGTTGGGTTGGTTGTTCCTTGCCAGTGTGCCCTTACTGGTGCGCCATGGGCGTGACGTTTACCAAGCCACCAATGCCAACGCCCTGCGTCCCATGATGGGAACCATGGTGCGTTGTGCACTGATCACCAATGGCCTGTTTATGACCGGTATGCTGTTAGTCTAATCAGGCCACAGATTGTCCGCTTTAACATTGCAAACCCTTATGGGCTCGTTATACTTGGACTTGCCATGTTGGCAACACTAGCTTGCCAGCCTTTTTCTGCCTCAACAAGAAGTTAGACTATGGAATATAATACCTCGGAACTATGCGACATGTACCCCGAACACGTGGATGTCGTGGAGCCAATGTTTAGCTCTTATGGGGGCCGCAGCTCGTTTGGTGGCCAAATTACCACAGTAAAATGCTTTGAGGACAATGGGTTAATTCGTGAAATGGCCGAACAAGACGGCGAGCAGCGAATTATGCTGATTGATGGCGGCGGTTCGTTACGTCGCGCCCTTATTGACGGCGAGATTGCGCAGCTTGCCGCTGACAACGACTGGGCTGGCATGATTGTTTATGGGTGTGTCCGTGATGTCGATACCATTGATGAAATCGATATCGGCATTCAAGCACTGGCTTCAATTCCTGTGGGGGCTGACGAGCAAGGTGTCGGTGAAACGGACGTGCCAGTGAACTTTGGCGGCGTTACCTTCTTGCCTGATGATCATGTCTATGCCGACACCACCGGCGTGATCCTTTCACCTGATGCGCTGACCATGGCAGACGCGGACATCGATGAGGCGGAAGACGACGACTGACTCGTCGCCTGACACCGAATAGCAAAACAGAGCCAATTGGCTCTGTTTTTGTTTATTCGACGTTCTCAATCTTACCTAACAAGCTCCGGATGCGATCTTGCCATGCTTGCTGCTCGTCGCGCAGTTTGGCGTTTTCCTGCTCAAGCTGCTCACGGCGCTCTTTTTCCGCGACGGCATCTTGCTCGAGTGACCCGTTCTTTTCTTTGAGCTCTTCGATTTCCATTTGTAGCAGCGAAATGGTATCCACCGCCATTTGTACTTTAGCTTCGAGTTGTTCTAATACTTCCAATGACATCAAGGCCACCTTATTTCTGACGATTGATCCCGTTACTGCCTAATGTGCAGCAACCCGTGCAACTGAACGTGCACCCCGGCTTTATTGTACTCAGGTGATACCAGACTGCCACTGTTCTCGCTACCTGCCCGCGTACAAGTGCGCAAAAATGCAGCGCCTTTTGTCATCACCGTTTCAGATTCGGCAAAAACACCCGACCTGACCCAACGCAAACGTTTTATCTTTCTGGTAGACTTGCGCGCAAATTGGGCTAAGGCCTGTCTTAATGTGGCTGACATTTCCGGAGTACTGATGAAACGTGATCTCGCATTGGCTTTCTCGCGTGTGACCGAAGGCGCAGCATTGGCTGGGTACAAATGGCTGGGACGAGGAGACAAGAACGCGGCCGATGGCGCGGCTGTTGAAGTAATGCGCACCTTACTTAACCTCACCGATATCGACGGTGAAGTCGTGATAGGGGAAGGTGAAATCGATGATGCCCCGATGCTCTACATTGGCGAACACGTCGGGTTGGGTGGCGATGCGGTCGATATTGCCGTTGACCCGATAGAAGGCACACGAATGACGGCTATGGGGCAAGCCAACGCGCTCGCGGTGCTCGCCGCCGGCGAGAAAGGCAGCTTTTTGAAAGCCCCTGATATGTACATGGAAAAACTGGTCGTCGGCCCCGGCGCCAAAGGCGCGATTGACCTCAGTAAACCTTTAATCGATAACCTTGAGCGCATTGCGGTGGCGCTGGATAAAACACTCGATACCTTGGTGGTGGCCACCTTGGCCAAGCCACGCCATGATGAGATCATTGCCACCATGCAGGCGAAAGGGATCCGCGTCTTTGCGTTCCCCGATGGGGATGTGGCGGCCTCCATTCTGACCTGTATGCCTGAAAGTGAAGTGGATGTGATGGTTGGCATTGGCGGTGCGCCAGAAGGCGTGGTGTCCGCGGCCGTGATCCGGGCGCTGGGCGGCGATATGCAAGGGCGATTGCTACCACGCCACGACGTGAAAGGGGATACCCCAGACAACCGCTTGCTCGGTGAACAAGAAATGACACGATGCACGCAAATGGGGATTGCCGCTCATCAGGTGTTAACGCTATCGGACATGGCCAGCAGTGATAATGTGGTATTTGCGGCGACCGGGATCACTAAAGGCGATCTGCTCGATGGCATTACCCGACACGGGGATTTAGCCACCACTGAAACCTTGGTGGTACGCGGACAGTGCCGCACCATTCGTCGGATCCGCTCGACCCATTATTTAAGCCGCAAAGATGCGGCGATCAAACCGCACATCCTGTAACCTCAGTGGCCGTGAATACGGCCCTTGACTGGTCAAGCCCGTCGATTTCGATTACCCTTTTATAAATAGTTTACTTTATTTATTTGCGACGACACGATTGGGGTAATCGAAATCGAATCATGAAGTCCACTGACCGCATTCTACACACCATCAAACGCGAAGGCAGCGTAAGTGCGAAAGCCTTGGCTGATGAGCTTGGCATGACCACCATGGGCGTACGTCAACATTTGCAAAGCTTAGAGCGCGATGGCTTGGTCGACTTTGAGGATATCCGCGCCAAAGTGGGCAGACCTTCTCGTCATTGGTCCCTAACCGCCCATGGTCACCGCCGCTTTGCCGACAGCCACCATGATTTATCGATTACCCTTATCGATTCCGTGCAAGACGTGTTTGGCGAGCAAGGTGTTGCAAAAGTCATTGCTCAACGTGAAGCCGCCACCTTTGCCCAATATCAAGACGCGCTCAAAGATTGCGATAATTTAGAGGCTAAATTGCGAACCTTGGCGTATCTTAGAGAGAGCGAGGGATATATGGCCGAGCTTCATCAAGACGGCACCGACTATATACTGATTGAACATCACTGCCCTATCTGTCATGCAGCGAAGTCCTGTCCGGCATTATGCCGCTCAGAAATCCAGTTATTCCGCCACCTACTCGGTGAGGCCTACCGGGTCGAACGCGAAGAGCATATCGTCTCTGGACAGCGCCGCTGCACATATCGTATTGGAGAGAAGACGTGAGGAGGTAATATGGCCACTTGGATCAAGGCTGAGGTAGTGGAGAACCAACATTGGACAAAGGATCTCTTCAGCCTGGTGTTATCCGCCCCTGTCGAGCCGTTTAAGGCAGGCCAATTCACAAAACTCGGCATGGAGATCGATGGTAAGTTGATCCAGCGTGCCTACTCGTTCGTGAATCCTCCACAAAGTAAATACTTAGAAGTCTATGCCACGCGTGTCGCCGACGGGATAATGTCACCCCGCCTCCATGCACTCGAGCCAGGCGACAGCGTGATGATCACGCAAGATCCGGCCGGCTACTTTACCCTCGATGAAGTGCCACAAGGCCAACACCTTTGGATGTTTGCCACTGGGACGGCAATCGGCCCTTACATCTCACTGATGGAACAAGGCGATCTGTGGTCACGTTTTCGTAAAGTGATACTGGTGCATGCGGTACGCTTCGCCGCCGATTTAACCTACCAAGCACGCATTAACGCGCTGCAAGAGCAATACCCTGACCAACTAGTGGTGCAGCCATTTGTCAGTCGTGAGCCGACCGCGGGTGCGCTCTCTGGGCGTGTGACCCACGCACTAGAGGATGGGCTACTCGAACGGGTGGTTGGTCTGCCCCTCACGCCTGAACACAGCCAAGTGATGCTGTGTGGCAACCCCGCCATGGTCAAAGAAGTGAAAACACTCTTGGAAGGCAAAGGACTCAGCAAAAACCTGCGCCGTAAGCCAGGCAACGTCACCACCGAGCACTACTGGTAAGCTGCTCCCCTGCTTTGCTGACACGCATACGGTAAAGCAGGGCATTTTTATCGACGAGAATTAACCACAAAAACCAATTCGGATTCAGTCGATTGCCCCCGCCTCCGTCTGCATCTCCATTCAGGCCGTCAATATAGCCAGACACCGCTTATTTGATCCCCTCCAGCCCCCGGCTCATAGTTAGATTAACGCTTTGGTAACACGATCAGATGATCGGCGGCGTGTAAGGAGTAAGCGATGAAGACCCTACCCTCTTTTGACGAATTGGCGGCACTGGCTGAGTCAGACCCGCATGCATTAGAAGCGCTGAGACTGACAATGAGTGAAGATGTTATCGCTAATGCCTCATATGCCACCCAGCCTCAACTCCACGCGATGTTAAGCCACATCAATCGAATGATTGACCATGGTAAAAACCCACTTCACGTTAACATGATGTTGTTCCGGGCACTCACGCGCCAGTACTCACGCTTTGCCACCGCCTTTACGGCCCCGGAAGAGTTGCGCAGTCATCAAGCAGACATTATGGACTTTCGCGTCGGCCAAGCCGCCAGAAAAGCGACAGCCGATGCGCCGGAGCGTCCAAGCTAGGTTTACATCGCTTGCTTGTCGCCCACCCACTTACGATAGCTGTTAGTGTCCATATCACGCACTTCTACCGTTAGGCTGCTCACATGACCGGCGTGCTCGCGCAATGGGGCTGTTAGGGCGTCACTGATTGCTTCTTTTTGCTGGGCACTGCGTCCCGCGAGTAACCGAAATTCAACATGAACAAACTCGCTACGATCTGCCTGCGCCCCGACACGCCACACACCGCAAGGCACCGCGCGTGATTTTAAGGCCTCGGGATCGAAGCTTCCCGTCGCAATCGCGGCACGATGAAGATCATCCACCAGTTGATCAATATTGACACGCTCTGCCAGTGCGTCTGTGTATTCCATCACCAGATGGGGCATAAAACCTCCCTCCATTATCATCGTCAGCCTGCATAGTGCCGAAACGTTGCGTATTGCACGAGCGCATGGCTCACACTTTCGTCCGTCTCTCACCGCCATTGTGATGAAAATTTACTACCTTAAGGTTCCCTTTTACGCCTAAAACGGGTAAAAACGAAAGCATTCTCGCCATTCTATGATTTTAAACAGAGAAGGCCGCGCTACAATAGACTACCTTCTTTACATCTTTTGACTTCAAATCAACTAAACCGCGGAGGAATTCCTATGCGCCGTCCATTGGTAATGGGTAACTGGAAACTCAATGGCAGCAAAGCCATGGTCACTGAACTGCTTAACGGCCTGAACGCCGAACTACAAAATGTTGAAGGCGTCGACGTTGCCGTTGCACCACCGGTGATGTATTTGGCACAAGCCGAGCAGCTGCTGGCTGACAGCGCCATTAAACTTGGTGCGCAAAACGTAGACATCAATAACAGCGGCGCATTCACCGGTGATATCTCTGCAGACATGCTGAAAGACTTTGGTGCCACGCACATCATTATCGGCCACTCAGAGCGTCGTGAATACCATCAAGAGTCTGACGAGTTTGTGGCAAAGAAATTTGCTTTCTTGAAAGAAAATGGCCTCACGCCTGTATTATGTATTGGTGAGTCTGACGCACAGAATGAAGCGGGTGAAACGCTGGCCGTTTGTGCTCGCCAACTGGATGCAGTGATCCAATCACAAGGTGTTGAAGCCTTGAACGATGCCGTGATCGCTTACGAGCCTATCTGGGCTATCGGTACGGGTAAAGCGGCAACCGCGCAGCAAGCACAAGATATCCATGCTGCAATCCGCAAGCACATTGCATCTTACAGTGAAGATGTCGCAAGCAAAGTGGTGATTCAGTACGGCGGCTCTGTGAAAGCAGGCAACGCGGCTGAGCTATTTGCAATGCCAGACATCGACGGCGCCTTAGTTGGCGGTGCCGCACTTGACGCCGCTGGCTTTGCAGCGATTGCCAAAGCCGCGGCTGAGGCGAAAAACGCGTAAATTACGCGCCGAAGACAAAAAAGATCCACGCCCTCAGCCATCGCTGGGGGCGTTTTTTATTGCGCGCCATTAAAACCAAACTGCCGCCACGCTTCATACCCAATAATCGCCACGGCGTTAGAAAGGTTAAGGCTGCGTGCCTCTGGCTGCATCGGAATGCGTAACCGCTGCGCGTCGGGTAACGCTTGGATCAGCGCATCGGGTAACCCTCGGGTTTCGGGGCCAAATAGCAACACATCACCCGCTTGGAATTGCGCCTGAGTATGAAATTGGGTTGCTTTGGTGGTACACGCAAAGATCCGTCGGCCAGCCATTGCTTTTGCAAACGCCGCATAGTCCTGATGACGCGTCACACGCGCCAGATCGTGATAATCCAACCCCGCGCGACGGACTTTCTTTTCGTCAAGATCAAAGCCTAAGGGCTCAATCAGATGTAAGTGCGCGCCGCAATTAGCACACAGACGAATAATATTGCCCGTATTCGGTGCAATTTCAGGCTCATAGAGCGCAATATCAAACATGGCAGTGACCTGCAAAATCCAGCAAAGGCGGTATTGTCGCAACCGCTTTTCGATTGCGCAATATTAACTACATGGCCAATATAAACACACCGCCAGTCCACCTTGTGGGCGATTGGCCGCGTTAACCTGGCCACCGTGCTGTTGAATCGCTTGTGCGGTAATCGCCAGCCCAAGTCCTGAGCCGCCACTTTGGCGATCACGCGCGGCCGATACCCGATAAAACGGGCGAAAAATGTCTTTTAACATGCTGTCTGGCACCCCAGGTCCATCATCGTCAATGGAGAGGCAGAGCTGTCCCTCGTCTCGTTCCATGGTGATGCGAATTTGTTGGTCGGCATAGTGAATGGCATTGCGTAATACGTTATCTAAAGCACTACGCGCCAGGCGCACATTAACGGTCAGCATGGCATCTGGGATCCCATTGCTGGTGACCTGCTTACCTTGTTGACCGGCTTCAAATTGGGCATCCTCTATCACTGTTTGCCATAAGGCATCGGCACTGATTCTTTCTCGCTCGAGATGCCCTTGGGATTGTAAACGTGACAAGGTCAGTAACTCGCTGATCAACGCCTCTAGTTGGCTCGCCTCTTGCTCAATCCGCGCTAACGCCTCGCTGTCCCCCAGCTCACGTACCGCCAAGGCACGCGCCATCTGCAGACGGGTGAGTGGCGAACGTAACTCATGGGAAATATCTGAGACCAATTGCTGCTGTCCGGTCACCATCTGATTAAGCGCGGTGACCATTTGGTTAAACCCCCGCCCTGCGTCGCGAAACTCCCGCGGACCTCGCTCAAGATCAGGATCGGTCACCAATTCACCGTGCGCCACCCGTTGACTTGCCGCCTGAAAGCGCCGAGCAGGGCGCGTTAAAGTATACGCTAACCACAATAATAAAGGCGTGCTCACCAACATGGTCACACCCAATAGATGCTCCGGTTTTTCCAATATTTTGAGGACAAAGGGCAGCCTAGGCTGCCAGCGTCTGGCGTGGTAAAAACGGCCTGCTTCACGTGAAGTCACAATCGGAAATGGCCCCGCCAGCATGTAACGATGATAGAGGCGTTGCAAGGGCTCGGCAGTGTCTGACGTCCGTGACATAAAGTGACGTAACTCGCGAGGAAGCGAGTCGAGCGGTGCGCTGTCAGGCACCCAGTAGAGCTTGTAGGGAGTGCGACGGTGTCCATGATGTTGATTTTGCCGTGCAACCAACACGGAAAGCGGTATATCGCGACCTTGCGCGACGGCCATCAATTTCTCAATCTGAGCTTGTATGCGCGCCTTTTCTGGGGATGGGATCGCATGCAGGCTACGCGGATCACCACGCTGCGCCCACATCACCGCGGCTAATACCACCAGCAACGTAAGCCAGAAAATAATAAAAACCCGACCGTATAAGCTGCCGAGAAAAGGCACCTGCGCCCAACGTGCCCCAGCTCGTTGTCGCCACGTCGCTAATCGACCCATAAGTAACCCTTACCTCTCAAGGTCTTGATCCTTGGCTTGCCATCAAGGCGCTCAGGCAGTTTTTTGCGCAGATTGGAAATGTGTACATCGACTGCCCGATCAAACGGCATTAAGCGTTTACCGAGCACTTGTTCGCTAAGCAAGGCTTTGCTCACCACTTCGCCTGGGTGATGAAGTAAACAGGCGAGCATTTCGGTTTCCATCCCCGTTAGCTCCACGGGTCTGTCTTGACAGAGGGTTTCCAGCCGGCGTGGGTAGACCCGCACGTCATGATGGGCGAGGACAGGTTCCTCGTCCGATTGCGTCGGCTCGACACCCTCTCCCTGCGTCCGCCGTAAAATCGCTCGCATTCGGGCAAGCAGTTCACGATCACTAAAGGGTTTAGCCAAATAGTCGTCCGCGCCTAATTCTAGCCCCATCACACGATCCACTTCCTCACCTCGCGCAGTGAGCATCAAAATCGCCACGTTTGAGGTCGCGCGTAGCTGACGCAAGGTTTCCATCCCGTTGAGCACAGGCATCATCACATCCAGCAAAATGATATCGGGCGGTGACGCATTCGCCATCTCCAAACCCACTTGGCCGTTATCCGCGCAGCGCACCGAAAACCCCTCCAAGGACAGCAGCTCGCTGAGAAGGTCCGTTAACGCTGTGTCATCATCGATGATTAAAACCTGATACATGCTTTTACACTCACTTCCAAGGTGGCGTGTTTGTGACACCGAACAGGGTGTATTTTTATCATAGCGGCTCACACACATGCGTGACTTTACCCATCTTTACACCCAATAACGTCACTTTACATCCCAACACGTAGGCTAACAGGGTAAACATTCCATTCAGGAGAAAGATGATGAAACGTATCACGATAGGTTTAGCGCTCGCAGCCATTACCCTTCCGACTTTAGCGGCTCCACATGTCGGCGCTGGCATGGATCGCAGTCTGTGGCGCGACCTGGATTTAACTGATGAGCAAAAAGCGCAAATTCAAGCGCTTCGTGATGACTATCGTGCCCAGCGTCAACAGGCACGAGACGATTTCCATGCCAACATGCATGCTTTACTCACCCAACAGACGTTCGATGAAGCGGCAGTGCGCGATCTCTTGGCGTCTCAACCACAGCCAAATCTTGAGCGTCGCGTTAAGCACGCCCGCCATCAGCATGCGATGTTACAAGTGCTGACCGCTGAGCAACAAAGCGCCTTTTTTGATGCGATGATGGAAAGGCGGGCGCAACGCGGTCACGGTCACCGAGGTAAAGGGGAGCATCGCCAACCGGGTCAAAAAGGTGACTGTTGGCGCTAAACCTGCGCCGTGTCATACGTTTGCCGTCAATGGCATATATACTTGAGGGCAGTGTTGATTAACCGACTGCCCTCTGTATGACAAAAAAGTATGCCTTTTGGGTCGAAGCCGCGGCGTGGGCAGCCACCTGTGTGGCGACCCTCCTCCTATTAGCCAAACTCATCGCGTGGTGGCTCACCGGCTCGGTCAGTGTGCTGGCCTCGTTTGTTGACTCATTGCTCGATTTGCTCGCCTCGCTCACCAACTTACTCGTGGTGCGCTACGCGGTTCAGCCCGCGGACAGTGAACACAGCTTTGGTCATGGTAAAGCGGAATCATTGGCCGCCTTGGCGCAATCCACCTTCATTATTGGCTCCGCCTCCTTCTTGCTGCTCAGTGGACTCGAACGTTTGTTCAAGCCCGTACCGATTGCCGCCCCTGAACTTGGCATTATGGTCAGCGTCGGCGCTACCGTGATCACCTTCGGCTTGGTGCTGTTTCAAAAATGGGTGATCCGCAAAACCGCCAGTCCCGCCATCGCCGCCGATGCCCTTCACTATCAATCTGATTTGTTAATGAATGTCGCGATCATTATTGCCCTTGGACTGAGTTGGTACGGCTGGACACAGGCCGATGCCTGGTTTGCGATTGCCATCAGCCTGTTTATTTTATCGCAAGCACTTAAAATGGCTTACGAGGCCATCCAATCACTGCTCGATAGGCAGTTACCGCTTGAAGAGCAAGAAAAAATAGCGGTGCTCTCGAGCTCAGTGGTAGGGGTGCATGGCATTCATCAACTGCGCACTCGTCAGGCGGGCATGACAAAGTTTATCCAATTACACATAGAGCTTGATGACGAGCTACCCTTAGTGGATGCACATACTATTGCCGATGAAGTGGAAGATAGATTGCTCGTCGCCTTTCCTGGGGCAGATGTGATCATCCATCAAGACCCCAAATCCGTGGTGCCAAAGGAGGCAAAAGCGTGAAGGGCGGCATGAACAAAAGCTCATCGGGCTGACATGTATCAACTTTTTTTCTATAGCAATTGTAATACTATTACAGAAGTAGGAAAATTACAGTTTAAGCGATCGTCATTGCGGGTTCACTGGGGCAAGCAGGTTGCCATTACCGCAATCGGCACGAATTAAGTGACGAACAGTTAGAGGGTAACCATGGTTAGAAAAATTGGTGTTTTGACCAGTGGCGGTGATGCGCCAGGTATGAACGCAGCGATTCGCGGTGTGGTTCGCAGCGCGCTCAGCGAAGGCTTAGAAGTATATGGTATTTATGATGGTTTTCTCGGCCTGCATCAAAACCGCATTGAGCGCCTCAATCGCACAAGCGTTTCTGACGTGATTAACCGCGGCGGCACCTTCCTAGGTTCAGCGCGTTTTCCTGAATTTGCCGACGAAAAAGTGCGTGAGCAAGCGATTCAGAACCTGAAAATGCACGGCATCGACGCCTTGGTCGTCATTGGTGGTGACGGCTCATTCATGGGGGCAAAGAAACTGACCGAAATGGGTTACCCCTGTATTGGCCTGCCGGGCACCATTGATAATGATGTTGCGGGGACGGACTACACCATCGGCTATATGACGGCGATGAACACGGTGATTGACGCCATTGACCGCCTGCGCGACACCTCGTCTTCTCACCAGCGTATCTCTATTGTTGAAGTCATGGGCCGTCATTGCGGCGATCTGACCCTGATGGCGTCGATTGCTGGTGGCTGTGAATACATTATTACCCCAGAGATTGGGCTGGATAAAGACAAGCTACTCGCCAAAGTGAAAGAAGGCATCTACAAAGGTAAGAAGCACGCGATCATCGCGATCACGGAGCTGATGACCGACGCCAATGAACTCGCGAAGTTCATCGAGAGCGAAACCGGCCGCGAAACACGCGCGACCATTCTTGGCCATATTCAACGTGGCGGCCAACCCGGTGCCTTTGACCGCATTCTTGCCTCGCGCATGGGCGCTTACGCCGTTGACCTTCTGCAACAAGGTGAAGGTGGCCGTTGTGTCGGTATTCAGAATGACAAAATGGTGCATCATGACATCGTTGACGCGATTGAAAACATGAAGCGCCCATTCCGCGACGACTTGTACGAAGTTGCCGAAAAACTGTTCTAACTCGCGGCCAAGCTTTCATCTATTGCTAAAAACGGAGCCCACGGCTCCGTTTTTTATTCTGAGATAGCTTGGGTGCAAGCCGCACTTATGCAAGCCGCGCTTGTGCAAGCCGCATTAGATCCCATCTCCCGAGATAAATGTCTTGTGCGAGCCATTAAATTCTTGATCCATATCCAGCGATGGCATGTGCGAGCTGGGTCGACCCACAATCTTGGCCGGCACGCCTGCCACCGTGGTGTGAGGTGGAACAGGGTTAAGCACCACAGAGCAGGAGCCAATTTTCGCGCCTTCACCGATATCAATATTACCCAGTATTTTCGCCCCTGCACCAATCATCACACCAGTGCGGATCTTCGGATGGCGATCGCCGCCCTCTTTGCCTGTCCCGCCCAAAGTCACATCTTGCAGAATAGACACATTGTCCTCGATAACGGCCGTTTCACCGATCACGATACCCGTTGCATGGTCAAACATAATGCCACGACCTATACAGGCAGCGGGATGAACATCCACTTGACTGGTCACCGAGATTTGGTTTTGCAGATAGGTCGCGAGTTCTTTTCGTCCTTGACGCCATAGCCAGTTCGCAACCCGAAAACCTTGTAATGCATGAAAGCCCTTTAGGTACAAAAGTGGCGTTGAATACAGCTCAACGGCAGGATCACGTTCAACGGTGGCACAAATATCGCACGCGGCTGATTCCGCCACGCAAGCATCATTGGCATACACTTCTTCTATCACCTCTCGCACCGCCATTGAGGGCATCGAGGGGGTGGAAAGCTTGTTGGCGAGAATATAGCTAAGCGCACTGGCTAAATTGTCGTGCTTAATAATGGTGGCATGGTAAAAACTCGCCAACATCGGCTCACGCTCTGAATGCTCACGCGCTTCTTTTTTCACTGCTTGCCAGACACGATCTTGTTGGCATTGTTTTTTGGCCTGATTCACTGCCTTCATCCTTATCCCAAATGATCTACCACTCAGGCGACAACACCGCCTCACGCCAGTGTATAAAAAAAACGCGCGGTTCTCACCCCGCGCGTTACTCTCTTCGATTTTTGCTGTTATTCGGACTTCTTGTCTCGTGCCAGCAAATCGCGCGCGGCATGATGGGCCAATTTACCTTGATAGAGCACTTGATAAATCTGCTCCACAATAGGCATCTCGACGCCCGAGCGCTGGGCCAGTGCCCATACTTCTTTGGTGTTGCGATACCCCTCGACCACTTGGCCAATGTTGTCTTGGGCACCTTGCACATCCTCACCTTGGCCTAATGCCAGGCCAAAGCGACGGTTACGCGACTGGTTATCGGTGCACGTCAGCACCAAATCTCCCAAACCCGCCATCCCCATAAAGGTATCACGGGACGCACCCAGCGCTTCACCTAGCCGGGTCATTTCCGCCAAGCCCCGCGTGATCAAGGCCGTCCGTGCGTTGGCGCCAAAGCCAATGCCATCGGAAATCCCTGCGCCAATGGCAATCACATTTTTCACCGCGCCGCCAAGTTGCATGCCGATAAAATCATGATTGCCATACACACGGAAGCTATGTTGGCAATGAATGATTTCTTGTAAATCACTCACGAACTCTGCGTCAGGCGAGGCCACCGAAATCGCGGTAGGCATGCCCGCGGCAAGTTCTTTAGCAAACGTAGGCCCCGATAACACCGCGAGCGGTATATCGTCGCTTAATTGTTCACGTGCCACGTCTTGCAATAGACGACCAGTTTCCGGCTCTAAGCCTTTAGTCGCCCAACACACACGAGAGTCGGCCCGTAAGTGAGGGCGCACTTGGCTCAGCACATCACCAAATACATGGCTGGGGACGACCACAAGCAAATCGCGACTGGCATTAACCGCAACAGATAGATCCGCACAGAGCACTAATGAGTCTGGAAACGCCACATCGGGAAGAAACGCTTGGTTAGCGCGATCAATTTCCAGCTGTGCGATATGACTCGGATCGTGCCCCCATAACACCACGTTGGCACCATTTCTGGCCAACGAGATTGCCAGCGCCGTCCCGTAAGAGCCGGCGCCCAGTACCGTAATGGCCGCATCTTGAGTGGGAGCAAGATCTGTCATCATCACACCTTACGCTTGCGCGTCTTCTTCGCTAGATGTTTCGCCCGCCTGCTGCTGCAGGTAGTTCATGAACAAGGCATCAAAGTTAACCGGTGCCAGGTTCAGTTGCGGGAAGGTCCCTTTAACGACCAAGCTCGAAATCGTTTCACGCGCATAAGGGAAGAGAATGTTAGGACAGAAAGCGCCCAGGCAATGTGCCAATTGAGGCGATTCCATGCCTGACACAGAGAAAATACCACCTTGCTGCACTTCACAAAGGAAGGCATTACTTTCTTGGTTTTTCACCGTCACGGTCAAACGCAAGATCACTTCATAGATGCCTTCACCCAACTCGCGGCTTTGCGTGTCCAAATCAAGGTTAACGTCTGGCGCCCAATCTTGTTGGAACACTTCTGGCGAGTTTGGCGCTTCAAAAGACACGTCCTTGAGAAAAACGCGTTGAATGGCAAAATTTTGCTCGGCTTGTTGGTTGTTTTCGGCTTCAGCCATGATGGTTCGTCCTTATTTAAAAAATTGCAAATGCGCCTGGCACATTAAAAAATGCGAGCCACCGCGTCATGCGGTCGCTCGAGAATTGAGTGAAGGATCACTTTTTCTTTTTGCTCTTGCCCTTACCGCTTTTGGCACGGACCAGCGGCATTTTGGCATCGTTCCAAGAGGTCAAACCGTCTTTAAGAATATAAACGGACTCGAAGCCTGCTTTTGCCAGTTGATTAGCACTGTCTGCCGCCGTTTGACCGGTTTTGCATACCACAATGATGGGGTCATTTTTGTGTTTTTCAAGCTCACCAAACGACTGTGATTTGATTTCACTCGGCAACACATTAATCGCCCCCGTGATGTGGCCGGCGCGAAAATCATCATGGCCACGAATGTCGACGAATACCCCATTTTCTCGGTTGTTAAGGATCGCCGCGTCATTAGGGCCTACCACTTTATAGGCAGCCGTTTTTTGTTTAATCAGCGACATCAGTAAAGCGGCCGCCAAGCCTACCCAGACAAGGGTGAGAATCATGTTATTGGAGACAAAATCAATATATTCCTGCATAACCTTTGCTCTATACTGCTTGCTTGTCTCGCCGAGGGCGAGAGTCCATCAAGGGGTGAAAATGGTGTCGAGTATAACCTGCTCGCCATGGTTTTACAGCCTGCCGAGACGAAATCGCGCGTTTGCTCACTCATACGCACGTCCCCGCGTTTTCACCTTCCGCTCAATAACTTGAAAAGAAAGAAGGTTTCATCAATCGCAGAAATCGAGCCAAGCCATTCGCGCACAGCGGCGATCTTCGCCATAATGAGGGGAGTCAAGGTTCGAAGGCAAGTGAACCAAGGCTTGCTGGTTAACTTGTCAGCTGGGATAATTGATCTTAGCCTACATATCAGCCCGTAAAATGTTGTAAAATTACGCACACACTGAGCCCTGAAGCTAGCCATGCATCTGGCTCCATGCCTCAGTGGTTGCTCCATGACATCCAATGTCATTGGCATCCAATGTCAGTCTTTTGCTTGAATTAAGAGGACGTAACATGTCTGCGAAAAAACCACTTGCACTGGTGATTCTCGATGGCTGGGGTTATCGCGACCCACAAAGCGATAACGCGATTACCAACGCCAACACCCCTGTGATCGACAGCCTCATGGCCGAGAACAGCACACTGATTTCAGCGTCCGGTTTCGATGTGGGTCTGCCTGATGGGCAAATGGGTAACTCAGAAGTTGGCCATGTCAACATCGGCGCAGGTCGCGTGGTTTACCAAGACTTGACCCGTATTGGCAAATCCATTGCGGACGGTGAGTTTAACCAAACCCCAGCACTGACGGCCGCCGTTGATAAAGCCGTCGATAAAGGCAAAGCCGTGCATATTATGGGTCTGATGTCGCCTGGCGGTGTACACAGCCATGAAGATCATATTGCCGCCATGGTTGAACTGGCCGCAGAGCGCGGTGCCGATCAGATTTATCTACACTGCTTCCTGGATGGCCGTGATACGCCGCCACGCAGTGCAAAAGCATCGCTAGAGCGCTTCGATGCCCTGTTTGAAAAGCTGGGTAAAGGCCGTACCGCATCACTGGTTGGTCGCTACTACGCCATGGACCGTGACAACAACTGGGACCGTGTCGAGCGCGCTTATGATTTGCTCACCCAAGCGCAAGGCGAATTCACTGCGACCAGCGCTGTAGAAGGCTTGGAAGCGGCTTACGCACGTGAAGAAAATGATGAATTTGTCGCCCCAACAGAAATTTACCGTGACGGGGACAACAAAGCGACCATTAACGATGGCGATGCGGTTGTTTTCATGAATTTCCGTGCCGACCGTGCTCGTCAAATGACGCGCGCTTTTATGCCGGATTTTGATGGCTTTGCGCGTAAAAAATACGCGGAACTGTCTGACTTTGTGATGCTGACGGAATACGCCGCTGACATCGATACCACGGTGGCCTTCCCACCTGAAAGCCTCTCCAACACGCTTGGCGAATGGCTATCAAAAAATGGTAAAACTCAGCTGCGTATCTCTGAAACCGAGAAGTACGCACACGTGACTTTCTTCTTCAACGGCGGTATCGAGACCGTGTTTGAAGGCGAAGAGCGTGCCTTGGTCGCCTCACCAAAAGTGGCTACCTATGATCTACAACCAGAAATGAGTTCAGAAGAGCTGACCGACAAGCTCGTTGATGCGATTAAGTCTGGTAAGTTCGATATGATCATCTGTAACTATCCAAACGGCGACATGGTTGGCCACACTGGGGTGTATGACGCTGCAGTACAGGCCTGCGAAGCCGTCGATCACTGCATCGGCCGTGTCTTGGAAGCCATCAAAGAAGTGGATGGTCAGATGCTGATCACCGCCGACCACGGTAACGCTGAGATGATGGTCAACGAAGAGACCGGCGGTGCGTATACGGCACACACCAACCTGCCTGTCCCGCTGATGTATGTGGGCAGTCAGCCGGTAAGCTTGAAAGAAGGCGGTAAGCTCTCTGACCTGGCACCGACTATGCTGGCATTAACCGGTATGGAGATTCCTGAAGAGATGACTGGCAAGCCACTGTTCGATCTGAAATAATCCCCCTATGCGGGAGAAACGAACACGCTTAAGCCAAACCCTCCGCGCCAGTGCATTATGCACTGGCGTTTTTCTCTGCCTGTTGATTGGCTCAGCCAATGCCAACTCTGAGCTAGAGGGAGTGAGCGATGAAATTGCCCGCCAGCAATCGCAATTGGCGGCGCACAATAAAAAGCTCAATGCGTTACAAAGCGATCTAAAAGCACAGTCGAAACGCATTGATACCCTGTCTAAAAAAACGCGCCAAGCTCAGCAAACCCTGCAGCAGACTGATGCTCAAATCACGCGCCTAAGCAAAAAGCAAGCGCGACTCAAACAAGAGATGATTGCCCAGCAGGCACAGTTAGCCGAATTGATCGACGCCCAATATCGCCAAGGCGAGCATGATCAGCTAAAACGCCTACTTAGCCAAGAGTCACCCACCAAGCTCGACCGACTCACGAAGTATGCTGAAGTGCTTGCAAGCACCATGCAGGAGGCGATCGAATCATTAGCTGCGACTCGCACCGATTATCAACTCACGGCCCACCAGCTCAAACAACAACGTGATAAGCAGGCTAGCTTGGTGGCAGAGTTAACCGAGAAAAAACAAGCACTGGAGCGGGAGCAAGCCTCGCAAAGCCAGACCGCGAAAAAAATCCGGGCCAAAATTGCCAGCGACAATGCTTATTTAGCTGAGCTCAAGACAAACAAGCAACGGCTGCAAGAGCAAATTGCTGCGGCGGCGCGCCGTGCACAAGTAAAAATGGCGGGCATTGGAAAAGCCAAAGGCAAACTTCACTGGCCCACCCAAGGGAAGCTGCTCCACCGTTTTGGTGAGCGTCAGTCAGGTGAAGTCTCGTGGAATGGTATCGTAATTGGGGCCAAACGCGGTACCGAGGTCAAAGCGGCGCATGCGGGTAAAGTCGTGCTTTCTAGCTGGCTACGCGGCTATGGGTTATTGATTGCCGTTGACCATGGCAAAGGGGACATGACCTTATATGGCTACAACCAAGCTTTGCTAAAAGACGTAGGCGATACGGTCACTGCCGGGGAAGCTATCGCCTTGGTCGGCGACAGTGGTGGACAATCCACCCCTTCTCTGTATTTCGAAATTCGCCGTAAAGGCAACACCACCAACCCCGTGCCTTGGCTGGATTAAACACGCCCACCTCATCGGCGGGCGCGTTTGTCATCTAACAGAGCCCATCGCCATGGTTCAACATGGACGCGGCAATCGTGGTATTTAGCTCTGCCAATCGAGGATCACCTTGCCTGATTGGCCTGAGCACATCACATCAAAGCCTTGTTGAAAGTCATCCACGCTGTAGTGATGGGTGATGATCGGGGTTAAATCCAACCCTGATTGGATTAACGACGCCATCTTGTACCAGGTTTCGAACATCTCACGGCCATAGATACCTTTGATCACCAAGCCTTTAAAAATCACTTGGTTCCAATCAATCCCCATATCACTGGGTGGGATCCCAAGAAGCGCTATGTTGCCACCGTGATTCATGGCCGTCAGCATGCTATTAAACGCCGCCGGCACACCAGACATTTCGAGGCCAACATCAAAGCCTTCACTCATCCCCAGCTCTTCCATCACTGATTCCAGCGAGGTATTGGCGACATTGACCGCACGGGTCACCCCCATTTTGCGGGCAAGCTCGAGGCGATACTCGTTCACATCGGTGATCACCACATGACGCGCCCCGACATGGCGCGCCACCGCAGCGGCCATGATCCCAATCGGACCTGCACCGGTGATCAGCACATCCTCGCCCACCAAATCAAACGAGAGCGCGGTGTGGACGGCGTTGCCAAACGGGTCAAAAATCGAGGCTAAATCATCCGAAATCTCATCGGGGATTTTGAACGCATTATACGCAGGGATTACCAAATACTCGGCAAACGCCCCTTCGCGATTGACCCCCACCCCGACGGTATTACGACATAGATGGGTACGACCGCCACGGCAGTTCCGGCAGTGCCCACAGGTGATATGGCCCTCACCAGAGACACGGTCCCCCAGTGAAAAGCCACGCACTTCTTGACCAATGCCGACGACTTCACCGACATATTCATGGCCGACCACCATAGGAACAGGGATGGTATTTTGTGACCACTCGTCCCACTTATAAATATGCACATCGGTGCCACAGATGGCCGTTTTACGAATTTTGATCAGCAGATCGTTATGCCCCAGCTCAGGAAGCTCGGCCTCCGTCATCCAAATGCCGGGCTCCGCCTTGAGTTTGGCCAAGGCTTTCATGGTTGTTTGTGTCATGACATTACCCAATCAATTTCATCTCTTTGCCCACTTTGATGAAGGCATCAATGGCACGGTCCAGTTGCTCACGCGTATGCGCGGCTGACATCTGGGTACGAATACGTGCTTGCCCTTTGGGCACCACTGGGTAGGAGAAGCCCACCACATAGACACCCTCTTCCATCATCCGCTCGGCAAACTCACTGGCCACTTTAGCATCACCCAGCATCACGGGAATAATGGCATGATCAGCGCCCGCTAAGGTAAAGCCCGCTTCCGTCATGCGTGCACGGAAGTGTTGGCTGTTGTCCCAAAGCTGCTCACGCAAGTGATCACTTTCGGCCAGCATATCCAGTACGCGAATAGAGGCAGATACAATCGCCGGTGCCAGCGAGTTGGAGAAAAGGTAAGGGCGCGAACGTTGACGCAACCAATCAATCACCTCTTTTTTCCCTGAGGTGTAGCCTCCTGAAGCACCGCCCATTGCTTTGCCCAAGGTACCAGTGATGATGTCGACACGATCCATCACTTGATGATATTCGTGGGTGCCTCGACCGTTCTGGCCCATAAAGCCGACCGCGTGAGAGTCATCCACCATCACCAACGCACCATATTGCTCCGCCAGATCGCACACAGCCGGCAAATTCGCTACCACGCCGTCCATCGAGAAGACACCATCAGTCACAATCAAGATATTCGCCACACCGGCCGCTTTCGCCGCTTTTAGCTGGGCTTCCAACTCGTCCATATCGTTGTTGGCATAACGGAAACGCTTGGCTTTACATAAGCGCACGCCATCGATAATCGACGCATGGTTTAGCGCATCAGAAATAATGGCATCGTCTGGGCCGAGAATGGTTTCGAATAATCCCGCATTGGCGTCAAAGCATGAGGAATACAGGATGGTATCTTCCATCCCGAGAAAGTCAGATAACTTGGCTTCCAGGGTTTTGTGCGCATCTTGCGTCCCACAAATAAACCGTACCGACGCCATACCAAAGCCGTGCTCATCCATGCCTGCTTTGGCAGCGTCCACCAACTCAGGATGGTTAGCGAGCCCCAAATAGTTATTGGCGCAAAAGTTCAATACCTGCTGTTCATGATTGACGGCCACACTGGCCGCTTGTGGTGAGGTAATAAGGCGTTCACTTTTGTACAAGCCATCAGCTTTAACTTGCTCAAGCTGATGACGGATTTGCTGGTAGAAGGCAGCCGTCATCGCAATCTCCGTGCTGTGATGATTACTTTGGGAAGGCCGCCGCACACATTGTGTACGACGAATGAATGCTTGCTATCATGGCACGTTCGCGCGTTTTGTGCCAATAAGGGGCGCGAGACAGTGATTCATATCGTGTAATCACTGACAAACTGGGCGAATATCGCGCAATGCCACCACCGCCTAGAGAGATAGCTCAGTTCAATGTGTCCAGCGAGCGTGAGTCTTGGCGAACTAACTGCTGCTCGTAGTGGTCTATTAACGCAGTGATGGCCATTTGTCCCTGTGCCGATGTCAGAGGATGTAACAATGCCAGCATCTGCAAAATACCTTTGTAGATCACCCCTGCATGAATTTGCGTTTGGGGAGCTTGTGCACTTTGATAAAAAATCCAGCTCGACGCCACTTGCTTAAGCGTTTCTCCGACCGCAGACAAAGCACTGTCATTGAGACTCAGCCAACCGGCTTGACGGTAATGATGCAAAATGGTCATCAAGTTGGTTTGTAGCTGTTGCTGCGCCCCAAGATATTTTTGTTGCAGTGCTTCGTCACGACGCAAAATGTCCGGCAAATTGGCGTAAAAAAACCGATAACGCCACATCAAGCTAAAGGTCGCGTCCAAGTAATGCTGCAGCAAGGCTTGGGTATCATCACGAGGCTGACTAGGATCAAAGGCAAGGGCAAGATCTTGCGCGTATTGGTCGAATATACTGTGTATAATCGCTTCTTTATTACGGAAGTGATAGTAAAGGTTGCCCGGGCTAATCCCGAGTTCTGCTGCGATATGGTTGGTGGTGATATTCGGTTCACCATGTTGATTGAATAAAGCCAGTGCAGCATGGATAATTCGGTCTCGGGTTTTCATGTATGGTTCAGTCCTCTGCCCGGTTGATGCTTGACCATACTATCACAGTCAACAGTGATGGCGACGGGGTCTGTCGTCAGATAGAGATGAATTAGGTAACGATATGATTTTTGTGACTGGTGGTGCTGGCATGATTGGCAGCAACTTAGTAAAAGCACTGAACGAGCAAGGCTACCGTGACATCGTGGTGGTCGATAACCTCAAAGACGGCACCAAATTCGTTAACCTGGTTGACCTCGACATCGCGGACTATATGGATAAGGAAGATTTTCTTACCCAAATCATGGCCGGAGAGAACTTCGGCCCGATCGAAGCTATTTTCCACCAAGGCGCTTGCTCAGCGACCACAGAGTGGGACGGCAAATACATGATGCTCAACAACTACGAGTACTCGAAAGAACTGTTGCATTATTGTATTGACCGCGATATCCCCTTTCTCTACGCCTCGTCAGCAGCCACCTATGGCGGCCGCGACAGTAACTTCATTGAAGCGCCAGAGTATGAAGGCGCGCTGAATGTCTATGGGTATTCCAAGCAGCAGTTCGACAACTATGTCCGTCGTGTGAAAGAAGATGCCAAGGCCCATGGCGAGACTCTGCCACCGATTACTGGCTTCCGTTATTTTAATGTGTATGGTCCGCGCGAACAGCACAAAGGCAGCATGGCGTCAGTGGCTTATCACCTCAATCAACAAATTCTAAAAGGCGAGAACCCCAAACTTTTTGAGGGCAGTGATACCTTCAAGCGTGACTTTGTCTATGTCGGTGATGTCTGCGCAATGAATATTTGGTTCTGGCAGCAACAGATCAGCGGAATCTACAACTGTGGTACCGGCCGCGCCGAGCCTTTTAGTGCGGTTGCCAATGCGGTGATTGATTTCCACGGTCAAGGAGAGATTGAAGAGATCCCCTTCCCCGAACACCTAAAAGGTCGCTACCAAGCGTACACACAAGCCGATCTGACCAAGGTACGTGAAGCGGGATACACCGCCTCCTTTAAGACCGTGGCTGAAGGTGTCGCCGCTTACCTAGCCGAAATCAATCGCTAATAAAAGCAATTCGTCCCCCTTGATAGTGGGACGCGAGAAAGAGCAATGACAAAACAGCGACACGACTACGACGCGCACGCGTATAACCCAGAGTTCTCGCGTGCTTACTTAGCGCCTAAATACTGGGGCACGTGGCTGATGCTACTCATCGCAATGCCTTTCAGCCTTCTGGTGCCGGCGCGCGGTAAGCATCGCTTCGCACAATGGGTGGCGCGCAAACTGGTTAAAAAGAAAAAAGGCACGATCCTTAACGCCTGGCTTAATTTGGAAGCCTGCTTTCCCGAGAAATCCGCGCAAGCACGCGAAGCCATATTAGTCGACACCTTAACCACCGCAGGGGCTTTTTTGCTGAGCTTTCCGCTGATCACCTTGCGCAGTCGCCAGTGGTTTCAACACCACTGTGATGTGACAGGCATGGAACATATCACTCGGCACACTGATAACGACGAAGCGGTGATCCTCTTTGTGCCCCATACTTGGGCCATCGATGCAGCCGCGATTTTATTTGCCTCGCAAGGGCTCCCCGTGGCGGCATTCTCAAAACGACAAAAAAACCCGCTACTAGACTGGCTGATGCATCGCCAACGCGTACAATATGGCGGTAACTGTTATGAGCGCGAAGCAGGGATTAAGCCCTTTATCCGTGCAGTTAAGCGCGGATTTTTGGGATATTACTTGCCCGACGAAGATATGCGAGATGAGAGCAGCGAGTTCGTGCCGTTTTTTGCCACCACCAAAGCGACCTTGCCGAGTCTAGGCAAGTTAAGCAAAGTCACCCGCTCGCATATTGTCCCTGTGCTGTCAGGCTTTGATGCCCAGACGGGTCGGTTCGTCATCGAGGTTCACCCTGCGTTTAACGACTTCCCAACGGGAGACAGTCGCACCGACGCACGCATGATGAACCAACAAATAGAAACCATGCTCGACGGTCAGCTGGATCAATACATGTGGATCTTGCAGCTACTTCGTACCCGCGAGGACGGCCGTAATATCTACCAAGAAGCAAAGAGGAAACGGGCATCATGACCAGCGTATTAATCATTGGCCCATCATGGGTCGGCGATATGGTGATGTCGCAGTCTTTGTATAAAACCCTCAAGCAACAGCACCCGGATGCCAAGATTGATGTGATGGCGCCCGCTTGGTGCGCGCCGATTCTCGCGCGCATGCCCGAGGTTAATCGCAGCATTGAAATGCCACTCGGCCATGGCGAATTGGCACTTGGTAAACGTTACCAACTGGGGAAACGCTTAGCAAAACACGGTTATGATCGCGCCTACGTGTTACCTAATTCCGCAAAATCCGCACTGATCCCGTGGTTTGCAGGGATCCCGACGCGTACAGGTTGGAAAGGTGAAATGCGTTATGGCTTGCTCAACGACCTGCGTCCCAACAAGAAAGCGTTTCAATACATGGTTGAGCGTTATGTTGCCCTCGCTCACCCGCGCACCGAGATGCAAAGCTCTGCCTCGCTGGGTGGGCTCGACAACCTCCCTAAGCCGGCGCTAGACATCGATCCAGACGCCCAAGTGGCTGTCATCGCCAAACTGGGATTAAACCAAGACAAACCTGTGATTGGTTTATGCCCGGGGGCCGAGTTCGGGCCCGCCAAAAAGTGGCCAGAACAGCACTATGCTGAGGTCGCACGCCAAGCGCATCAACAAGGCTACCAAATTTGGCTTTTTGGCTCGGCGAAAGATGTTGAAACCTGTGAAAAAATTGCCGCTCTCGCAGAGCATGCGCCTAATATTCATGTATTGGCAGGCAAAACTAACTTAATCGAAGCCGTCGACCTTTTAGGCGCGTGTCAAACCGTGGTCAGCAATGACTCGGGGTTGATGCACATCGCCGCGGCAGTCAACTGCCAAGTGATAGCCATCTACGGCTCAACATCCCCCGATTACACCCCGCCGCTGACCAGTAAGGTCGATATTGTGCACACGGATATCGAGTGCCGTCCTTGCTTCCAGCGCGAATGTCCCCTAGGGCACTTAAAATGTTTAAACGATCTCGCCCCGAGCCGAGTTGTAAAAAGGATTCTAAAGTGAGCAGTATCAGCATGGCATCATCCAGTTCTCGTTACCTGAGTCATCAGTTGTATTACCAAATTACCCGCTTTTTCCTTTTTGGTTATGCCTTGTGTGCGATCGCATTTCCTGACGCGGGAGAAGTCTTTCGTGCAGGCTTTTTGCTATTGAGCCTGCCCTTGCTTTATACCCATTGGCCACAGCTTAAGAAAGACCCCATTGTCTGGGCATTTTTTGGGGTGATTATCGTCCAATGCCTGAGCTGGGCAAACAGCTTGATGCATATTCCTGACATTGCCAATAGCTACCCACATGTCGACCGGTTAGCAAAACTGTTTTTGCTCGTCCCCATTGGCCTCGCCTTACAAGGGCGTAAGGACGCTGTGATCACGCTCGCTGCTTGCTTTGTCTTGGGCGTGTTTATCGCCTGTTACACACAAAGCGACTTTGCAAACCAAATTCATAAACTGCTCCACACACACCGCGTGGACTTTGGTTTAAAGAATGCGCAGTACACCTCGATGTTGGGCGGTGTGATCGCGATTATTTCGGCGTTTAGCTTTTGTCTCGTCGACAAAAGCCGCTGGACGACGCGTACTTTTTTTGCACTTTCAGCCAGCTTGGGACTTGCTCTGACACTGGTCAGCCAATCACGACAAGTCTGGCTTGCCCTGGCGATCGTCATCGCATTAACGCCGGCGCTGATGTTTATGGTTGGGCTCATTAAAGGGAAGACAAAGTTACTCCTTGGCTATGCGTTTGTCTGCGTCACTCTATTTGCAATCAGCCAATCTGACTATATTCAAAACCGCGCGTTAAAAGAGAGCGCGGTTATTTCGAGCGTGGTCCAAGGCAACCTTGATAACATCCCGATGACCAGTGTTGGTGTCAGGCTCAACTCATGGTTAGCCGCTTGGGATGTCTTTCAAAACACCGCTTTAGTCGGTTTGGGTGAAAACGGGATTGGGTATGTTATCTCTTCTTCCGAGAAACTCTCAGAGCTGAAAAAAACGGTGCCTATGTATAGCAACCTATCGCACTTACATAGCAACCATGTAGAAACTCTGGTCGCCTATGGCTTGGCAGGCTTTGCATTGATTTTATTTACCTACTTCCAACTTGCTAGGCGTTGCTTTACCTATCGTGATGGTGCCGACAACAACAAAGCACTAGCATTCTTCTGCATCGCCTTTTTTATCTACTGGCTAACCATTAATGCCTTCGAAACCTTTAACAGCCGAAGCCTTGGCGTGTTTGCCTTTGTCATAATATCGGGCTGCTTTTACTCACTGGCTAGCACAAAAAACAATACACAGGGTGAAGACTGATATGCGTGTCGCGATTGTCGTCAATTGTCTCAAGCTCGGTGGGATGGAAAGGGTAGCGGTCAATTTATCCGATGCATTCACCGCCAATGGTGACGATGCCACGCTAATCTATCTTAAAAATCGACCACAAGACATAAAGCCGACGTCGGATGTGGACGTCCGCCTGTTTGATATTAAAAAATCAGTATTAAAAACCGGCATAGGTGCGCTTTATTACTTTATTTGTAAGCTGGTTAATGCGCTGGTCAGCAAAACGTTCCCGCTGCTCTTTGCCTATCCCAGTGCTTTTTTCTTCAAACGAAAACTCAGACAGCTCGAGGCGGAAAAAGGACAATTTGATCTGATCATTTTTCGCGGCCAAGGCACCTTTGAACAACTCTGGCCGCTGCATGATGACCGCTTTATTTATGTCTGTGAAAACATTATCAAGCCACAGCAATATGGCGTTTTATCCCGTGTAGTTTACCGAGCATTGTTCGACAAGAAACGTATTGTCTGCGTCTCAGATGGTGCCTACAACACGTTCCAATCTCTGACTCAAACACATGCCATCACACCATGCCAAGCCAGCGTGATTAGCAACCCTAATAACGAGGTATATATCCGTGAGCAGGCGGACAAGCCAGAGCCCGACATGCACCCTCGGCCTTTTATTCTTGGCTTGGGCAGGCTTACCCAAGTCAAGAACTTTACATTATTGGTCGAGGCATACGCGCACCTTGTTGAGACATATGATATTCCGCACGATCTGGTTATTGTGGGTGAAGGTAAAGACAGAGACAATATCGAGGCGTCGGTCAAAGCACTCAACATTGGACATCGGGTGTTTTTCAAAGGCGCGCGCAAAAATCCCTTCCCATGGTTTAAACACGCTGATCTTTTTGTATTGAGCTCAAGATTTGAAGGGCTCGGCATGGTATTGCTTGAAGCACTGGCCTGTGGCACCCGCGTCGTCTGTACGGACTCTCCTGGCGGTATTCACCAAATAATGGATGGCGAGCTGGAGAAATACCTTAGCGAACAAGAGCCTGAACCGCTCGCCGATAGTATGTACAAGTCCCTCTCCTCGTCATGGTCAGACGCAGAGCAAAACTACGTTGATGAAAAGTTGGCTGAGTTCAGCTGTGAGAAAATTGTGTCTGAGTATAAAAGGGCGTCTCATGTATAACCCAAAAGTAAGTATCATTATTCCTGTCTATAACGTTGAAGCTTTTATTGCTCAATGCTTAGAGTCAGTGCTCAATCAGACATATGAAAATCTCGAGATTATTTGCATCAATGATGGCTCTACTGATAGCAGTAAAGATATATGTGACAGCTTTGCGCAAAGAGATAACAGAGTTAGAGTCATTGATCAAAAGAATAAAGGCCTTTCTGGTGCAAGAAACTCAGGAATAAAAGATGCGAAAGGTGAGTTCCTATTTTTTCTTGATTCCGATGATTGGCTAGCTTTAAGTGCTATTAATTCTTTAGTCAAAGAATCTAAAGGTTATGATGTCATTTCGGGTGGGGTTTTAGCCTATAATGAATCCAACGGGGATTTTCGTCGTTATAAAAAACGAAGAAGCTCAAAAATAGATCTTAAAAAAGATTTTTTTCAGCTTGAAATTGTAGTTTGGAATAAACTATATAGAAAAGAAATTTTCAATGGGATTCGTTTTAAAGAAGGCCTAATACATGAAGACGAAGAGTTTTATTGGCAGGTTTTCTCCAGATCACCTAAAATAAAAATCATTGATGAAGACGTGATTTTTTATAGGGAAAGATCTGGATCCATTACTAAGAAATCCTCTTACAGTGATGAATACCAATACAATTATATTAGTATTATCGACTCTATCCATCCATTATCCCAAAAAAAGTCTGAGCTTGCTTACCCTTTTTATAAAACTTGTTTAAAGTTTCTTAAGCAACTCAAAAGAAAAAATGCACCATTTGAAGCTTATGAGCAGTATATAAAAAGAAAGTATGGCGTTGAAGACGCTCCTATTTTCAAGCTTAAACTAAGATTACTAAAGCTGTCACATTGGTGTGTAGCACGCGTAGCTCGTTTCCAGGATTAATTAATAGAGGTCATCATGATCACAGGCGTCGTCATTACGCTCAACGAAGAAAAAAACATCAAAGCGTGTATCGAGTCACTTCAGCAGGTGTGTTCTGACATTGTGGTGGTTGACTCGCAAAGCACGGATAGCACGCTTGCCATTGCAGAGCAACTCGGTGCCACCGTAGTCACTCAAGCTTACCTTGGTGATGGCCTGCAAAAAAACGTTGGCTTAGCGCACACTGACAATCAATGGATCCTGAGTATTGATGCTGATGAACGTCTTACCGAAGAAGCGGTGCAGCAAATCCAAGCGCTAGATTTAGTCAATACAGCGCATGATGCCTTTGCCTTTCGTCGCCGTAACCACATCGGCAGCCGCTGGATCAAACAGTGTGGCTGGTATCCAGACTACTGCATTCGCTTGTATAACAAGTCAAAAACTCGGTTTGCCGAAGTTAAGCAACACGCGGCCGTTGAGGCCAAAAACCCGAAACAGCTTGATTGCGATCTCATCCACTATTCGTTTGAGAACCTCGGCCAGCTGTTTGCCAAACCGGGGCGTAACTTTAGTGGCCGCGCCGCGAAAATCATGTATAAAAAGGGTAAGCGCGCCAACGCATTCTCACCGTTTATACACGGGCTCAATGCCTTTATTCGCAAATACTTGTTTCAACGGGGGTTTTTAGGCGGTGTCGATGGTATGACAGTCGCTTTGAGTTCAGCCGTCAATAGCTACCTTAAATATGCCAAGCTCTTGGAGTTTCAACGCGACCCTAAAGTGCTAGAAAACGAAGACTTCAATAAGGTGTGGTGACAATATGCACATTTGTCACGTCAATCTCGCGTCAGGCTTTAGTGGTGGGGAACGCCAAACCCTCACCTTAATCCAGCAACAAGCCCAAATGGGCTACCAGCTCACGGCGGTGGTGAACCCTAAAAGCCAGCTGCTCGACGAGCTTCGCGCGATACCTCAATGCCAGATCGTGCTTTGTCCGCACTACACTCGGCAACATGGGCGCTCAATCACTGCGACATGCGATCTGATCCATGTTCACGAAGGCCGTGCCATTTATTGGGCACTGTTTCAACACCTATTGCACCGCGTGCCCTACATAGTGACACGCCGCATCGATAACCCTTTAAAGAAAAAGTGGTTATCTCAACTGGCGTACCGCAAAGCCAGCGCGCTGGTCGGTTTGAGTTCGGAGATCATCCATCAACTAGAAAAACGCCACCCTGATGCCAAGTTAGTCAAAATCCCTAGCTCTCCTGTCACCTACCCTGTCTCGCAAGATAAGGTTGAGCAAATCAACGCGCACTTTCGTGGCAAGTTCTTGGTGATTCATGCCGCCAATATGTATGCGCATAAAGGCTTTGATGTCACGATTGAAGCTGCACGGTTACTAGCCGATACATCACCTGACATTCAGTTTTGCTTACTCGGTGACGGCAAAGAGCGTGACGCTTTAGAGGCGCAAGCTCAGGGGCTCACAAATGTGCAGTTTATGGGTAAACAAGCCAATATGGGAGATTGGTTCGCGGCGGCCGATTTGCTCGTTCACCCGTCCTATACAGAGGGATTGGGCTCAGTCATTTTAGAAGCGATGGCGGCAGGGCTTCCCGTGATAGGCGCTCGCGCGGGCGGGATCCCTGATATCATTGAGCATGGTGTCACTGGGCATCTGATTGACCCGGGCAATGCCAACCAGTTGGCGCAACATATCGCGGACATCACACAGCAAGATGCGCTTCGCGCGCACCTTATTAAAGGCAGCCACCAGCAAGCGGCTGCGTGTGATATCTCCCAAACCGCCATCACCTATCAAGATCTCTACCAACAAGTGATCACGCGCTAGCATCAGCCAATAATGCCTGTTTGACCTCAGGATAATGGTCAAGCAGCATGTTGAGTTGCTTATCATTGCCACCTTGGCGAATGTTCGCCTGCGCTAGACCAATCGCACGGTGCCGTTTTAAAGCAAGCGATGGATCGCTATATGGCACTTTCATGCACAGACTGCCTTGGCGGATTGCCATGATTTTTAGCCACAAGTCATCGGCGTTCGGCGCAAGCTGCATGAATAATGACTGATCGAGCACATCAGGATGAAGCGATTGCGGCGGATATAATATCCCCTCGCAGCCAGTGAGCATCAGATGATGACTGGGTGCAAAGAAGCTAGCGCAGTATTGCCAGCGTTTGTAGGGTCGCACTTCGCCACCACGGGTGGTGATTTTGTGTCCTCGATGCCCATAAATATGCCCCGGATGATGGCGGCAAGTGCGAATTAACCCTTCAATCATGCTGTGCGGATACATAACGTCGTCATCGACGGTTAAGATATAGGCCTCTGGTGCTAGTTTCAGTGTGGGAATGATCTTTTTATATGACTTGATATTGTCGCAATACCTCACCTCCAGCCCACGCTCACATTGTCTTTTTAGAGAATGAGGCAGATTAACGTCACTGTATTCCTTCTCATCCAGCCAAAGAATGATGCGGTTCGGTGGGCACGTCTGCTGCGCCAAGGATTCGATAACCAAGTACACTTCGTGCACCTTCTCGGCGAAAGAGGTTAAACTCACCACCAAGGGTGCATCAAAATAGGCTTTAGATGTCACCAGTGAGGCTGAATGAGAAAGCATCTGTTGGTGAAGTTGCTCTTGGCGAAGACGCGTGGCAAAAATGCTTTCAATATCCCGTTGGTTCCGATGCCGCTGTTTCCGCTCTCTAATACTTTTCTTTATTTTTTTAAGCATTCCCATGTTATCGCTGTTGTTCGCCGCTAAATGGCGCCAACTTTAGCACAGTTTCATCATCGCTTAGCGCTCACAACATCCAAGGCGTGAGCTATTACCGACAATCAAACATCAACAAATACTCATCAAGGCGCTATCATGGCGAAGTGCCATCAATAGGAGCTAACTTGTGCGCTGGATATATACACTCTTACTCACGCTTGCCGCCCCTTTTTTGCTTATTGGGCTGTACCGTAAACGGCCTGGTAAGCCTGCTGTTGGCGAGCGGTGGCGTGAACACTTTGGCGGTACGCCCAACGTAGGCGGTCAGCCTATTTGGCTCCATGCGGTGTCGGTGGGAGAAGTTCTCGCGGCAAAGCCGGTGATCAGCGCGCTGCAACAAGCCTATCCAGATGTCCCGATCTTGGTCACCACCACTACCGCCACCGGCGCAGAGCAGGCCAGGCGTCTTGATGGGATCATACACCGCTATATGCCGGTTGATTTTCCATTTGCGGTAAAACGTTTTCTCCGCACGGTGTCACCACGGGTGTGCGTGATCATGGAAACTGAGCTTTGGCCAAATACCTTGCATCATGTGGGTCGAGCGGGCATTCCCATTACGGTTATCAACGCCCGGCTTTCTCAAAAAGCTTGCCAACGCTATCAGAAAATCGCACCGCTCTTTCAAGCCATGAGTAAACATATCGACTTAATCGTTTGTCAGCATCAAAACGACCAAGCGCGCTTTGCAAGCCTCGGTGTCGCTGACGACAAGCTTGCGGTGGCTGGCTCGGTGAAATTTGATATTAAAGCCGTGGATCCGGCGTTGGGTGCCACACTTCGCCAAGCGCGCGGTGATCGCCCTTGCTGGATAGGTGCCAGTACTCACGCGGGAGAAGACGCCACCTTGCTCGCCGCTCACAGTGTATTACTGCGCGATTACCCAGACGCGCTACTGATACTGGTCCCTCGCCACCCTGAACGTTTTGATGATGTTGCCCAGCTAGTGGCTAGCCAAGGCCTCAGTGTGCAACGACGCACCGAGGGTGAGCCGCTGGCACTCAGTACTCAAGTTTATCTTGGCGACACCATGGGAGAGATGATGACCTACCTTGCTGGCGCAGATGTGGTAGTGATGGCGGGCAGTTTTCTGGGCACCAAAGTGGGTGGGCATAACCTGCTTGAACCCGCGGCGTTAGGCAAGCCCCTTTTAACAGGCCCAAGCTATTATAATTTCCAAGTGATTGGTGATGCTCTGATTGACGCTGGCGCCCTACAGGTGTGTAACGACAGCCAAGATCTCGCTGCCAAAATCGGGGCTTTTTTCAGTGCCCCCGCCCTTGCCGCACAGGCCGGCAACGCTGGGCTCTCTGTGGTGAAGCAAAATCGCGGCGCGGTCGAGCGCACTTTGCAGGCGATCGCGCCCTGGCTTAATCATCCACGCTAGTGCTACTTGCGGATATGGTTGTAGCCTTTTAATACGGCAGCCCAATCCTCGGGTTGCCAACGGATCTGACGCTTCTCTTTTTCTTTTTTAAACGAGCGATGAAGGCGGGCAAGGTTATCCTCTTTCCACTGTTCGCCATCGCGCTGTTGGCACTTATCGAAGTCAATCAGCCACAGCTTTCCTTTTCTATCACGCAGGATGTTGTGGATATTTAGATCGGTATGGCACACGCCTGCGTCGTGTAGGCGGCGAACCAAACGACCAATGGCACGATAATCATGGGCAAGTAAGCTATTTTCACTCAATACAGCGACCAGATCGCGTGCACCTGGAATTTTCTCCACCAAGATATCAGCACGATAGGTACGGCCGTTTTTTACCGCGCGTGCAGCGACAGGACGAGGCACAGGCATTTTCTTCTCGCGAAGATAGGCCAGTAAGTTGAGCTCAGCGCCACAACGGGTCGCCTCCCACCCTTGAAACCAATACTGATCCTTCACGAATTTACCAAACAAACCACCGCGATAGTAATGACGTAACGCCATCTCCATTTTCGGCCCTCGGATAAAGAACGTGGTACCGCGCCCTTTGGCTGAACCGGTGACAGCGGCTTGCTGGTGCCAAAAATGAATATCAAAATACTGGCGAGGGTCGCCCTCCACTAAAGCCGGATCGTACCAAATACACTCGTTTTCGCGTTGCTCTACTTCTATACTCACGGTTTTTCCTGTTTGCGCACTCACGCTAGCGCACATTAGTGTACCTTGCTCGTCAATGGATTCACAGGCGATACCTCACGGGACCGTAAGAACAATGCGTGATGGACAAGGATTTGATAACCTCTTTCCAGATCAACGTTTTTAAGGAAAAGCTCGTGACACACAAACAGCATACACGCGTGATTTACCCAGGCACATTTGATCCCATCACGAATGGTCATTTGGACCTGATTGAGCGGGCAGCAAGGATGTTTGATGATGTGATTGTGGGGATTGCGGCTAGCCCAAGCAAAAAACCATTGTTCGATCTGGGTGAGCGAGTGGCACTCACGCAAGCGGTCACCGCGCACCTTCCCAATGTCTCTGTGGTTGGGTTTTCAGGGTTGCTGGTCAATTTTGCCAAACAGTACCAAGCCAATATTCTGGTGCGCGGTTTGCGTGCGGTCTCCGACTTTGAGTATGAATTCCAACTCGCCAATATGAATCGTCGACTGATGCCCGCACTGGAAAGCGTCTTTCTGACTCCGTCAGAGGAGCATTCGTTTATTTCTTCTACCTTGGTCAAAGAAGTCGCGTTGCACGGCGGTGATACCAGTGAGTTTGTCGCGCCTAGCGTGCTAACGGCCTTACAAGAAAAGCTGCAAAGCAAGACGTCGTCATAAGGGCTGGCATTGTGGGCAAAAGACAGTTGCCCGCTGGCCGATGACTATGCGCTCAAGGGTCGTGTCACAGGCTGGACACGGCTCACCCGACTTTCCGTAAACGCGTAGCGCTTGAGCAAAGTAACCGGCCTTCCCGTCTACCTGCGTAAAGTCTTTTAACGTCGTACCGCCTTGCGTGATCGCCGCGGCCAACACCGTTTTTATCTCATCCACCAGCGCCGTCGCTTCTGTTTGCGTCAGGCTACCGGCAGGACGTTTAGGGTGGATACCAGCACAAAACAGCGATTCGTTGGCGTAAATATTCCCCACGCCCACCACGACTGCATTGTCCATAATAAAGCTTTTCATCGCCATTTTTTTGCCTGCCGCCTTGGCCAGCAAATAATCTGAATTGAACGCATCGGTGAGTGGTTCAGGGCCGAGCTTTCCCAACACGGGATGCGGCAAATCTCCCTCCTGCCACAACCAGGCGCCAAAACGCCGCGGATCGTGGTAACGAATTAAGCGACCATTGCTGAGTGTCACATCAACATGATCATGCTTTTCCGGTGCCAGTGACGTGGGCAGCACCCGCAAACTGCCTGACATCCCCAAATGCACAATCGCAGTACCGACATCCGTCTCCAATAAAAGATACTTGGCGCGACGCGTGACGCGACGTATCACCTGGCCTTTCAACTGTTGTAACGTTTCGGGGATGGGCCAGCGTAGCTTGGGCTGACGAATGGTAATCTCGGTGACCGTTTGCCCTTCGACATACGGCATGATACCTAAACGGCTTACTTCTACTTCAGGTAACTCGGGCATAACACAGCTCTTAATATTTACGACTTTGATAGCGGGAAAAGATACCGACTATCCACTGACACGGCTAACCATTGGCCGTGTTCGTTTTGCATCAACCAAAACTGGGGTTGTTGATAATAGGTAATACGAATGGGCTCTTGGTCAGGGCTGCGAGTAAGCTCCAACGTACGGGGAGAGGTTAATTGGGGTCGCAACGACTGCAAGGTGGTGTCATCGATTTGTGTCCCAGTCAGCCCCAACCAGCGCTGAGCGAGCTCTGTCGGACTAATTACCAGGGGTTTATCCGATTGCCACCCCTCTAACGTACGCGTCAGGGTTAAATGGGAGAACCGCAACGACAGCACTTCACTGCGCGATTCAACCAGCGCGATTACCCCCTCAGGCGTCGCCCGTGCTTGGCGTTGATGGCGCAAATAATCTGGCAGCAGCATTAAGCCAAAAAAAACCACCACTGAGAAAATCAGGATGTTATTCCATGTCTGCCGCTTTAGCTTCATGTCGGTTCACCTGAGGACGTTACGCGTGTCCTCCGCAGTATAACCGCAAATGCGGCCAGATTTTAGTTATAAAAAAACCCAGCCGAAGCTGGGTCTTTCTCAAAGCGTCGATCAATTTACTTGATTTTGGCTTCTTTATACATAACGTGCTTGCGAACTACAGGATCAAATTTTTTGATCTCGAATTTGCTAGGCATGTTACGTTTGTTCTTGTCTGTGGTGTAGAAGTGACCAGTACCTGCAGAGGATACTAGACGAATCTTCTCACGAACGCCGTTTTTAGCCATTCTCTAATTCCTCTTATACGTTCTCACCGCGGGCACGCATTTCTGTAAGTACAGAATCAATGCCTTTTTTGTCGATGATGCGCATACCTTTAGTAGATAGACGCAGTTTAACGAAGCGTTTTTCGCTTTCTACCCAGAAACGATGAGTTTGCAGGTTCGGCAGAAAACGACGCTTGGTGGCGTTATTAGCGTGAGAGCGGTTGTTACCAACTACAGGACGCTTGCCAGTTACTTGGCATACTCGTGACATGAAAGTCTCTCCAAAATCGTTTCGGCTCGATATCAACCTTGTCCGCCAGTCCTGCATCGTTAAGGTCAGGTCGAAGGTCAAGGCTATCAAAGGTGGCGCATTATACTAACTGAATTCACATTGCTCAAGTCCCGAGCAGATCCTTTTATGCGCTTTTTGATCGTTTTTTTCGCCAATGGCGATCCTTAAGGGGATAACAACCAACCTCGCTCGGCGAACGATACCACATCTCCGTCCCCAATCACTAGGTGATCAAGCACGCGAACATCCACTAATGACAAGGCATTGGCAATTCTATCGGTAATATGTCGGTCTGCCTGGCTCGGCTCTGCCACGCCCGATGGGTGGTTATGGGCCAAAATCAGTGCAGCGGCATGCAATTCGAGCGCGCGGCGAACAATTTCTCGTGGGTAAACACTCGCCGCATTGTGCGTGCCTTCAAAAAGTTGCTCATCGGCTATCACGCGATGCTGATTATCGAGAAATAAAACGTAGAAGGCCTCGCGAGGCCGGTCGCGCAGTAACGTCGAGAGATAACGGCGAGTATGGTCCGGGCTGGTCAGTGCGTCAGTTTTGCTTAAGGTTTCTTTTAAATAGCGCCGGCTCAGCTCAAGCACAGCTTGAAGTTGGGCATATTTGGCGCTACCCAGTCCTTTTCGCTGACAAAACGCCCCTTGGTCGGCGCCCATCAGCGCCCGGAGCGAGCCAAAATCCTGCAACAGGTGGTCAGCCAGCGCTACCGCACTCATCCCTGTGACGCCGGTGCGTAGAAAAATCGCCAACAGCTCGGCGTCCGATAAGCTTTCCGCCCCTCGCGCTAATAAACGCTCTCTGGGGCGACAGTCTTGCGGCAAGGTTTTTAGGCTCATGGTGATCCCTCTTCAACGTTGCCGCCAGTTAAAGTAAGCCTCCTCCACGCCGCAATAGCTTTTCCATGTAACTGCGGCGCGCTCGTGGTTTTATCATGTGCCACCGTCAATGCTTTCAGCCACGCGCTAGCCATATCACATCCAACGCACGTCACACCCCATACGGATTCATGCGCTCAAACAAGCTTTTTGCGCTAAGGATTATGGTATGGTTTCGTCATTGTCGTTCAAACACACAGAGCATTATGGCCAATAGTTCACAGCAGCCAGCCCAGACGCTGGCCGGTAAACGTATTCTGCTTGGCATGGGTGGCGGGATTGCCGCCTATAAGTGTGCCGATCTCACCCGCCGCCTCATCGAGCGTGGAGCCACCGTCAAGGTGGTGATGACCCATGCCGCAAAAGAGTTTATTACGCCATTGACCATGCAAGCCGTTTCTGGGCATCCCGTGTCTGATAGCTTGCTCGACCCGGCTGCCGAAGCCTCAATGGGACACATTGAACTGGCTAAATGGGCGGATCTCGTGCTGATTGCCCCGGCAACTGCCGATTTGATTGCCCGGATCCACGCAGGCATGGGCAATGATTTGCTCACCACCGTATGCTTGGCCACCGATGCACCTCTGGCGATTGCGCCAGCAATGAACCAGCAAATGTACCGCGCCCAAGCCACTCAGGCGAACTTACGTGGACTGCGTGCTCGCGGCTGCTTGATATGGGGCCCCGACAGTGGCGCGCAAGCTTGCGGCGATGTGGGCCTTGGGCGCATGCTCGAGCCGCTGGCCTTAGTGGCGGAATGCGAACGTTGGGCCGGCCCCAAACCGCTTTCAGGCAAGCGCGTGATGATTACCGCCGGCCCTACCCGCGAAGCCTTAGACCCTGTTCGTTATCTGTCTAACCACAGTTCAGGGAAAATGGGCTATGCCCTCGCCGAGGCGGCAGCCCGTTTAGGGGCCGACGTCACCTTAGTCTCTGGCCCGGTTGCGCTGTCAGCGCCAGCAGGAATCACGCGTATTGATGTCACCAGCGCCCAACAGATGCATGATGCGGTGCATGAGCGCATCACCGACCAAGATATTTTTATCGGCTGTGCCGCGGTCGCGGACTACCGTCCACAGCACATCGCCGAACAGAAGATGAAAAAGCAAGTGGATAAAGACGCGATGACCGTCACCATGGTAAAAAATCCCGATATTATTGCTTCGGTAGCGGGCTTAACGTCACATCGTCCATTTACGGTCGGCTTTGCCGCCGAAACCCAAGATGTCGCGACCTACGCGCGTGACAAGCTGGCGCGCAAAAAGCTTGATATGATTTGTGCTAACGATGTGTCCCAATCCGATCAAGGCTTTAACAGCGATCGCAATGCCTTACATCTGTTCTGGCCTGGCGGCGATCAGGCGCTGCCCGTCGAGGAAAAACGCTTATTAGCGCGCAATGTCATGGCACACATTCACGCGTGCTATTTACAACAAGCCTGTCAGAAGCAACCCTGAACCACACAATACAAACAGCTTATATTGAGCCAAAAATACAAGTTCAAAAGCGTGCGCCATGGCCACGCTTTTTGCTTTTAATACAGAGACCTCGTCGCTAAGATAGGAGGAAAGACTCACACTGGGCGGCACCTCTCCATGATGCCTCCTTTACTGGTCGCCAGTGTGATAGATAAAAAGACAAAGGAATCGCACCCATGGCAGCCCCAAAAAAAAGTAATCGCCGCGAAGAGATCCTCCAAGCGCTCGCGCAGATGCTGGAGTCAACCCAAGGCAGCCAACGCATCACCACGGCCAAACTCGCCGAACAAGTCGGGGTGTCTGAGGCGGCACTCTATCGCCACTTCCCCAGTAAAGCGCGGATGTTTGAGGGATTAATCGAATTTATTGAAGATTCCCTGTTATCCCGCATCAACCGGATCATTGAGGAAGAAAAGGATACCTTGGTGCGCCTCAAACTGATCTTGCAATTATTGCTGGCCTTTGGTGAGCGCAACCCGGGGCTCACGCGCATTATGACAGGTCATGCATTGATGTTTGAGCAAGATAGGTTGCAAGCGCGTATCAACCAGCTGTTTGAGCGCGTCGAGGCACAGCTTAAGCAAGTACTGCGCGAGCGTCGTTTACGTGAAGGGAAGGGGTTTCCATTGGATGAGGCGGTGCTTGCCAGCCAATTGATTAGCCAAGTAGAAGGCGGCTTTTGTCGCTACGTACGCTCGTCATTTAAACAGCTGCCGACCGCCAATTTCGAGCAATACTGGCAACTGCTCACCAATCAACTGCAGTGAATAGCAGTGCAACGAGCGTAGTGCAGCTGGCGCACTCAAGTCAGCCAGCTGCACACCTGTAACTTAAATCCCGTAGCTCGCCTGGTACGCTTTCACCGCCGCTAGATGAGCCGGATCCGCTTGGCTTTGCTCCAAATAGGCGACCAAGTCCGACAAGCTAATGATAGAAACCACCTGGCAATCGAAGTCACGCTCCACTTCTTGAATCGCCGACAACTCACCTTGACCACGCTCTTGGCGGTCAATCGCCACCAACACCCCAGCAAGCTGCGCCCCTTGCGCCTGAATCAGTGTCATTGACTCACGGATAGCGGTACCTGCAGTGATCACATCATCCACCAACATCACACGGCCACTCAGCGCGCTGCCTACCAAGTTGCCGCCCTCACCATGGTCTTTGGCTTCTTTACGGTTGAAGCAATAAGGCGTATCCACATTATGGTGCGCAGCAAGTGCTACCGCGGTGGTGGTCGCAATCGGGATCCCTTTGTACGCAGGACCAAACAAAACATCGTAATCAATCCCTGCATCCATCAACGCGGCCGCATAAAATTCACCCAGTTTTGCCAAGTCACGCCCGGTGTTAAACAAGCCGGCGTTAAAAAAGTACGGACTTTTCCGCCCTGATTTAAGCGTAAACTCGCCAAACTTTAATACCTCTCGCTCAAGGGCAAACTCAATAAACTGGCGCTGATAGGCTTTCATTCGTTCCTCTCTTGGTTGTCTTGGTGACACGCCACATGTCACCCGGGTCGGATAGATAAAAAAATAGCCCCCGATGTGGGAGCTATTCAATCTGTTATGCGTCGGCGAGTGCCGATTTTTGCGCGACGACAATGTCATCAATGCCCTTACTGGCCAACGCGAGCATCGCGTTTAGCTCATCGGGGGTAAACGGCTCCGCTTCGGCGGTGCCCTGCACCTCAATCATGCGGCCATCTTCGAGCATTACCACATTCATATCGGTATCGGCCGCCGAGTCCTCCACGTATTCAAGGTCACAAATCGGCGTTTGTTGATAAATACCCACTGACACAGCGGCCACATGGCCACGCATCGGGTTGGCCGCGAGCTTGCCATCGCGTACCAGCGCATTAAGTGCGTCTGCCAGGGCGACGCTCGCCCCCGAAATGGACGCCGTGCGCGTGCCGCCATCTGCTTGAATCACGTCACAGTCAACGGTAATGGTGCGCTCACCCAGTGCTTTTAAATCAACCGCGGCGCGCAAACTGCGGCCAATCAAACGTTGAATTTCGACGGTACGGCCACCTTGTTTACCGCTTGACGCTTCACGACGGTTACGGGTGTGGGTTGCACGCGGCAACATGCCATACTCGGCAGTCACCCAACCTTGGCCCTTGCCTTTTAAAAAGCGCGGCACGCCCTCTTCAATCGTGGCGTTACAGATCACCTTGGTATCACCAAAGCACACCAACACAGAGCCTTCTGCGTGGGCCGTAAAACCGCGGGTAAAGCTAACGGGACGAATTTGGTCGAGTGCTCTTCCACTTGGGCGCATGCAAGTTACCTTATTGACTGTAAGAATGTGGTCGCGATTATACGTGTTTCTCCGCCCTCTTGCGATCCCTGTCCACCCCACAGGCCAAGACAGCTGACGGCAAGGGCATGGATGCGTATAATCTTTGCCATTGACCTTCAGCACATAAGAGCAGGTACACATGATCCACAGTATGACCGCCTACGCCCGTCAAGAACTCAAGGGCGATTGGGGCAACGCGGTTTGGGAAATCCGCTCCGTTAACCAGCGCTATCTCGAAACCTACATTCGCATGCCTGAGCAGCTACGTAGCCTTGAGCCTGTGGTACGCGAGCGTTTTCGCAAACGCCTAGCCCGCGGCAAAGTGGAATGCAACCTGCGCTTTGATACCTCACAAGCCAGCCAAGATAAGCTCACCATCAATGAAGCCTTGGCCAAGCAAGTGATTCACGCCGCCAAGTGGGTGAAAGAGACCGCGGGTGAAGGCAACATCAATCCGTTTCAAGTCCTGAACTGGCCAGGCGTGATGGAAGCGCCGGAGCAAGACACCGACGAGCTACACCGCGCCTTATTAGCAGGCCTTGATGACGCGCTCGATGCCTTTATCGCCGCACGTGCCAGCGAAGGCGAGAACATGAAAGCCCTGATTGAGCAGCGACTCGATGCGATTAGCGCTGAAGTGATCAAAGTACGCGAAAAGATGCCCACCGTGATTGAGTGGCAGCGTGAGCGTTTGACCACGCGCTTAGAGGAAGCACAAGTGGAACTCGATCCAGCCCGCGTTGAGCAAGAAATGGTGATGCTGGCGCAAAAAGTGGATGTTGCGGAAGAGCTTGACCGCTTGGACTCACACGTTTCAGAAGCGCGAAAAATCCTCAAAAAAGGCGGAGCCTGCGGCCGACGCTTGGACTTTATGATGCAAGAGTTCAACCGCGAAGCCAACACCCTCGCCTCCAAATCAATCAGCACCGAGATCACCGCCTCCGGCGTCGAACTTAAAGTGCTTATCGAACAAATGCGCGAGCAGATCCAGAATATTGAATAAACTCCATATCTAAACATAACCACCTTACAGTCACATTAAAACAGTAAGTTAGAGATTGTATAACTTCCATAGCATTACATAGTCAACCACCTTTACCCACCACTAAATGGTGGGTAATATGGTGGGTAATGAGATTATACTATCAGTAAGGTGGTGGGTAATCGTGTTGCGGGTATGGAGAATGCAATGGGAAAGCTAACGGTAAAAAAAGTTGACGCGCTGATTAAAGCAAGAACTGAGAAGACTCAACGCTATGCTGACGGTGGTGGCTTATACCTTGTTGTGCCTGCCTCCGGTCTGCCCAGCTGGATGCTACGGTATACCTCAAACAAAAAGCGACGAGAGATGAGTCTCGGGAAGGTACGCGATGTATCGCTCCAGGATGCTCGATTAGACGCTGCCGCCAAGATGAAACAACTGCGGGATGGGTTCGATCCGCTCTTGCAACGAAAACGAGTCCAACAAGTACAAATAAAAACAGTGAACGACCTTTTCGAAGATTGGTACCCCACTCTCGTTAAACGTCTCAAATACCCCGATATTCCTAAACGCATCTACACGAAAGACATTGCGCCGCATATTGGTGAGATCTTACTGGACCAAGTCACAGCGCGAGATATTCGTTTTACTATTAATGCGATTACAAATTCTGGCAGGCCTACAATAGCGAACGATGCATTAGGTTACTGTAAACAACTCTTTAACCATGCCATCAAACTCGACCTTATGAACGGCAACCCAGCGGCAGCTTTTACAGTAAGAGACGCTGGTGGTGTTGAGCACAGCAAGGATAGAGCCTTGACCCCAGAGGAACTAAACCAGTTTTTTTCTACGGCAAAGGCATATCAAACTAGTTTTGGTCGCGATAACTATCTCGCTTGTGCGTTATTGGTTTGCTTGGGGGTACGAAAATCAGAGCTATGTGAAGCGAAGTGGCAAGAGTTTGATTTAGAAGCAGGGGTATGGATGCTCCCTAAAGAGCGCAGTAAAACCGGCGTTGCGTTAGATATTCCTTTAGCGCCAGTGGTCGTTACCTGGTTAGAAGAGTTAAAAATCCGAGGTTGTGGTTCAGACTATGTCTTTCCGAGCCGACGCGCCAGCAAGCGACCTCATATGGGCCCAGATACGCTCAATCGTGCGATTTCAAAATTATTCGGTAAAGAGCCAGGCAAAAAAAAACCTGCACCGAATGTAATGGGCGACATGCCACATTTTGCAGTGCACGACTTACGCCGTACATGCCGGACATTACTGGCACGACAAGGCACACCAGGTCACATTGCAGAAAGATGCCTAAACCATAAACTCAAAGGCGTTGAAGGGATCTACGATAGGTATGATTACTTTGACGAGCGGAAAGAAGCACTTTCCGCTCTAGCGAATGGCTTACACTGGATCTAGAAATGATAAGAACGAGTCTCTGACGACCATAGCCAGACTTTGTCCTCAATCAGCAGAGTAGCACGAGGGAACGTAAGCGGTTGATAAACCCCACATACCCATAAGACACGGGCATTACCATAGTACCTTTTTGAGCAGAGGTACGATGAAACAAGCACAAAAACGCGCGCATTGGGCAATTTGGTGCAGTTCGCACCAGCGGCGATGGTGAGTTGGCTATCTTTTTGATGCTGCAGGCGCTCCTGCCAGAGTTTCATCTTATCTTCGCGTGTCATGATATCGCTCCGATAGTGAAGGAGCTATATCAATATCAGGTCATAGTGGTTATCTGAATGTGGGGATAAATGGTCGCTTACCGATATTCTGATACCGTAAATTCAAACTATCGAGAATAATTCTTTATCTAGCCATGATCTAATTGTTTCAATCAAAGCATTTTGCCCTCCCGATACAGTTAGGCTCATCAGATTTATGGGTAAAGTAGTCAACTCTATATCTCTAGCCCCCAAAGAGGAAGGCACTCTCCAAACTGTTGGTTCACGATTAGTAGCTACAGGATAAGTTAGCGAGACTCGTTGACAACCTAACACATGTCCAGCGGCTAATACCTGATACGTGTCGGAAGCTTTCGGTCGAGTTCCAAGGCGTTTATATTTAGCATCAGCAACTGCAAGTGTATTACCATTAACATCATGAAATACTACATCGGGAGTCGTTTTTAACCTGCCGCCGTCACCTTGAATTACTCTTCCAAACTTTAGCTCCCCTTTACTAATACGATTACCATTTCGGCTTGCCGCACGACGACATAACCAAAAGATATAATTTTCATATATAGTGTCTGAATTCCATAAAAAACCTGAAAGTGAATACTCTCCAGCAGCATGATCAACCCCCGCACCCTCAAGTAATAGTGCCCCTACTATTCGAGCCGCATTCAGCCTGTAACCCTCCCCAAAAAACTGGTCATTAGCAATTAGAGTTTTTCCGTTTACACTGAAACAAACGGAGAACGCATGATGAAAAAATCACGCTACACAGAAACACAAATCGTAAAGATCTTGAAGGAAGTCGAAGCAGGCCGAAAGGTCAACGAAGTCTGTCGCGAATATGGCATCTCTGATGCAACATACTACAACTGGAAGTCCAAGTATGGTGGGATGGAAGCGTCAGATGTTAAACGGCTTAAAGAGCTTGAGGATGAGAATCGGAGGCTCAAGCAAATGTTTGCCGACCTAAGCCTTGAGCACCGTATCGTTAAAGATATTCTGGAAAAAAGCTGTAGGGCCAGCGGTTAAGCGCGAGCTTGTCGATTACGCTCGCAAACACTATCAGGTCAGTTTGCGAATGGCCTGCCGCGTAGTTGGCATTAGCGACTCAGTCTATCGTTACCGACCAGATCCGCATCGGGATGATGAGGTTATCGCGACGTTGCAGGACGCAGCAGAGCGTTATCCTGCCTACGATTTTGGCAAATTATTTAAAGTACTTAGGCGCTGGGGACACCGATGGAATCATAAACGAGTCCATCGAGTGTACTGTTCGCTCAAGCTAAACCTACGGCGCAAGGGAAAAAAGCGCCTACCTAAACGAAATCCAGCACCACTGGCATGTCCAGAGTCGATCAACAGTTGCTGGTCTATCGATTTCATGAGTGACTCTTTGCTCTGCGGCAGGCGCTTTCGTACGTTCAATGTCGTGGACGATTTCAACCGTGAGGTGCTAGCGATTGAAGTAGATCTCAATCTGCCAGCACCACGCATTATAAGGGTGCTAGAACGCATTATTGCTTGGCGAGGGTACCCCAGTAAGCTGCGCATGGATAATGGCCCTGAATTCATCTCGACCACGCTGGCTGAATGGGCGGAAGAGAACGCAGTTGAGTTGGAATTTATTCGCCCAGGCAAACCAACGGAGAACTCCTATATAGAGCGATTTAACCGAACTTATCGGACAGAAATACTCAACATGTACGTGTTCAAAACCTTAAGTGAAGTCCGAGACCTGACAGAAAAATGGATGAAGGAATACAACGATGAACGCCCTCATGACTCACTCGATGATCTGACCCCTTGGGAGTATTTAGCAAGGCATGAAAGTAGGAAAAACTCTAATTTAGAGTGCCACTAAAACAGGGATGATTACAATTGAACAGACGGTTTCTTATTCGATCTTACTAACTACTGGATCTTCCAAAGGAATTATTATTTCTTGAAGTTGAGATGGAACATATTTAATTAGTCAACTCCTTTGTAAACTGTAAATTCACCTTTCCCTACAGGGACTAGACAAGTCGTATACCCTTGTTGACGGTTGAAGTAATCAATTAGATCCTTGATTTCATCATAATGAGAAATAGCGTTGTCGCAGATAATTACCCCGCCTCTCTTTGTCAACCTCAGAATATCATCAAGAATATTCATGTAGATACTTCTGTCGGCATCAAGAAAAACTAGGTCGAACTGTTCATTAAGCGGAGGGAGCACATCGCTAACTTCCCCTTTAACAAGACGAATGCGCTCATTCAAGTTAGCTTTTTTAAAATTGGCTTGTGCTTCTTGGGCTTTATCCGGGTCGCATTCAATTGTGATAACTTGCCCGGTTTCGCATAGTGAGTAAGCAAGCCAAATGGTTGAGTAGCCGTTTGAGGTACCAATCTCCAGAATACGTTTAGCCGAGGTTGCCTTTGTGATCACAGAAAGGAACTCACCTGTATCATGAGTGATGTTGAGGTACTTTTTGTTTTTATCAGATACTAAACGGTCATTGTCTTCACCTTTGGCGGCTAAACTTTTCAATAGCTTCATAGTTTCATTCATGTTTCCTAACTCCAAATACCACTATTTTTAAGGACGATAAACAAGCCAAGTATTAGCAAAGATATATAAAACGTTGTTTGGAAAGCCTTAATGGATAGACGTTTTCGTATTAGAGCGCCAATACACATACCAAAAACAGCAGGGATCAAGGCGACGAGGGAGATGGCGCTAGATGAAAAGGTTAGCTGGTTTTGCAGATACAGTCCGACACTCAAACCGGCTGAGGAGAAAGTAAACAGAATACCCATAGCTTGGATCAATTGCTCTTTCGACAACCCTAACGATTGTAAGTAGAAAACCCCTGGCACGGCGGAAGAACCCGTTAAGCCAGTGAAGATCCCATTACATGTACCCATTACAGCCCCACAAATACTTTGCCACCGTTGTTGTATTACTAAGCGAAAATTAGAAAGCCCTGCAACCGCATATACAGTGAGTAAAATACCCAGCATTACGGCCATATATTGATGATTAACAGACAAGGCCATCCAGCAACCAACGCCGACGAATAAGGTGGCTGAAAGAAAGAACACCCAATATTCTCTACCAAGAATCTTTGCATTATTTCCCGATGCTGCCTGGTAGAAGTTGGTGATGAATGCGGGCAGAGCAACCATCGCCATGGCAGGATGAATGCCGATCACAGCAGTTAACAACCCTAGCACAACGGGGGGAAGGCCTAAGCCAACCACCCCTTTTATGGTCCCAGCAATCAAAAAAACCAGCATTATCAGGACGACTTTTGAAACATCATATTCCATTAAGCAATCACAGCTCTTTTGTCCGGGTAAGGCGAAGTTATGCCTTCAGAAGCAAATAACTTCAACGCTTCGACAACATCATTATTTTCTTCATTAGTAAGGACATCCGGTTTATTTCGTGAGAATTTATTCGCGAGAGTTAAGATTTCATCCTTACGATTCTCTATGTATACAGGTGTGGAGGAATCTAACTTAAGCTCTGTTTCCTTGAGCATGTCCTGTAGGGATGAAGTATCATCCAAAAACTCAATATCAAAGCAGCCCAGTTGCAGGAGAACATAGCGGCTAGCCTGACCGTTTTCTTCCCCGTTCGCAAATCTATGCTTAACACGGGGTGGGATCTGAAATACGTTACCAGTAGCTACTTTGTACAGCCCTCCAATTTCAGGCAATTCAATCTTGATAGAGCCTTTAGAGCAGTAAATCATGTCGGAAACTGTTTGGTGAAAGTGAAATGGTACCGCTTTATGGTCGAGATTGAATAGGCTCACTCGGATGCCATTCTCATAGTAAAACTCTTTCATTTCCATTTTGTTTTCTCTTTTTAATTTTTCAAATTTTTTAAGCTAAATCAGCTGGAATATGGGATGCGTTGGAACAAAAGCAGGACCAGTCCTCAGCCAGCCAAATTGCTGCATCTATAAAAGCTGCAGAAAAATTTCTCTCATTTTGCCAATAGCGATTAAGCACACCATATGAGTAAATGTTCTGAGAAGGCTTAAACTGACCAGTATCATTGTCTAGTCGAACGACTTGATACGACTCATCGCTTACCAGCTTTATTCCTCCGGTGTAATAATTCCCCTCTCGGTTCTCCACTAGCTCACCTCGCTCCAGAAGTGCAGATACAAGTCGAGAAGGATGAGCATTAAGCTTGAAGTTCTGCCCTGAAGCTCGAATTATTGCATCTACAAAGCATGACTCACTGTCTGGCAGTGTTATCTCGTATTCCGTGCCATTGAATCTGGGCTCTCTCTGTTTCCCGTAACCGATTCGAATCGACTCAAGGACATCACTCTCAAACAACGCTATAAGCTTTGCTGCGTTCTGTTTCGGTATGGGCACTGCTACGCGAATAAAGTGTGAGTCTAACTCACGGTCGTAGATTTCCTTTTCACTGTCATTGAGGAAGCGATAAAACTTCATTCTGCGCGCTTTAAGCAAGATGGTGTGCACGAAATCATTGTCTAAAGGGCATTCAATATCATGCTTAAGTTTTTGATACGCATTTTCAAATTTTGGCTGTACAACATCTTGCCAGCAGAGTCTACCAGATGTTGCTTCAAGTAGTTCTAAATCTATTAATTTGATGACATCATCAAGGCTGAGTTTTCTATCTAAGGCCGCTTCGAGTTCGGAGAATGTGTCTTCAATTAAGTATTTAAACTGATAGTCCATCACTTTCCCACGAACAGCTGGGAAGAAGCCACAACGACTTCCAGCAATGATTTTAACGCGCTCACCTTGCTTAGGTGTCTGGTAACTGACAACTTCACCTAGATTTGAATATATAAATCGTCCAGGCCCTGCAAGAGACAGAATCCCGTCTATTCCGCTTGGTCCCATTCCTTTTACATACACGCGAGGAATACGATCAGGCTGATTTTTGTGCCACTCTGTGACATATGCTTTCAGTCTTGAAAAAGGGTAGGGACTATCTAGGTACATTCTGGATTTATCGAAAGTGGAAGTGTCTTTCGGTACCCAATGACCAATGGACAGCAATAACTTATCAATTCCTGTGATTTCTTCTTTCGTGCCACGATTGTTTTGGATCAAGGTAACCTGAAGTTTTCCAGAACGTCGACAGCCATCAATAACCCTGTAACCGTTAAGGACTCGAACTGAGATACCATGGCTTTGAGCAGTTTTCAGTGTGCTTTCGAAGCGTTCACGCAGGTAAACACCAAATAACGCCCTCGGATAAAATGCATCGGGATCTGGATTCCATTCGCTAGGAGGTATATTTGGATGTGTTTCTCTAATGAACTGGGGATACTGTTCAGAAAGACGACTTCTATTTGCAACCATCCAATCAACAAAGTCATTGCCGAACAGAGACATTACTTTTGCTTGATTGTTACATAGATGGTCAGGTAGTAGTTCAGCAGGAGCATAGGGAAAACCTGGTCCATTATCCGGTCTCGATTCAACTGTTATGATTTCGACGGCTGTGGTGAAACTAACTCGCTCGGTTAAGTATTTAACGAGATGGAAAAATGCAGCAGTCCCAGAAAAACCAGTTCCAACTATACAAAGCTTTTTTACTTCACTAGACATATTAAACCTCGTTTACAACCTCAACGTATTGACACATCGAGGTTATGAATAAAAGTTATAGGCTTTGCAGTGCGGTATTAATTCGATCAACTGCCAATGCGAGACAATCAGAACTTCGGCCAGTATTCATGCGTATGTAATGCCTCAACTCAGAAGCATCCTCGGCGAAGTGTAAACCTCCAATTGAAGCAACCTTTGCGTGCTCCAAGATGAATTCCTCTGCACTAGAAAAGCCACATTGTTCAATTTGTTCACCATATGCAGAAAGATCAGCAAAGATGAAAAATCCCCCTTCAGGACTAGGAACACGTACGCCCGGAATCGCATTAAGCTTTTCGATGAACCATTGTAGGTTTGCTCGAGAGTTTATGGCTCGGGAAGTAGCAACTTCATCCATATACTCCTGCATTGCTTCATTTGTAGCTACTTGTGCATATGTAGAAGAAAATGAGTTGAGATTCACCTGGACTTTAGCCATTAAAGTTATATTTTCTGCAGTTGAACAAATGTAGCCTAAACGATCTCCATGCATACCATAGGTTTTACCAGGGCCTGTTACAAAAGATGTGCAATCTTTCATTTGGTACTCTTGACCAGGTTCAACCTTAATTGTTATGGAGGAGATTGTCTGAGGACCATTCAAGATATGGGACTCATAAGGACAGTCAAATAGAACCTGAATCTGTGGCAGACCCTTTTTCATTCGGGTGATATTGTGCTTTGAAATAACTTCGGCTAAATGCCTTTGGTCTTCATAGCTATAAATTTTCCCGGAAGGATTAACACAATCTCCCAGAATTACCATCTTAGTCTTGTCAGTAATTACTTCATCCAAAGTATCAGGAGACAGGGCTTTATTGTAAAAGTCAGAAACCATCACTCCCTTCATTACACCGCCATGAAGCTCAATCATATCGGCATAGTGTGGCCAGTTTGGTAAAGGAACAATGACTTCATCTCCAGGGTTTAGAAACGTTTGGAATACAACTGTGATCGCTCCCTTAATGCCCCCTGGGGTTACCATAATTTCACTATCCGGTGAGTATTTAACCTTACGGAATCGTTCGACTCTTTCGCTAATGGATTGGCGCAGAAAGTCAAAACCTTTGACTGGTGCGAACTCGTGAATTGCTCTTGGATTGTCTTTGATGAATCTGATTACGGCTTCGTTGATTCGGTTGTCAGCTAGGTCATCTAAGGTACCTATACTAAGGTCAATAACTTCTTCGCCTACTCGAGCGGATTGATTTATGGCCGCGATCCTAGCTTTAGTACCGTGGGTAATGGACTCTCGAAGGTTCATTGCTGCTGAAGAGAAAGAAGAATTACGCATGAATGTTATCGCTCCCAACAAGTTGCTCTGATTTTTCAAGCTCAACCGCTTTTGTATACATTGCTTCCCACATGGCTTCCTGTACTTTCAGCATTTCAGTGGCACCATAGATAATGTCTTTCAAATCTTCTTCGCTGCGACAGTTGTTGATCACACATTGTTTTGCGTCTTCCGCATGTCTTTCTTCAACCCCATTGTCGACATGAGCATTGAAGTAAACTTCCACGGACTTTAAATAAGTATCTGTGTCTAGTTTTGTTCTGCTGAATCGGAAGGCTTCTCTAAACGCCGTGAGCATTATGTCGGCATGTGTTTCAAGTGCCATCACAACTCCAAGCATCTTTGGATAACTATCAGTAATGAGCTCTAGAATTCGCTCACGATATTGCAAGGTCTCATTTAGAATGTATGGGCTCAAGCTTGCATCTTTAACACTTAAAGGCTCCAAACCAAACTCTCGAGAACCAAACAGGTTAAGGGCATTTTCCATGAAAATCTCATGGCAATGGTTCTTGTTACCCATACCTGTTTCTTCACATAGTATGTAGGAAAAAAGAATCAGCGTGTCCATGTCATTTATTGCAGCCGATCGTGAACATACGTGTGCAATACCCTTTACTGTCAATTCAGTTCGAAAGAAAAAGTTAGCTCGGAAAAGCTCATATGTAGTGGGTGACCATTTATGCTCAGAGAGATAAGTAAAGTACGGATTATTGAAGATAGAGTGAAACTCCAACTCAGATAAAAAAAAGTCTAGCTTATCCACGTTACTATCTAATTGTGTTGACATTGCTCCTCCAGATTATAACTAACCTTTATTATTCCATCTGATGGAGATGGGATAACCAATCGTTTAGTTTCTTTATAATGTAAATAGTTAAATAATATGCAATCAAGTTTTGTACAACTCGTTACATATCAACTGTATTAAATTTAACACAATAATTACATTAGACAAAAGTATTAGTTGGCGTTGTTGATCAAATTATTCACCTAACGCACTGATCCCAATGGGGTTGCCCCCATCAATCAACTCGGTAACTAACAGGCATACCGAGTTGATTGACTTTGTCCATCGCTTTCACGTTGGCCAATGCTTCGCCAAATTGTGCATTGTAATTGCGCAGAGTCAGATAAGGGCTGAGTACGTTTTGTATCGAAACATTCCAGCTTCTGATAGAGCACGTTAGTAATACCCCTCTTCTTGTTTCCAGTCTTCCAAGTCACCTGATTTCCAGGCACCGACGGCTTCATTACGAGGATAGCCGTCTTCCCAGTAACCCGCATTGCTGCGTGGTGGAATGGCCGGTTTGATGCCTTTTTTCCTGAACACTTGATAACAGGCTTTGGGATCATAGGCCCCATCAGCACTGACTTGGAGCACTGACTTGGGCGATTTTTCGGCGTAGCGGGTTGAGCAGCGTCGGCAAGGCTTCATTGTCACCAACAGACGCTAAGCTAACGACGGCAGAAATCACTTCATGTGTACTGTCGTCAATCGCGAGATGCAGCTTGCGCCAAACACGGCGTTTTTCCTTGCCATGTTTGCGCATTTTCCACTCTCCCTCGCCGAACACTTTTAAACCGGTGGCATCAATGACGACGTGAGCAACGGGCCCACGACTGGGTAATCGGTAGTTAACCTCAACCGTCTTCGCCCGTTTACTGATACAACTGTATGACGGCGATTTTAGCGGTACATCCATCAAACCAAATATCGAGTCGAGAAAGCCTTGAAGGGCGCGAAGAGGGAGCTTGAAAATGCCTTTAACCATCAGTGCTGTTTCAATGGCACCATCGGTAAACGTAAACCCTCTGCCTCGTTTGCCATGATGTGTTTTGTAATACTCGTTCTGGATGGCGGCGTCATCAACCCAAGGGGTAACCAAACCACGGTTAACCATTGTCACCCCTCACACTCTTCAAGCTTACTCAGCATCCACTCCTCGACTTCACTCTCCAACCAGGCCTTACGCTTACCCATCACGGAGATGTTTTTGGGGAAGTCACCTTCTTTCATCAAGTTGTAGATGCTACTGCTGCACAGTGAGGTCTTTTCCATAACTTGTTGTAGTTTTAAAAACTTCATGATTGGTCCTTGTTAGGTAGTTCAACTCATAACAAGTCCCCATGCGTTAATTTTTACCGTGATTAGCTTTTGGGGTATCCACTCCCCTAACCAACCTGATTTCAGATATATGTCATCGATACGCATAGCCACATCAATCACTTAAAGGAGACTCCCTATGCGTACGTCACACACTCCTCTGTTTACCCCTGCAGACAACTACCCTGCCCACCAGCCATCTGATTTGAACCAGCTCTTAGAGCACGCGGCAGAAGCACTGGCACAAAAGTACAAACGCGAAGGCACCTTCACGAGCCCTAACAACGTGATGGAATACCTAAAGCTCAAACTCGGCGCGTACGATCGTGAAGTGTTTGCGTTGATGCTGCTGGATAACCAACATCGGCTGATCCAGTTCGATATCCTGTTCTTTGGCACCATTGATGCCGCGTCTATCTATCCACGCGAAGTGGCGAAAGCGGCACTGAGCCACAATGCAGCCGCCGTTATCTTTGCGCACAACCATCCCTCGGGGATTGCCGAGCCGTCACAGGCAGACCGTCACATCACTGACAAGTTGATCAAGGCGTTGGGCCTTATCGATGTTCGCGTTTTAGATCATGTGGTTGTCGGTGAAGACTGTGTGTCTTTCGCCGAGCGAGGCTGGATCCCAGTCGTGTAGCGGCTTCGCAGGCCATTTTTACACGCCACACAAGCACACAGGCAGCGATACCTTTCCCTGCTTCTCATTATGTTAAAACGGGAAGCAGCCAACCCAGGCGCAACAAGGGTCCGGCTGTCGCTGTCGTGCTGTGCTTCTCAAAACCTCTCTCTGTGAAGAAAAAAGGAAGTAAGCCATGTCAGAAGTTCAAGCCATCAAAGACGCTGAGACTGTTCATCTTATCGGTCATCTATTGAGTATTCGTTATCACCGCCAAATGGCTGACGTCTGGTATATCGGGTTAAACCTGGCGTTACGTATCTCCGATCTGCTTGCCATTCGGTTCGACGACATCCACGGTGACCGGTTGCGAATCAAAGAGCGTAAGACAGGTAAGATTGCTGATATCCAGCTCAACTCCAAAACACTGGCGCGCATTGAAAAGATACGGGCAGACCATCCTGACCACGTCTACCTGTTTCAATCTCACCGCTGTCAGCAGATTAAGCAGTTGCCGCCTAAACCGCTCTCTCGGCGTGCTGTTACTCTGGCCTTTCAACAGGTTGGGCAAGAGCTCAACCTCTCGTTAGGGACGCACTCAATGCGAAAAACACGCGGTTATATGCTGTATCAAGCCACAAAAGATATTGGTCGGGTGATGAAAATGCTGCGCCATACCTCAGAAGGCATCACGCTTCGTTATATTGGTATTACACAGGAGGATGTCGACAATGATTTTATTGCCTTAGAGATATGAAATAAGGCCGCACCATGACAGTACGGCCGACGGGATTTTAAATATATATCATCAATAAAAAACGATTCGCACCGCTCACTTGGTGCTAGAACCAAAGCAACGAAATCCCTCGTTGCGACGCTTGGTTCTTTTTTTGGCTAAATAACTTAGTCGATAGAATATATCTTTATACTCCTGCTCAGCGCGTTCAGAGCTCTCAGGACGTCCGTGAAGGTAGTAAATACTATTATCAGGGATATGCACTAACCCCATCGCTTGATTGTTACACAGGCCGATTGCCTTCGCCCAGGCACGTACAATGATATTATATAAACCATCACCGCACTCAACATTCTCAAACTTTCCCCAACGGTAAAACCTATCCTTATTTAAAACCAACGCGAAATGATAGTGGTCGTTGTGTGAACCATCGCGCTCTCTTGCCCATACATATCGCACCTTACAACGATGCACCCGCTTACCCTTCGCTCGCTTCTCACACTCTTGCTTTGCCATTTCTAATTCAATAGCTCGAATAAAAACTTTAACGGTATCTTTTCTCCTCCGTCTTAACGAAAACACCTCATCACGCATCAGAAAGTCATCAGACTCATCAATAGCTGGAAACCTTAAGTCAAGACGAGCAATAGTGAGGTTTTTATAGTCATGATATCCATCAGCTAACACCTCTCTTATTTTATCTAAATACCTTCCCTTACATTCATTAACAGGTAGGAGAATGGGAAACCCCTCATAGGTATTTTGATTCATTTTATGTTCCTCTTTGAGTTCTACAAAGGAACACTGACTACATTATTTTTTACCTTATCTGCTTTACAGGTAATGGGTATATGAAGAGAAGAGCTAATACGTATATTACTATACCGACAAATCCCCCTCCCACTGTGACGATGTCACCCACCAGCCAACCTAGTCTCTCCCTCTCTCACCGATGATCTGAGCATGTGGAAGTTATGACATCCTATCTACAGGAATAAAAAACCCAGTCTCATAGCGGTTTATATGGGTGTACCCCTTTAATAAAATCACTCTAAAACCACTATAAAGTTGGCTTAGAACCACGACAAACACTGTGTAAAACCACGAGACACTTGTCATAAAACCACTATAAATACTACACAGTAATAGTTTAGTAATGTACGATATAGGGCATATTTAGTTACAAGGTAATGGTAATGGTAATGACCAGTAATACTGTAGAACCTGAACCCCTCAAAACACAGTTAAAAATACGCTCATCAAAGGAGCGGATTTTTTACATTAAATACTTGCAAGAAAACCTAGGAATAAAAAAGCATTCATTCTTGATGGACCCAGACATCACATTCGAAGAAGCAGATGAAAAAATAGCAAGCACAAGAGAGTATTCTGATCTTGCTAAAAAAATGAAGAAGGCGTTCATAAATAGCAGAAAAGAAAACGGCGATCTCGATTGGATAAAAGAAGCTGAGCCAAGATTTCTATACTGGGCCTTGGTTTTTATGAAAAAACATAGAAAGGATATTCATGGGGCTTTGTCGCGAAATATGCTTATAGACCTCCATGACAGAGAAGAAAGAAAGACAACAACGATATCAGGAAAAGAACTCAATGAATTATCCTTAGACATAAAAAGAATCAGAGAGGAGATTGAAAACTGCTTTGTATTCTCTGAAATGAGTAACAAGAAAGTTGGAAGGGTCAACAAACTCCTGGTACAAGAATGGCGAGAGATAGAGAGTGACAAACGGATAGTGAAGTGGATCACTGATAACGAGATCCAAATTGATTGGGCTTGGGATTATCTGACTTCTCAATATTTTTTCAGTGGTAGACTGCTCAGGTTCTTAGCGAAGAGTGACAAGAAACAAGCGCTAATCACAGGCTTTGACTTACTGAGCGAGAACTTAGACAAAAAGAACTTGCTCATCTTAAATATGAAAAGGGCTTGGAGCCAAAAGAAGTTCAGAGATAAGAAGAACGGAAAAAAGCCTTACAGTATCAGCTTAACTAAAACGGCAAAAACGATGCTCGACGAACTAGCAGATAGAAAAGGAATGCGTATCAACGAGCTTGTAGAGACATTGATTCGTGAAGAAGGGGAACGGTCCGGTTTTGAAATAAAAGACTGACACAGAGCGTTTGGTAATGATGCGTTTGAGCATGAAGAGGCTGGCTCTCGCTGCCAGCCTACAAGCCCCTGCTAGCTTGTTTTAGCCGATGGTAACGGGTGAACATTCTCCTGCGTTAAAGAAAGAAACTTATCGCCCCAAGCCTCTAAGACGTCCGCTGTTCATCAAGGTTATCATAGTGGTTGTACACCCCTGAACATCCCTGGTAGCTGGTGACCAACGGTCTTTTCAATGACAACAATGACTAGCCCCATTTCGCTACAAAATATGCCACCTCACCAAGAGGTGGGTAACATGGTGGGTAACAATCGACATTCAAGAAACAATCCATCATAAGCGACTGATATATATAAGAATTTAAATAAAACCCACATTCAGATCCAGAATATTGAGTGATAAATAGCGATTCGCGGCTCTTAACTATCAGTCACATAAAGACAGCTCGGCTCTACATGTCGGGTTGTTTTGTATCGCCTATAGCGTTATGCGAATAGACCCCTTTGGTGGGAGCGGTAAAGTAAATCTGTATTAACCGCTTGTGTTATCCCGCTTTTCACTGTTTTGACTCATTTTTTGGATTTTTAGGCTGAGCCCACACCACGCGAATACCGCAGTAAAAAATAGCCAGAGCCCAATCAATGCCCACGTATTCTCAGTCATCGCTTGCTCTACCCTCCCACATTAATCATCCAACCAGTGTCTACAAAAGATTCGCTATCCCCTAGCCTACCGCCAACTTCGCCGCTTGCTGCCACATAAAGTTTGGCATCGGGGTGACCAGCTCCCACGTAATATTCATCGGCTGAGAGCCGGTGTGTGAGATATAATTCACTTCGCCAAAATTCACAAATCCCATGGTACGCCCGAATTCATCTTTAGTTTGCTCTCGTACAAACAAAAACAGGCGCTTCCCTATCTTTTGATGTTGAATGTAATCTTTGCCTCGGCCTTTATCTGGGCGCGAGCTGTTTTGCGACTGCCAGTGAAAGCGTGATGCGTTGATCGCATAATCGTGATACATGGTCGTCGGGGAAAATTGCTTTTCATTTTTATCCAAGGTGACAAATAACAACTCAATGTTTTGATCTTTCAGCGCATAGAGCCCCTCTCGTGCAGGTGGCTGCCGCTCCAAGGTGGTAGCGCCAAACCCAACCAAGATTTGCTCACGCGCATATCGAGCATGAAGCCGTAATGGCACATCAGGTAAATCGTCCATCCTTAACTGCTCATGCTTGGTTTGTGCCAGTTTCCAGTTCACCACATCCATTAATTCTGCTTTGATGCCCAGCCGTTTTAACGCGGCAAAGCTTTGCGCAATGGATGAAAAGCCAAGAGCTGGCCCTGTTTGTTGCCAAACATCATAATGGCACATGAGTAGATGCCGTTCGTTACCCGTATCAGGCGCAAAGTCTGTTTGGCAAAGCTGCTTTAAAAACTCTAGATACGCATGATCATCCGTGGTTAAAATCCGCTGAAATATCGCTTTCTTGATTGTTTTAAATGCACTTTCATCAACAGAATAATCATTGACCTGCAGATCTGCTTTGAACACCAATTCTGACCAGCAGCCTCGCTTGTATAGTTCGTTCAAATCAATATGCGGATACAAGGTTAGAAAGTTCGCTAGCGTCATCGGCAGATGGGTGTGCTGAGGATATTGCCGAACCATTGCCACTAAGCGCCTTAACGTTAGAGACGCTTTGCTAATGTTATCCAAGACCATTTCTTGGGTGCGCTTAGTAAGCTCAATGCGACAGCCCAAAGGCGCATGGGGAAAGCCTTGCTCAATCTCACGGTTAATCGCACGAGCGCTCTTACCCACCAGCGCCCGAAACTTGTTTGCAAAGTCATACTCGGGACGCGAATGACCGACAAAATCGAGGACGGTGCAGCACTCTTTGCCCTCGGCTAACCGTAAACCGCGGCCTAGTTGCTGAAGGAAAATGGTTAAACTCTCGGTGGGACGCAGAAACAATAAGGTATCTACTTCAGGGATATCGACCCCCTCGTTGAAAATATCAACCACACAAAGCACATTGACCTCACCGGCGCGCAGCGATTGCTGCTTTCGCTGGCGCTCATGCCGATTGTCGCTGGTTAACACATCCGCCTTAAGCCCTTGCAGTGAAAACTGTTGAGCCATGTATTGAGCGTGTTCTTTACTCACACAAAAAGCGAGTGCTTTCATACGGCTAAGACTCGTGATGATCTCGTTCATGCTGAGTAATATCTTATCCACCCGTGCTTGGTTGGAGGTATAGAGGTTAGTCAGCTGTGCAATATCATAGCGGCCACGCTGCCAAGGAATGGTCCGTAGATCGGTATCATCATCAATACCAAAATATTGGAATGGGCAAAGATGACGACGGTTAATCGCCTCTGGCAACCGAATCTCAGCCGCAATAACACCACCAAAATCCGCGAGAATATCGCCGCCATCGTGACGCTCGGGTGTCGCCGTCAGACCCAGTAGTATTGACGGCGAAAAGTGGTGCAAAACCGCTCGATAACTGCTCGCCGCAATATGATGCACTTCATCAATCACAATGTAGTCATAGTAATCGGCCGTCAAGTTGAGCGTATCGAGCTGGTTGTTCAATGTTTGAATCGAGACAAATAGCTGCCTGTAATGATCTGGCGTGTGACCACCGACCCACAGCTCGCCAAAGGTACTGTTACGTAATACGCCTCGATAGGCCGCACGCGCCTGCTTAAGGATTTCTTCACGATGAGCCACAAATAAAAAGTTGGCATCAGGGTGTTTTTTCAAAAAACGGGCAAAATCAAACGCAGAGATCAGTGTCTTACCAGTGCCTGTTGCCGCCACCACTAAATTGCGAAAACGCTGATGCGTCTGACGTTCAACCGTCAGCTGCTCCAGAATTTCACGTTGGTGCGGGAAAGGAGAGAGATCGAAGAAAAACGTAGCACTATCCTCGTCACCACTACGCTGCTGCCGAAGGGCCTGATTCAGTTTTTCGGTACTTTTTGCATCTCCGTCAAATCGTTCAAATTCATTCGACGCCCAATACGTTTCAAAGGTGCTGAGTGATTTATTGATAATGTGGGGAATTTCTTGCGAGGTAATTTTGAGATTCCACTCCAACCCATTCGTCAGTGCAGAGTGAGAGAGGTTTGACGATCCGATATAACCGGTGTGATAGCCGGTCTCGCGTAAAAACAAATAGCTTTTTGCATGCAGACGCTCGCGCTCGGTATTGTAGCTTAACTTCACCTCGGTATTGGGTAAGCTGGCTAAGTACTCCACCGCTTTCGCATCTGTCGCGCCCATGTATGACGTGGTGATGACCTTTAACTCGCGGCCACTGCGAGTAAAGGCTTCCAGCTCTTTACGGAAAATTCTTATCCCCGCCCACTTGATGAATGATACCAACCAATAGATTTTGTCTGCGGATAAAATCTCTCTTTTCAGCTCTGACTCCAATGAAAGACCCGCATTACTGCCACAAAAAAGCTCACTCTGCGTTAAGCCGGTGAGTGGGAAAATATCTTGCACATAGCGCGCTAAATCAGATGCTATCGGGTTTTCAAACTCATAAAGGGCCGTCAGGATTTTTCCCTGACTCGCGAGCAAATTATCGTCGATAATGTCTTTATCGTGGATCTGGGTTTTCAGCCAAAGCAAGAATTGGTTGGATAGTGTGATTTGCTGCTCTAGGCGATCATCACTGGCAGGCACGGCGTCGAGTACATGGTGCAAAACATGCGATAAAAAACGAGACAACCAAACTGACGCCTCGTTGCTGGTAAGCGCTCGCTCGCCAACATAAAATCTTTCTCGATCAATACGGCTCTCAATAAGCTGCGTTACCAGCTGCTCATAAATTCCGACCTGCTGCATTTTTCCTTCCACGTGATGAGCCAGTTTCACCTTACAAACCACGGGTTGTAGGCGCTATGAAAGGATCACTTTTCTATACTTTTCAAACAATAGCAACAAAGAGTTAAGTCACACTCTCATCTGAGGTCTACACAAAGTGACTTAATAGGTAACAATGTGTAGACCTAGAGGCGGGCACAAAGGCTTTCAGCCAATCAAAACTCAACGATATTTTTTGCTAATAACACTTCACGACGGCTATTGGCTGCTACAGAGCGCTTAAATAACTGAACAAAGGAAGCAGCATTATCGTGAGGCTGATGCAAATAGCGTGATGCCGGATCGCAGCCACTGGGGCAAGTACGATCCGCTTGCTCATGCGCTTGCTGGCAACCAGGCTCACGCTGGCGATAAATAGCGGTTAACGCTTTCACAGACAACGCCCCACCGCTGTGCTATGGCTCCTGCCTCAAATACTCTCCCCGTGTTCGATGCGGTAGCCAAGATCGATGTGGCTCGGCCAGGTGTCGGCGCCGCGGAGTCGGGAGATAAGCTCGGTGGCGGCGACGCGGCCGATTTCTTCTCGGGGGGTGATCACTGTCGCCAGTTTGGGGAGCATGGCTTGGCTGATGTCGTGACCGTGAAAACCGGCAATCGCAATGTGTTCCGGCACCTTGATCCCGCGTCGTTGGCATTCATATAAAGCGCCAATCGCCAGGTCATCGTTGGTGCAAACAATGCCATCCACCTCGGGATGTAACTCGAGGATCTGGCCGAGTAACTTGGCCCCTAAGGTAAATGACGAGGCGTCTTCAGTTTGCAGGCTGATCGGCGCTTGTTGGGTTTGAGCAATCGCTTGATGATAACCCTCAAGCTTTAAGCGCGTGCGCTCATCCATACGGGCGGCAAAATATGCAATGCATTGGCGCCCTTTTTCAATCAGGGCGTTGGTCATATCCCGCGAGGCTTTGGTGTTGTCAAAACCGACCGCTTGCTCGATGCGTGGCGACACGCTGTCCATGATTTCAATCACCGGAATCGAGGCGGTTTGCAGCATTTTGCGCGCTCTATCGGTATGGACATTTTCGGACAAAATGATCGCATCGACGTTATACGAGAGCAAAGACTCAATACTCTGCTCCTCGAGCGCGGCGCTGTAGCTATAGTGGGCAATCATGGTTTGATAGCCCTCTGGTGAGGTGACGGATTCAATCCCGCGGATCACTTCGGCAAAGACTTGGTTAGTCAGCGAAGGCACCAGTACGCCAATTGCATGGGATTTTGCATTGGAGAGAATATCGGGGGCACGATTGGGAATGTAACCCAGCTCCTCTACTGCTAATTGGATTTTTTCACGGGCGGCGTCCGAGACCATCGCCGGATCGCGCAAACAGCGGCTTACTGTCATTTTGGTGACGCCGACTCGGTCGGCAATGTCTTGTAATGTCGGTCGCTTTTTCTTATTCGCCATCTGGGTCTTTCGTTGATGCAGTCTTGTTTTGGCTCCATCATACCCACTCTTTGGCCCTTTTTGTTGTTACGTGTAACAAAAAGGCGCGCCCATCACAGCGCGCCTTTTATTATCGTGTTTGTTGGCGCTTTGGCTGCTCACTCCAGGTCAAATGGTACTGGCGTGACTCATCGTCATCCACACGTGCATAACCATGAGCGCCAAAATAGTCGCGCTGAGCCTGAAGCAAGTTAGCGGGTAACACCTCGCTATAAAGAGCATCAAAGTAACTCAATGACGCCGCCATCGCGGGAATAGGCACCGCCGCTTGCGCGGCACTGGCAGCGGTCGCACGCCAGCCGGAAGCTTGGCGGCTCACCGCCTCGGCAAAGGGCGCGACGAGAAGCAAGTTAGCGACATCTGGCGTCTGTTGATACGCGCTGGCAATCTCGCTTAAACATTGTGCGCGGATAATGCACCCTGCCCGCCAAATCTTGGCAATTTGCGCAAAATCCAGTGTCCAACCTTGTTGCTGGGCGGTGGTGTTGATCAGATCAAACCCTTGGGCATACACCGACAATTTGGCGCAATACAGGGCGTCGTGTAGGTTTTCAAGCTGCGTATCAATATCATCATACGCAACAGCCGCTGAGTTGGTACGGGTTTTCGCTGCCGCGACTCGCACCGCTTTTAAACCACTTTGGGCGCGTGCAAACACCGCCTGGGCAATGGTCGGGGCCGCGACACCAGTTTGCAGCGCATTCACTGCCGTCCACATGCCTGTTCCCTTTTGACCGGCTTTATCCAGCACCACCTCGACGAACGGCTTACCTGTGATAGGGTCTGGGGTTTGTAAGATCTCGGCGCTGATTGCCATCAAGTAGCTATTGAGCGGCCCTTGGTTCCAACGAGCAAAACATTGGCCAATTTCTACCGCCGACAGTCCTAGTGCTTGCGACATAAAATGATACGCTTCCGCAATTAACTGCATGTCCGCATATTCAATGCCGTTATGTACCATCTTGACATAATGACCCACACCCGCCCCGCCTAAATAAGCGGCACACGGCTCCCCCTGCTCAAACTGGCCCACAGGCTGACCGGTGTGATCCACTTTTGCCGCAATCGCCAACCACATGGGTTTAACCTGCGCCCACGCTGACGCATCGCCACTGGCCATCAGCGAGGGGCCGGTACGCGCGCCCACTTCCCCACCGGAGATGGCGGTGTTAAAAAAGCGCAACTGCCCTTGGTAGTCGCGGGCGCGCCGCTCACTATCTGTCCACAGGCTGTTGCCGGTATCGATAACAATATCGTCAGGTGCCAGGCCCGCCGCCAACAACTCATCGATCACCCGATCAACAACTTCGCCGGCGGGCACCGACAAGGCGATAACACGCGGCGTTTGCAAACAGGCCAGCAGCTGAGATAGCGAATCGACCACCGTTAGCTGGCCTTTTCCCGACGCCTGATTCAGGGGTAACGCGGCCTCGCGCGCCGCTTGCCGGTGATGCGGATCAATATCAAAGCCTGCGACATTAAAGCCATGATCGACAAGGTTTAAAGCCAGGCTTTTCCCCATCACACCTAATCCAATCAGACTTATCTGTGATGGCATCATGACTCCATCTCCTTTATTTGTTGCAACGCGTGCGCGACCACGGTGTCGACGGGGTAAGAGATATCGACAAACAAGGCCTCTTCGGCGCTGGGCTCAACCAAGGCGTCAAATTGGCTACGCAGCATGGCTTCACCATGAAAATAGTGGTTAGCCCGTTTTTGTAGCCGTGACCAAATCGTGGCGTAATCCCCTTGCAGGTAGACAATCACTAACTCTGGGTTGTTTTGTCGCAGAACGTCACGGTACTCCGGTTTTAATGCTGAGCAGGCAATCACCGCCGCTTCGTTGTCGGTGTACAGACGGTTCAAGGTGCGCAACCAGCCACTACGGTCAGCATCAGTCAGTGGGATCCCTTGCCGCATTTTTTCTACATTGTCAGCGGGATGATAATCGTCACCGTCATAAAAAGGCAGGTCGAGTGCACGGGCAATTTCACTGCCAATCAGGCTTTTGCCGCACCCTGAAACCCCCATGATTAATAGTTTTTTTACTTTCATTACACACCACAACCCTTAGCCAGGCCACACGCCAGCGATAACATCTTGAGAACTCGATATTGCTGTTTTAATACCATGATCATTGCCACCACATTGCCAACTCAGGGAAGATAATCACCAATGACAGCACGAACACTTGCAGAGCGATAAAAGGCAGGAGTGAGGTAAAAATCTCACCAAGACTAATGTCTTTCGGGGCGACCGATTTAAGATAGAAGGCAGCGGGTCCAAATGGTGGCGAAAGGAACGACACCTGCATGTTGAGGCAGAACACCACCCCGAACCAAATGGGGTCAAAACCAAGCCCGGTGATGATGGGCACAAAGATCGGCATGGTTAACAGCGCCACCCCGACCCAGTCTAGAAACATCCCTAAGACGAGTAAGATCACCATCATGATAAGCAAGGTACCTATCGCACTGCCGCCACTTAGGCTCAGGATCACTTGTTCAACAAAATCAATCCCGCCCATCAGGTTGTAGATTCCCACCAGGGCGCTGGCACCAATGCCAATCCACATGATCATCCCGCAAGTGCGCATGGTGGCAATCGCGCTCTCTTTGAGCATCGAAAGATTCATCTCACCACGGACAATCGCAGACAGCATGATCCCCACCACGCCAAGCGCCGAGGCTTCAGTGACCGAGGCCACCCCGGTGTAAATACTGCCAAGCACCACCGCTACCGAGAAAAGTGGGAAAAACAGCGCTTTAAAGTAGCTCACTTGCGGCTCGTCGTCTTCGCCGCTGTCACTTGGGATCGGCGCCAGTGACGGGTTTAACTTACAACGAATCAACACGTAAGCGATGTAACAAGCGGCGAGAATAAAGGCGGGGAGAAAGGATGCCTTGAACAAATCGCCAATCGATACACTGGCGGTCATGCCGTAAATAATCAGTACGATACTGGGCGGCAGCATGGTCCCGAGCGCGCCCCCGGCACAGGTGGTCCCGATCGCCAGTTTGCGATCATAACCAAGGCGGAGCATTTGCGGTAACGCCAAGATCCCCAATAACACGGTTTCACCGCCAATCACGCCAGACATAGAAGCCAGCAACACCGCGACTAAAATGGTTTGTACCGCGACCCCGCCTCTCACCTTGCGCCCTAGGGACTTCATGGCATCGAAAAGATCTTTGGCAATGCCTGAACGGTCAAGCAGTGCTGCCATCAACACGAACATCGGCACGGCTAAAAAGACGTAACCAGAGGCAAAACTGTAGGTACGGCTGGCAATTAATGGCATCGCCTCGGGGCCAAACCAAAAGAGGGTAAAAAAGATCGCCACAAACCCAGACACAAACGCCAATTGCATCCCAGTGAGCAGCAGTCCAATCAGCATCACCAGCATGAGCAGGCTTCCCCATGCCAGTCCAATCGAAGATAAATCAAACATCGTCTTTGTTCCTCAGTCCCATCAGCTCTTGGATGAGATGCAATACAAACTGGATCACGAGAATACACAGCGCGATAAAAATCAGCCCTTTAAGCAGCGCCGGATAGGGAGCATTAAGCACAGACCCCGAGGTCTCAAGCCGTAATTCGCCCCAAGGTGCAAACCAGGCTTCCTTGGCAAGCGAGTAGGATGAATAAGCCAGCATACTGGCAAACGCGAGCCCTACGAGGTGATGAACCAGGTTGAGGTATTTGCGCGTTTGTGACGACACCGCGTCGTAAACTAAGACCACACGCACATGGCGATTGGCCGCAAAGGCATAAATACCACCGATAATGAACAAGGAGCCGCCGATAAATGAGGCCGTTTCATGCACCCAGGTGGTGGGCGAATCAAACAGGTAGCGCATCACCACTTCATAAAAAGAGATAAAGACGGTGGCGATAAACAACCAACTTAATAGGTGGCTCACCTTAATGATCGCTCTATCGAGTACGTTTCTTGGGTGCTCGTCGGTCTCGGGCGGGGTATGAGGTGTTTGTTCAGTCATAAAATAGGTCCACAATCAGGAGGGCGATGCCCTCCTATCACTGACAAGACAAGGATGAATGCTTACAACAAGCCATTGGTTTCTAAGAACTCGGTCACTGAGTCATACACTTTTTGTGCATTCGGTGAGCGCTCGGCAAACACTTTCCATTGGGTTTTGGCAATTTCACGAAACTTCTTGCGCTCTTCGTCAGACCAATCGTGGATAGTGATCTCTGGGTTGGCTTTGGCCTCTTTCACAGCTGCCATATCTGCCATTTTCAGTTGGGTGGTCATGTCGTAAGAAAAGTCACGAACAGAGGTTTTCAAAATGGTCTGCAAGTCTTCCGGCATCTTGTCCCATTTTTTCTGCGCAATAGAGATATCAATCAGTGGCAGCGAGTGGAAGCCTGGTTGCACTGGGTGCGGTGCAATATCATTCATGCCCGCTTTTTGGTTGGTGGAAAACACGGTGTAATCGGCCGCATCAATCACCCCTTTACTCAGACCGGTAAAGACTTCCGAGCCCGGCAAGTTAACCGGTGTGGCGCCAGCGGCGGCAAACACTTGCTGCACCAAGCCTTCCGGGGCACGCAGTTTGAGCCCTTTCAGATCAGCCACGCCATCAATCGGTTTTTTGGAAATAAACGACTCAACGCCTGTGGTCGATGCGCCTACAAACTGCACGCCGTACGGAGCGTAAAGCTCAGTCATCAGCTCATTCCCGCCACCGTAATTCATGTATTGCAGCAGCTGGGTGGTATCGGACCAGGCACCGACCATATTACCAATCAAGCCAAAGGCCGGATCTTTGCCCGAAAAGTAGCCCGTGGCGGTGACATGGCCGTCCAGGATCCCCATTTTTATCGCCCCAAGGGTCTCGGTGTGTTTCACCACAGAGCCGACAGGCAATAAATCGATATTGATTTGGCCATCAGACATGGTCTCAACACGATCCGCCCAGCGCTGCTGAACCTTAAAGTTGAGATCACCTGAGGGATCAGAGGATTGGATTTTCAGATTAAAATCCGCCGCCATCGCTGACACAGAGAACAAGCCAGAGATAGAGGCAGCGAGCAGGGTTTTCGTTATTGCTTTCATAGTAGGATGTCCTTGTTTTATTTCCATTTATTCCATCAAGCTGGAATGCGAGTGGTCGAAACGCTGGATGTAATTGTTATGTTACCAACCTTCTACGCCGTAAAGTTACCGGTAACACTGATGCATGAACAGAGATCGCACTCACAGTTATTGATTAATTTGTCACAAGGATAAAGCAAAGAGGAAGAAGTGTGAGACACACCACATTGGCGGTTATCGGGCTAGCATCCTCGACAAAAGCGCAAGCATGAGCCGATGCCCACCCTGAAACAGGGTGGGGAAACAGAACTAGCGGGTGGTTTCAGGCTTTTTTTCGTCCACCGCCTCATCCCTTGCGTCCGCGTCAGCGGCCGGCTGCTCAGCGCGGCGCTTGTGCTTGCGGTATTTAGGGTGGGTGATCGGAATGGCAGAGAGTAACTTTTGCGTGTACTCATGCTGCGGCTGATGATAGACGGTTTCGGTCGGACCCTCTTCCACCACATGACCAAAGTACATCACTGCCACCTTATCGGAGATATGACGAACCACCGATAAGTCGTGGGAGATAAAAATCATCGCCAAGTTCATCTCTTGCTGGAGTTTCAGCAACAGGTTAAGAATCTGGGCCTGCACCGATACATCCAAGGCGGAGACGGATTCATCACAAATAAGCAGTTTCGGTTTAAGGGCAATCGCCCGCGCAATACCAATCCGCTGGCGCTGACCGCCCGAAAACTCATGCGGGTAGCGGTTGACCGCATCGTGGGGCAAGCCGACTTTATCTAGCAGCTCAAGTACCCATTGGCGGCGCTCTTTCGCGGTGCCTATATTGTGAATAATAAAGGGCTCTTCTAAGATCCCGCCGATGGTGTGACGCTGGTTTAGCGACTCGAGCGGATCTTGAAAGACAATCTGCATGTCTTTACGCAGTGGCCGCATCTGACGTGGCGATAAATGCGTGATGTCTTTACCTTCAAAGAAAATTTTCCCTTCGGTAGGCTCAAACAGCTTAAGCATGGTACGGCCAAGGGTGCTTTTGCCACACCCCGACTCACCCACCAGCCCGAGGGTTTCACCTTGTGACACCGAGAGCGATACGCCATCGACGGCTTTAATGGTGTAGCCTTGACGAAGCAGGCCTTTGCCCGAGACAAAATACTGCTTCAGGTTTTCTACTCTGAGGACTTCCTTGCTCATCGCGTTCTCCTGCAACTACGGGGATGATGGCGCGGCATCAAACGCTTCCAACGGGCGAATATCAATCATCTGTTTGGGTTGATGGTGACGCCCCGGCATTAATCCCAATAAACGCTTGGTATACGGATGGGATGGGTGATCAAAGAGGGTGAAAATATCTGCCCGTTCACGAATTTGGCCATCGTACATCACCGCCACATCGTCACACACCTCGGCGACTACCCCCAGATCGTGAGTGATAAAAATCACCGCCATGCCGGTTTCTTCTTGCAGCTCGTTAATCAAGTCCAAAATCGAGGCCTGCACCGTCACATCCAAGGCAGTGGTTGGCTCATCACAAATCAAGATATCGGGTTTGCAGGCCAGTGCCATGGCGATCATTACCCGCTGACGCATCCCACCGGATAGGTTATGCGGGTACTCGTTCAGTCGCTTTTCTGGCATCGGGATTTTCACCTTGGCCAGCATATCGAGCGCACACGCCGCACGGGCTTTTTTATCCAGCTCTGGGCGGTGTAGCATCAAAACTTCATTGATTTGCCGTCCCACGGTATGCACCGGGTTCAGTGCCGTCATCGGGTCTTGAAAGATAATCGAGATCCGATTGCCACGCATCGCATAGCGCTCTTTGGCGGGCAAGGTCACCAAGTCGGTCCCGCGGTACAAGATTTCGCCGCCCGTCACCTGGCCGTAGGGTTTAGGAAGCAGACCCATGATTGACATCGCTGTGACACTTTTGCCACTGCCCGACTCGCCCACCAAGCCGAGCGTGCGCCCGGCTTTTACGTCAAAGCTTACCCCGTGAAGTACCTCACGGGGGCCGTCGTCAGTGGTAAAATTAACGGTCAAATCCTTAACCGAAAGAATGACATCCTGCGTCATAATCGCCCCTACAGCTTGTATCTGTCATCAATGATGGTCACCGGCTCAAAGGCTTTATCGTCATCCATCGCCTCTTCGGTGGCGTCTTTCATCTCTTCATCAATCCAGAAGGTACCAAAGCCCATCACGCGGCCACTGGTGACCATTTTTTCGGTGCGCTTGGTCATTGCGTTGTCTGGGATTTGTACATAACGCCAAAAACCTTGACGCACATACGGCACCATGTACCCAGGTACAATCACACTGGCTTCTGAGATCTTAGCGCGGATCTGGTGCGACAGCTGGTATTTCTTCGCCATGTCGAACTCGGTTTTGTACGCCATGATCAGCTTATCCAACGCCGGGGAGCTGTAATTGGTGTGGTTGTTGGTTTGCTTTTTATTAGCGTTATCCGAGTGGAAGTATTCCCAATAGGCCGGGATTTCTGAGGTGCCCATATTGAGAAACGCCAGCTGATGCTTTTTCTCCAGTATGTATTTAAACGCCGATGAGCCATCAACCAGGTGAATGGTAAAGTCCAACCCTGCTTTTTTCGCTTGCTCTTTCAAGTAAGCGATCCGTGGGGTGTGGTGTTGGTACCCATAAGTGATGGCAAAGCTTAAACGCTCGCCTTTGTCGTTAATACGAATGCCATCGGGGCCCACTTGGTCAAAGCCAGCTTTTTCGAAATAGCTGATCGCTTTTTTAGGATCAAACGCTGGCGGTGTCGCACCATCGTTGTCGTACTCACCATGACCATGCCCCATTGCATGTGGCTTGCGTGAGTAGTCACCACGGGTAATGTTTTCAATCATGCCATCAAAGTCGGTGGCATAGATGATGCCTTTGCGCACATTGATATCATCGAGTAGCGGCATGGCGGTATTCATCCATAACCCACCCGCGCCAACCGGTAATTCGTTGTGGCCCCAGAATTTGGTGATATAGCCTTTTTTATAAGGTTCAGATTGGGTTTTGTCGTGCCACACATCCGGTAAGAGCAAGTCGAACACATCCAAGTTGCCTTTCTCAAAGTGCTTCATGGCGATGTCGTTATCCCGGATCACACGCAGGCGAATTTTGTCGACGTTATAGCGGTGCTGATAATAGGGGTTGGTGTAGCCCCACCAGTCATCGACATGCTCAAAGGTGACGCTGCGGCCTTTTTGCACCCGCGCTAATTCGTACGGACCCAGGGTGGGCGTCGCTTTGAAGTTATAACGGCGCACAAAGTCGTCGGCAATGCCGTCTTGGTTTTCATCTTTACGCGGATTGGCGTAAAAATGCGCGGGACGTGGGACCAAACTACCCAAGGTATACATCAGATCTTCGTCACTTTTCTCTATCGCGGTCGAGATCGCAATGGTGTGTTGGTCAATTTTCTCTACCCCACCAATGGTGTTGGTGTAGTAGTCGTTGTACCAAGGGGCAACAATGTCTTTCGAGCGGTAGAACTGCATCATAAAGACAAAATCATCAGCGGTGACGGGCTCGCCATCCGACCAGGTCGCCTCTGGGTTCAGTTTAAAGTAGATGGTTTTATGGTCGTCGCCATAGGCCCACTCGTTGGCCAAATCCGGGATCCATTCCAGCGTGTCAGGGTGGCGCTTTACCAATGAGGGCATTTCATCGAGAAAATAGCTGCGCAGGCCTGCGTTGGAGTCTGGGCCTACCGTGCGCAGCGTCTGGGGAAAGGAGCTTAAGTGTGAGCGCAGAACGCCGCCGCGCTTGGCGTCGGGAGAGCCGATTTTAGGCGCATCCCAGTTGGTTTGCCAATTGAGGTTTTCAGGCAAATCCGCCGCCCAGCCAGTCAGGCTAAACATTGAGATTGAGGTCGCAAGGATCAGTTTTTTCATCGTGATTTCCTTATCGTGATTCAAACATTGCACATTGTGTTTAACGTTAGTCGTAACGGGTGAATTTTTTCGGGTCGAACGCGGCGCGCACCGCTTCACCAATGAAGGTCACCATCACCAATACCACCACCAGTGAGGTCACCACGGACGCAACAATCCATGGCGCGTCCAAATTTGATTTGCCTTGCTGCAACAGCTCGCCCCAACTTGGCGTCGGCGGCATCAGTCCTAGGCCGAGATAATCCAGCGCCGTTAGCGCGGTAATATTGAGTGCGATGGTAAAGGGCGCCAAAGTCACAATCATCACCATGGTATTGGGCAAAATATGACGGAATAAGATCCGGCTGGTCGAGGCACCGAGTGCACGCGCGGCCATCACATAATCACGCGCTGACTCTTTATAGGTCATGGTGCGCATATACCAAGTAATCGCCATCCAGCCAAACAACACGTTAATCCCCACAAACAGAGCAAACGTGGGCTGGAGAATCGAGACCAAAATCATGATCACGTACAAAAAAGGCACCATCGACCAGATTTCGATAAAGCGTTGGAAGAAGAGGTCAAACTTGCCGCCCCAAAAGCCCATCGCACAGCCGACAGCCGTGCCAATCGCATAGGAAGCGGCCATGGTGAGCAACGCAAAGCCCATGGCGATACGAAAGCCGTACACCAAGCGGGCGAGGATGTCGCGACCAATCTCATCAGTGCCAAGGTAATGCTGATGCTCAGCGCTGGGCGCTGTCGGCGGGAAGTCACCGCTAAAGTCTTGCTCAAGCGGGTTCCACGGCACTAGGGGCATCACCACATAATTGTCACCGCCTTGCGCGGCAAAGGCTTTCGCGAGCTGACGATAGTTGGCCTCACTGGTTCCTACCTGCCCAAAATCGCTCGCCAAGTACACATCACTCAATACCGGGAAATAATACTCGCCGTCGTATTTGACCATTAACGCTTTACTGTTGATAAAAAGCTCGGCAAACAGCGACAACACCAGCATGGTGGTCAAGATGATAAACGACCAGTAACCGCGTTTAATTTGCTTAAAACTGCGGATTTTCTTTTGAGTTAAAGGGCTAAACGTCAACATATCAAGATCCAAACTTCACGCGAGGGTCAACCAAGGCAACACAGATATCGGAGATAATGTTGCCGGCCAGCAGTAAAAGCGCATTGATGGCGACAATGCCCATTACCACCGGATAATCGCGCTCCATAATCGACTCATAGCCAAGTAAGCCAATGCCGTTGATGTTGAAAATCACTTCAATCAAAAACGCACCAGTCATAAAGAACAACAAGGAGTTGCCAAAATGGCTGGCTATCGGAATTAAGCTGTTGCGCAGCGCGTGTTTGCGCACCGCCGAGCGGAACGGTAACCCTTTGGCGATAGCAGTACGGATATAGTCCGCCGACAAGTTTTCCATCAGATTGTTTTTCATCGTCATGGTCAGAGTGGCAAAGTCACCAATCAGATAACAAATCAGCGGCAGCACCGCATGCCACATCACATCTTTGGCGCGCTCCCAAAAACTGGTGGCATCGTAGTAAGCGTCCCCCACAAAGCCCCCCATCGGAAACCATTCGAGGTGATAGCTAAATAAGGTGATCAGCAATACCCCCACCACATAGCCGGGTAAGGCAAAACCAATAAATATCAGTACAGAGGAGGACGAATCAAACACCGAGCCGTGTTTGAGGGCTTTGTAATAACCAAGCGGAAGAGAAATGAAATAACTGATGAAGAAGGTCATCCCGCCATAAAACAAAGAGACGGGCAGACGCTCGGCAATCATGTCGGTGACCGGCTCGTAGTAGCGGGTCGACTCGCCCAAGTCCAAATTGGCCAGTTTGCCGAGCCAATCCACGTAGGCCTCGAGCACGGGTTTATCGAGGCCGTAAAATGCCTTGAGTTCGGCAATCTGATCGTCTGATAACGCTGAGCTATCGCCAGCACGCTGCAAGCTCGAGCCACCATCGGCTTGAGCCTGCATTTGCGTCATCATCCGTTCAACCGGCCCACCTGGTACTAGGCGGGTGATACCGAAAATCAAAATGGTAATGCCGAGAAACGTCGGGATCACCAACAGTAACCGGCGTAAAAAGTACGACAGCATAGTCCACTACTCCCTGTCCACTGTCTGATATTTTTGCAGAGCACTGCGCCTGCCGTTGCGTTCTCTTGGCCATCCTAAGCACTGAAAGCAACAATACGTATTACACACTTATATAAAGTGGTCTATATTTATCTTGAATTTTGGTCACGATCAACGATAACACGCTGTCAAAAGTCATTTTTTTTCGACAAAACAATGACGTTATTCCGGCACTAATTACTGTGTTGTGCTAGCTTGCTTATCGCTAAAAGCAATAAATATTTCAATCAATAGTTAAAAAGGTTTGGTTTAAAATGCAATAAAAATGACATTTCACCGAAACCTTGTATCTTCTCGTGATTGCACGCACCGATAACCCACCACAGTGCCTGCCTTGATAAACAGACAACCATCCTCCCGCTCCACCCTCAATCTCATATTCATTCATCAGGATCAGTGCAACAGTGATAGTGACTTGTTTCACTATAAACTAGGGCTACCAGCATGAATCACTAACCCCAATGATTGTGTGCAGTCGCTCCCTGAACGTCCATCGCATCGCTAGGGTCAGGCTCTCTGACACTGAATAACCGTATTTATTAGGGGTTGGTAATTTTTAGCAATCCTCTACAATTGGTTGAGTGATGCCGAGCCTCTTCCTGCTCGGCTTTTTTTCATCCAATTAAGCAAAGAGTGCCTGATGGAGTCTGCTTCTCGCGCAAAGCGCTTGTTCTCGACCACCCTACCCATGCTGTTTGGCGTACTGTCACTGATGAGTTTTCAGCTCGTTGACAGTGCTTTCATTGGTCAGCTGGGCGTGTTGCCCCTCGCCGCGCAAGGCTTCACCTTGCCGATTCAGATGATCATTATCGGCATTCAAGTCGGACTCGGGATTGCGACCACGGCGGTGATCTCGCGCGCGCTCGGGGCCGATCAGTGCCGTTACGCCAAACAACTCGGCGGTTTAATTTTATTTATCGGCACCACAGGGGTCGCCTTGTTCGCCGGTTTACTTTATGCATTACGCCACCCCATCTTGCAGCTGCTGGATGCACCGGATAATGTGTTTCCGGTAATTGATAGCTATTGGCAAATTTGGTTAGTCAGTGCCTGGACAGGCGCGGTACTCTACTTCTTTTATAGCCTAGCACGCGCCAATGGAAACACCATGTTGCCCGGCTCCATGATGGTGGTGACCAGCTTATTAAACCTCGCGCTCGATCCGGTGTTTATCTTTTGGCTCGATTGGGGCATTAATGGCGCGGCCGTCGCCACCTTAATTGCGTTTGGCTCAGGCATCGCCATTGTCGCGCCCCGCGTGTTTGGTAAAGGTTGGGTTTCGTTTGACTGGCAAGACTTAGACATCAAACACAGTGTGGGTTCGATTGGGCATATTATGGGGCCGGCAATGATAAGCCAACTGCTGCCGCCGGTGTCATCTATGCTGGCCACCAAGCTGCTCGCCAGCTTTGGCTCAGCGGCAGTGGCCGCCTGGGCGCTGGGTTCACGCTTTGAGTTTTTCGCCATTGTCTCGGTGCTGGCGCTGACCATGTCGATGCCCCCTATGGTGGGTCGTTTGCTGGGTAAAGGCGATCTGACCGAAGTGCGGCATCTGGTCAAGTTAGCCTGTCAGTTTATTCTCGGCTTTCAATTGCTGATAGCACTGGTCACCTGGCTTGCCGCCGCTCCCTTGGCAGACTTGATGACCAGCGATCAACAAGTCACCGATATCTTGTACACCCACCTCACGCTAGTGCCATTTAGTCTTGGCGCTCTGGGGGTGTGTATGTTGATGGTGTCGATTACCAATGCATTAGGTCGCTCATACACCGCCCTAACCATTTCTGCGCTCCGCCTATTTGCGTTTTTCCTGCCCTGCCTCTGGCTAGGCGCACAAATTGGCGAGCTGTTTGGCCTGTTTGCCGGTGCCTTAATCGGTAACCTACTCGCAGGCGCCGTGGCTTATGCAATGTACCGACGTACGCTAGCCAAACTGATGGCGCGCGAATAGAGAGCCAAAACGTCAACCTTGGGGCATCGGCTCAGTTCGCACACAGACACGCCGTCAATCCTTCCCTGGAGGCTCCGCCGCGCCATCCATGGCGCGGAGGGTCTGCTTAGCGAAATAAGCCGATCATCAAACCCTCCAGCGTTCGCCCCCAACTAAAAAGCCCACCAAATATAAGGCGGGCTCAAAGGATAAAAACGGTTAACGCGCGGGGTTAATAACCCAGTTGCGTTAAGGTCGCTTCAATGTCTTTACCGTCGCTGTCGGTTAGGGCTTTAACCGCCACGTTAGGACGGTTGGTAAAGAAGCCATCCACGCCACGCTCACGGTAACGAATCAAATCTTCGCGATCGTCCAAGGTGTACATGTGCATCAATAAGCCTTTTTCATGGCTCATGTCCACCATCCAGGTCTTCGCTAGGTCCATATAGCTAAATTGGCTTGACCAGGCATCATCGAAGTTGGCTTGCGTGCCCGACGGGCCTACACCGATGGCACCGTGCTCCTTGGCATAATCCAACCACTCTGCGTAGCCGGCTTTCGAGGCCACTTCTTGGCGCGCATAGTACTGAGCGTAGGACTCATCATCCGCTTTCGGCGCGCTGTCTTTGGTCGGAATGTAGCCATCGCCTGCCCATAGCAGCAAGATTTTTGGCACGTTTGGCATCACATCTTGCAATGCTTCAAGGCTCGATTTATTAAAAGTCTGCAGGATTACTTTGCCTTTGGCGTCATCATCTAACCAACCATGCTCGGTCAAGTCTTGCTTCAAATCCTGCTCAATCCCTGGGAAGAACTCCGGCACCTTGGTTTCGATATAAAGCCCGGGCTGATGGGCACAGTCTTCAGCGATTTCACGTACCTGATCCAGTGTCACTAACTTCAATCCGCGGAAGCTCTCACGCGCACGCTCTGGGTATGACTGATTAAACCAGCTGCCCGCATCCAGCTTTTCCAGCTCTGCCCAAGTAAAGGTATTGACTGGGTCGTCGGCACGCTCAGGATAAACTGTCTCAATATTAGTGTTGCGCTTAAGGTTGTCGTCATGCACCGCAATCAGTTTGCCGTCTTTAGTGCGTTGCAGATCAAGCTCGAGATAATCGGCCCCCACTTCACACGCAAGTTGGTAGGCCGGCAAGGTTGATTCTGGTGCATTGTAAGAATCACCACGGTGGGCAATCACGGCGTGATCAGCAATGCCAAGTTGTTCGCTAAGCGCACTGTCACTGGCTTGGGCAAAAGAAGGGTAAGATAAGGCACTGGCTACACTCAGGGCAGTAGCCGTCACGCTCAAGGTCGCTTTTAATGATGTGTTCAACGGAAACTCCTTAATGTCGTTGAAATTGGCGAGATAATTAAACGCTTGTTCAATTATCGAGACAGCATAGCAAAACCCTGATTTAAAGAGAAAAAATAAAAACGCCCACAACAACGTGGGCGTTAGTCGGGCTAAGAAGCTAGCGGCCAGAGTGACTCAACCGCCTGCAGGGGGCGTTGGTCGGGATTGGATAAATAGTGGGGGCGCGGTGACAACCCACTAAAGGGCGTCACCGGTTTATTCTCCACACTGTTATAGACAAACATTAAAATTGAGCGTGGGTCGTTGGCGATATTATCGGGTGAACCATGCATCAAGTTACAATCATGGAACACCAAGGTACCGGCTTGTCCCGTTACCGAGGCAATGCCATTGTCTTCTAACAATGCCTCCATGGTCTCTGGCTTGGGCACACCCAGCATTTGTTTTTTCAGCGATTGCTGATAGTTTTTTTCGCCGGTGTTGCCTTCACAAGACGCATAGTGATGGTGTGAGCCGGGGATCACATACAAAGGCCCATTGTGCTCGGTGTTGTCAGTTAGCATCAGCCATACGGTCACGGCTCGCATCCGTGGCATTCCATCCTCAACGTGCCAAGTCTCGAAGTCAGAATGCCAAGGAAACGACTTGCCTTTAAACGCAGGCTTAATATTGACTCGCGATTGCATCAAATATGCGTCCGAGCCCAAAATTTGCCGCACTTTATTGAGAATGCGCGGATCGCGTGAGAAGCGATCAATCAAATCACTGTAGGCAAAAGGTTTGAAAATGGTGCGCAGCTCGTCACTATCCGGCTCAGTATATAGCTCTTCATAGCCGGCCATATCATCGCGTAAACGGGTTATTTCACGTTTAAGCGGTGCCACCATTTCCGGCATGTAATCCTTCATAACTAGAAAGCCTTGGCGCTCGAACGTATCCAGCTCGTGCGGGCTTAAGCTATGCGGTACCTCTGGTTGCACACTGCCGTACACAACAGGGTCTAGACGTGGTGAAAGCGTTTCTTGTCCATTGACGCGTGAGGGATACAAATCGGGAGTACCTTCCATTATTGACACCTCCTTCATGTCGTTCGTTTTTTGGTGATATCTTCTCGCTGTTTGAGGCCCTAAAGGGCGTGAATTGAACACAACACAGGTGTGGGCGGCCAATCGAAAATCAACCCCCATACGCGTGCGATGCATCTTCTTGGATAACTGCGGGCTACCCTATCAGCTCAGCATCGAACAGTGAACCTTTGTCACCACAACGTCATTATGCCTCGTGAGGGATCCAGCGGATCGCTTTCACACCGATCCCGTTCAAATCCTCATTGGTTCGTGCTACCCTGCGCGCCTCCCACGGGGAACAACTATCTATTCGTCGATCGACGCCTGTACGTGTACGCTATACTGCGGATGGGCATCAGCCAGTGAAAGTGATCAATCCATGAGCCAAGGTACGCTTTACATTGTTTCCGCCCCAAGTGGTGCGGGTAAATCCAGTCTGATTTCAGCGTTGCTGAATGATAATCCTCGCTATGACATGAAAGTGTCAGTCTCTCACACAACGCGCGCCATGCGTCCGGGTGAAGAAAATGGCGTACACTATCATTTTGTCTCGGTGGAAGAATTTCAGTCACTGATTGCACAGGAAGCGTTCTTAGAGCACGCGCAAGTGTTTGGCAATTATTACGGCACCTCGCGCGTATGGATTGAAAAAATGCTTAATAATGGTGTCGATATTTTTCTCGATATCGATTGGCAAGGCGCTGAGCAAATTCGTCAGCAAATGCCGAACAGCAAGAGTATTTTCATTTTGCCACCAAGCCGTGAAGAGTTAGAAAGACGCCTCACGACACGTGGCCAAGACAGTGAGGAAGTGATTGCGCAACGCATGCAGGAAGCACGCTCCGAGATCTCTCACTATGCTGATTATGATTACCTGATTATTAATGATGACTTTGATGTCGCATTGATGGATATTAAGGCCATCATCCGTGCCGAGCGGATGGCACAAGCCAAACAAGCCAGCAAGTATCATGCAATGATCGACGAACTGTTGGCTGACTAACCACCACATTGAGACGTGGCCATTGCCCCAGCCAACGCTGGCAATAGGTCGCGGCCTTTTGTATACTTTTCGGTCATTTTGAATGACCTATTGATGACATAGCTGGAGTCCTTCATGGCACGCGTAACTGTTCAAGACGCCGTTGAAAAAATTGGTAACCGCTTCGATCTCGTTCTGGTTGCGGCTCGCCGCGCCCGTCAAATGCAAACGGGTGGCAAAGATGCCCTCGTCGCAGAAGAAAACGACAAGTACACAGTGATCTCTTTGCGTGAAGTTGAAGAAGGACTGATCAACAAAGAAGTCCTCGACGCGCGTGAGCGTCAGGAAAAGCAAGAGCAAGAAGCCGCTGAAATGGCCGCGGTAAGCACCATTTCGGGTCAACGTTAAACGCTGCATTTATCAGGGACAGGCCGTTTGTATCTATTTGATAGCCTGAAAGAAGTTGCTAGCCAGTATTTGCCGGAGTCACAGCTTGAAGCGCTTCGGCAAGCCTACCTAGTAGCCAGGGATGCCCACGACGGGCAAACTCGCTCAACCGGCGAACCTTATATCATTCACCCCATCGCGGTGGCACGGATCTTGGCGGAAATGCGCTTGGACTGTGAAACCCTGATGGCGGCATTGCTGCATGATGTCATTGAGGACACTGAGGTGACCAAAGACGATCTGCAGCAACGCTTTGGTGATGTGGTGGCTGACTTGGTCGACGGCGTCTCTAAGCTTGATAAGCTTAAATTTCGCGACCGTAAAGAAGCCCAAGCCGAGAACTTTCGCAAAATGGTCATGGCGATGGCCCATGACATTCGCGTGATCCTGATAAAATTGAGTGACCGCACCCACAATATGCGTACCTTGGGCGCCCTCCGCCCAGACAAAAAACGCCGTATTGCCCGTGAAACGCTAGAAATCTTCGCCCCTCTCGCCCACCGCTTGGGTATCCATAATATAAAGGTGGAGCTTGAAGAGCTCGGCTTTGAGGCCTTGTACCCCAATCGCTACCGCGTCCTTAAAAAGGTGATCGCGCAAGCGCGGGGGAACCGCAAAGAGATGATCCAAAAAATCCATGCGGAAATTGAAGGTCGTTTGGAAGATGCCGGGATTAACGCCCGTGTGCTGGGCCGAGAGAAAAACCTCTACTCCATCTATAACAAGATGAAGAATAAAGAGCAGCGTTTCCATACCATCATGGATTTATACGCGTTTCGAGTGATTGTGGGTGATCTTGATACCTGCTATCGCGTGCTAGGGCAAATGCATAACTTGTATAAGCCACGCCCAGGCCGGCTCAAAGACTATATCGCGGTGCCTAAAGCCAACGGGTATCAATCACTGCACACCTCGATGATTGGTCCACATGGTGTCCCGGTGGAAGTACAAATTCGTACCGAAGACATGGATCAAATGGCCGACAAAGGGGTCGCGGCACACTGGGCGTATAAAAGCGGTGCCGACAGGCCCTCTGGCACCACCGCACAAAAACGGGCGCAGCGCTGGATGCAAAACATTATTGAGCTCCAACAAAGTGCCGGTAGCTCGTTTGAATTTATTGAGAGCGTCAAGTCGGATCTCTTCCCCGATGAGCTGTACGTCTTTACCCCCAAAGGGCGGATTGTCGAGCTCCCTGTCGATGCCACCGCGGTCGACTTTGCCTATGCCGTCCATACCGATGTGGGCAATACCTGTGTCGGGGCGCGGGTTAACCGTCAACCTTACCCGCTGAGTCAGCCGCTCAAAAATGGTCAAACAGTAGAGATTATCACCGCACCCGGCGCGCGCCCCAACGCGGCTTGGCTTAACTATGTGGTGACTGCACGGGCCCGGACGAAAATTCGTCAAGTGCTGAAAACCATGCGCCGTGAAGAGTCGGTGACCTTAGGGCGTCGTCTGCTCAATCATGCGCTTGGAGAGCAAAACCTGCCGGATATCAACCCTGAGCGGGTTGAGGCAGTACTAAGTGACTTAAAGCTGAAAACCAGCGACGACTTACTCGCGTCGATTGGCCTTGGCGAACTCATGAGCGTAGTGATCGCACGTCGCTTGCTAGATCAAGACCCGGCGGCCCCCACCGAGGGCAAAATGCCTATCCGTGGTGCCGATGGTATCTTGGTCACCTATGCCAATTGCTGTCGTCCAATCCCAGGTGACCCGATCATTGCCCATGTCAGCCCAGGTAAAGGCTTGGTTATCCACCGTGAGACCTGTGCCAACATCCGTGGTCACCGCCAAGAGCCGGATAAATATATGCCCGTCGAGTGGGCGGATGATTTTGAACAAGAGTTCAGCACACGGGTGCGTGTGGATATGCAAAACCATCAAGGGGCGCTGGCAGATTTAACCAATACCATTGCATCAACCGGCTCTAATATCCAAGGGCTAACCACCGAAGAGCGCGATGGCCGCTTGTACACTATCTTTGTTCGCCTAACGACCAAAGACAGAGTGCACCTAGCCAATATCATGCGCCGCCTGCGGGTGATGCCTAACGTGGTGAAGGTTAGCCGCCAGAAAAACTGATCGCCTCAATACACTATTGCCCGTCGCCCGTCCTTTTTGGCGGGCGCATTTGTTTTTCGTCTGCCATTTACGGAATTGAATCATGACCCCTGAACGCTTTGAACGCATTCATCAGGTCTTGGCCCAACGCCAGCCTGATCTCACTGTCTGCATGGAGCAAGTTCATAAACCCAATAATATTTCCGCTATCATTCGCACTGCCGACGCTGTGGGGATTCATCGCATGCATGCCGTGTGGCCAGAAGGCACCAAGATGCGCACCCTCGGGGGCACATCGGCCGGCTCACGCAACTGGATAGATGTGGTGACTCACAACACCACGGAAGAAGCGTTTAATACCATGCAAGCCCAAGGGATGCAGGTGTTAGTCACCAACTTATCGGATACCGCGGTCGATTTTCGCGAGATTGACTACACCCGTCCGACTGCCATCGTGCTGGGGCAAGAAAAACAAGGCATCAGTCGCGAAGCGCTCGACAAAGCGGACCAAGACATCCTCATTCCTATGGTGGGTATGGTACAGTCACTCAATGTGTCAGTGGCCAGTGCCTTGATTTTGTACGAAGCACAGCGCCAGCGCCAAGCGGCTGGCATGTATCAACAGGATAAAACCCGCTTACCCGAACACGAGATCCACCACATTTTGTTCGAGCGCGGCCATCCGGTACTTGCCCGGGTGGCAAAACAAAAAGGTTTGCCTTATCCGCCTTTAGATGAACATGGTCAAATCGTGGCGGATGAGGCGTGGTGGGCACAGATGCAAGCGGCTAAACACGCACGTTAGTCATGTACAATAGCCAGCGCTAACCAAATAGAGAAACGGATGCGATCTTCCATGCTGAGTGCCGTTACTGTCGATACCTTAAGCGGTGTTGGCAATAAGATGGCAGAAAAACTGGCAAAAGTTGGCCTGCATACAGTGCAGGACGTGTTGTTTCACCTGCCTTATCGCTATGAAGATCGTACCCGTGTCTGGCCGGTCGCTAGCCTCTTACCTGGCCAACATGCGACTATCGAAGGTGAGATCACCCACAACGATACCGTATTTGGTCGCCGCCGGATGCTCACCGTCCGGGTGCAAGATGGCAGCGGCGCGTTAACACTACGGTTTTTCAATTTTAATGCCGCGATGAAAAACAGTTTAGCGGTCGGCAAGCAAGTGAAAGCCTACGGCGAACTCAAACGCGGAAAGCATGGGCTGGAGATCATTCACCCCGAGTATCAGGTGTTTTCTGAGCCCACCGAATTGGTGATGGAAGAAACCCTGACCCCCGTGTATCCCACCACGGAGGGGCTGCGCCAAGCGACCCTGCGCAGCCTGACCGATCAAGCGCTGGCGTTGCTGGATAAAAGTGGCGTCGACGAGCTGCTGCCCGAGGGCTTGTACGATCGACAACTCTCATTGCGCGAGGCGTTGCACCTATTACATCGCCCACCGCCAGATACCGCGCTAGAGGATCTATTAACCGGTCAACATCCCGCTCAGCGGCGCTTAATCATTGAAGAGCTCCTTGCCCAGCACCTGTCGATGCTGTCTGTGCGCCACCAGGCACAGCAAGTGAAAGGGTTTGCGCTCGCGCCCAGTCAGTCACTGGGACAGCGTCTTTTAGATAACCTGCCTTTCACTCCCACCGGCGCACAAACCCGAGTGGTGAGCGAGATCAGTGCCGATTTAGCTAAACCATTTCCAATGATGCGCCTCGTGCAAGGGGATGTCGGCGCGGGCAAGACCTTGGTGGCCGTCCTCGCCGCCTTGCAAGCGATTGAGCAAGGCCATCAAGTGGCATTGATGGCACCGACCGAGCTCTTGGCCGAGCAACACGCCACCAACTTTTCCCAGTGGCTTGAGCCATTGGGGATTCAGGTTGGTTGGCTGGCTGGCAAGTTAAAAGGAAAAGCACGCGAAGACACCCTGGCACAAGTTGCCGATGGCAAAACACAAATGGTGGTCGGTACTCATGCGTTATTTCAAGCCAGTGTCCGGTTCCACCGCTTAGCACTGGTGATTATTGATGAGCAACACCGCTTTGGCGTTCATCAGCGTCTTGCGCTGCGTGAAAAAGGCGAGCAACAAGGTGCGCATCCACACCAGTTGATCATGACCGCGACCCCCATTCCTCGTACCTTGGCGATGACCGCCTATGCCGATTTAGAAACCTCAGTGATTGATGAGTTACCCCCAGGTCGTACCCCCATTCAAACCGTTGCCGTCCCCGACACCCGCCGTGACGATATCATCGCCCGCGTCAGTGCTGCCTGTGCCGCCGGTCGACAAGCGTATTGGGTATGCACCTTGATTGAAGAGTCCGACGCCTTAGAAGCGCAAGCCGCCGAAGACACGGCCACCGCACTCAAAGACGCCCTACCCAACCTGGAAATTGGTTTGGTTCACGGGCGAATGAAAGCGACGGACAAGCAAGCGGTGATGGACGCTTTTAAGCAAGGCGAACTGCAGTTATTGGTAGCGACCACTGTGATTGAAGTGGGGGTCGATGTGCCCAATGCCAGTTTAATGATCATTGAAAACCCAGAACGGCTGGGGCTCGCACAGCTGCACCAGTTACGTGGCCGTGTCGGCCGAGGCGCAGTCGCCAGTCATTGTGTACTGCTTTACCATGCGCCCTTATCTAAAACCGCGAGTCAGCGGCTTGGGGTACTGCGCGACAGTAATGATGGCTTTGTTATCGCCCAGCGCGATCTTGAAATCCGCGGGCCGGGTGAACTATTGGGGACTCGGCAAACGGGCTTGGCCGAATTTAAAATCGCCGACTTGGTGAGAGACCAAGCGCTGATCCCTGAAGTACAAAAACTGGCGACCCATATCCATCAACATTACCCACAACATGCGGATGCGATTATTCGCCGCTGGCTGGGGCATAAAACCCATTACTCCAACGCCTGATCACCGCTATAACGCTCCCAATGGGTCATGATCAGCGCCATGGCTTCTGACTTACTGTAGCCTGCTTCGCTGGTCGCATGAATAAATTGCGCCAGCGTTGCTTCAACATATTGCAGACGTTGCTCTGGCTCAGCAGGACGCATGGCATCACTGACCTGCATACCCACGCCGGGCAAGCGCTCTAGCCACCCGTCTTCAACCAATTGCTGATAGCTGCGCGATACCGTCATTGGGTTCATCGCCAGTGTTTTGGCCAATTGCCGCACCGAGGGGAGGCGCGCCCCCGGATAAAGTGTACCACTGGCAATTTGCCGTTGAATTTGGTCAATAAGCTGCTGAAATTTAGGCGTCGGATCCTGACTGTCTAGCGATAAACGCATAGCCTTTTCCCAGTGTATTGAATCTCTATGACAGTATGGCCTAACGCCCGCATTCCGCGACTTCCGCCGCTAAAAACGTGGTCACACGCACACGAGGGGTTATTTTTTATTGCCCACGGGAAACGTCATTTGAATTCTCAGCCCGCCTTCAGTACGTGAAGAAAGACGAATATCACCATGGAGCTGTTCCACAATGCGTTTGACGATAGCCAGCCCTAAGCCTGTCCCTTCACTACCGCGTGCGGTGTCGCCGCGTGTAAAGGGTTGAAATAGCGAGTTTTCTAAGTTGGCATCGATCCCTGGGCCATTGTCTTCCACTTCCACCCACTGATAGGTGTGATCGGCATTACTGCCACAGCCGAGACGGACCCAACCGTGTCCATAACGCACCGCATTGACCACCAGGTTGGTCACCGCACGCTTTAAGGCCACCGAGTTGGCAAATAACTCTCCGTGCAACGCCCCTAAATCGAGTTCAATATCGACACCGACTTGCTGCTGATTACTCGCCACATCGCGGCAAATACTGGCTAAATCAATCGGATCAGGATCTTGTTGCTGCACCGCGCGCAAGTAGTCCATAAATTGGTTGATGATTTCATTACACTCTTCGGTATCTTCGGTAATGCTATCGGCCAAGTAGGCATCATCTGATGACATCATTTCAGTCGCAAGGCGAATGCGCGTCAGTGGCGTGCGCAAATCATGGCTCACCCCGGCCATCAGCAAGGCGCGGTCTTCTTCGAGTTTGCGTATGCCGGCCGACATCTTATTAAACGCCACCGTCACCGCCTGAATTTCCGACGCCCCTCGCGGGGGGACAGGATCGGGAAAACGACCATCCGCCACATCTAACGCCGCCCGCTCAAGAGCCACGAGTGGACGGTTTTGCATCTTGATAAATAGCCACCCGCCCGCAATCACCAACAGGGCAATCACCAAGCTGTATTGAAACAAAGGGGCAAAGTCGTCTTGATGCAGTTCCGATAGCGGGATCCGCATTAAAAAGTCGTCAATCTGGTCAAACTTCAGCCATAGCACATAACTGTCTTCGCCACTGACCAAGCGTACTTCGGTTTGCGTGCCTAGCTCTTTGCTGATGTGCTCGCTTAAGTAATCAATCTCCATCGCGTCTTTAAACGCCGCCGCTTGGTCACTGTTGGGCGCATGCAAGGTGACACCAATCTGCTCCAATAGCTGCCGCCGCACAGGTTCACCAAGGTGAAGGACTTCACCATCCTTAAGATACCAATCTTCCTCCAGCATCAGGCGTACTTCGAACGCCAAGATTTTGTTGAACTGCTGCAAGCTGGGCAGTAAGGCATAATTGACGATGGTCAGATAAGAAAAAACTTGGCTGGCAATTAATAAGCCAGCCAAGATAAACAAGGTACGCGCAAAGTTAGTCCGCGGTGACATCCGCATCGCTACACCTCTCCATCCGGAACGAACACGTAGCCGAGCCCCCATACGGTTTGAATGTAACGCGGTTTGCTCGGATCTTCTTCTATCATGCGGCGCAACCGCGAAATTTGCACATCAATCGAGCGCTCCATAGCCGAATACTCACGACCACGCGCCATGTTCATCAGCTTATCACGTGACAAAGGCTCTCGCGCATTGGTCACCAAGGCTTTAAGCACCGCGAACTCGCCAGATGTAAGCGTCATGGGCTCATCATTGCGAAACATTTCTCGCGTGCCCAAGTTGAGGCGAAACTCGCCAAAGGTCACCGTGGTTGAGTCTGCACTCGGCGCGCCTGGCGCTTCAATGGTCTGCCGGCGCAATACCGCCCGTACCCGCGCCAATAGTTCACGCGGGTTAAAAGGCTTGGGCAAGTAATCATCAGCACCCACCTCTAAGCCAACAATGCGGTCAATCTCATCGCCCTTGGCGGTCAGCATCAAAATCGGCAACTGGTTATTCGCTTGACGCAAACGGCGACACACAGACAGGCCATCTTCACCCGGCAACATCAGATCCAGTACCATCAGGTGAAAGGCTTCACGCGCGAGTAAGCGATCCATTTGCTCGGCATTGGCCACACTGCGTACCTGAAAACCTTGCTCGGTCAGGTAGCGTTCCAGTAGCGAGCGCAGACGCATATCATCATCCACCACTAGAATTTTATAGTTCTCTTGCATGCTAAGCCCTCAATGCTGATCGTTGCCCGGCCATCGATTGACCGTCACTTATATCATACTGAATTTTGCCACAATTGAATGTCAGACCGCGTGTTTGTCTGTCACCACATGCGGAGTAAATTGTTACCGAGTGTTGCCTCGACAAGCTTGTCCGCTTCTTGTAGTTTCCTGAACAAGGTTATATCGCGCGACGCCGAATGGCTAGCGAAAGGAGAGGTAACGTGAAAACCAAATTGGTGACCCGAGAGGGGTTTAACGCGCTCAAAGCCGAGCACGATTACCTGTGGCACGAACGACGCCCAGAAGTGACCAAAATTGTCAGCTGGGCCGCCAGTTTAGGTGATCGCTCAGAAAACGCTGACTACACCTACAATAAGCGGCTGTTACGTCAAATTGACCGTCGCGTCCGTTATCTGCGCAAACGCCTCAATGACTTAACCATTGTTGATTACGCGCCAGAACAAGAAGGGCGGGTCTTTTTTGGCGCCTGGGTGGAAATAGAAAACGAGGCCGGCGACACCAAACAATTTCGAATCGTTGGCCCTGATGAGATTTATGAACGCAAAGATTACATTTCTATCGATGCCCCTATGGCGCGGGCGCTATTAAAAAAAGCCGTTGATGACGAAGTGGTGGTCTCAACCCCTGAAGGTGAAAAGCAGTGGTTTGTGAATACCATTACCTACCCAAAGCCCAATGACACCGACGCTCAGTAATCACGGAGGGAACCTTCGCCTCCATCGCGGTCAAAAATGCTATCCCTTGGCAGGGTATCCCCTGCCGTGCTTGTAGAGAAAAGGAAACACATGCACACATCCATTACACAAACCCTGGCGCACGAACTCAATGTCGCACCAGGTCAAGTTAAGACAGCGGTTGAGCTGCTTGACGATGGTAACACTGTCCCTTTTATCGCTCGCTATCGTAAAGAAGCGACTCAGGGCCTGGATGACTCGCAGTTGCGTACCCTAGAAACGCGATTGGTCTATCTGCGCGAATTGGATACCCGGCGCGACACCATCCTCAAATCGATTGACGAACAAGGCAAACTCACCGAGAGCCTGCGCCGCGATATTCTCGCCGCGGAGAGTAAAAACCGCCTAGAAGATCTCTATCTGCCTTACAAACCCAAGCGCCGAACCAAAGGACAGATCGCGATTGAAGCCGGCCTCGCCCCCTTGGCCGAGGCCCTGTGGCAAGACGCCTCACACAACCCTGACACGCTTGCCGAGCAATACATCAATGCTGAAAAGGGCGTCGCCGATACCAAAGCAGCACTCGAGGGGGCCCGCGCCATCATGATGGAACGCCTCGCTGAGGATGCGAGCTTACTTGAGGCGCTGCGCCAATACCTTAAGCAATATGCGGTGCTACGCGCCACTGTGATTGCGGGTCAGGAAGAGAAAGGGGCAAAGTTCAAAGACTACTTTGCCCACCAAGAGCCGATTGCCAAAGTGCCCTCTCACCGCGCGCTGGCGATGCTACGTGGTCGCAATGAAGGCGTACTGCAGCTGGCGCTGGTTGCCGACCCCGACCAAGCACCAGACAGCAAGCAAAGCGTATGCGAAACCATGATTGCTCAGCATTACCAGCTGTCTTTAGGCACCGCACCGGCTGACCGTTGGCGCAAGCAGGTGATTGCCTTTGCGTGGCGGGTAAAAATCTTGATGCATCTCGAGACAGAGTTCATGGCCAATCTGAAAGAGCGCGCGGAAAATGACGCCATTGATGTGTTTGCCGCCAACTTAAAAGATGTATTGATGGCTGCACCGGCTGGCCCTCGCTGCACCATGGGGATAGACCCAGGCCTACGTACCGGCTGTAAAGTGGCGGTGGTGGATGGCACGGGCAAACTGCTCGACACCGCCACGATTTATCCCACCGCGCCTAAACACGATATTGAAGGGGCAAGCAAAACCCTGCGCCGTTTTATTGATCGCCATGGCGTGAACTTGATTGCCGTCGGCAATGGTACCGCCTCACGTGAAACGGAACACTTTGTCACCACCATGCTCAAGCAAGCCGACTTAAGCATTCAAACCGTGATGGTCAGTGAAGCCGGTGCCTCGGTTTATTCGGCGTCAGAGCTGGCAGCCAATGAGTTTCCCGATCTCGATGTCTCGCTACGTGGCGCGGTTTCCATTGCCCGTCGCTTGCAAGACCCCCTCGCCGAGCTGGTTAAAATTGATCCTAAATCGATTGGCGTCGGTCAGTATCAGCACGATGTCTCTCAAAGTCAGCTTGCCAAAAAGCTCGATGCCGTGGTGGAAGACTGTGTGAACGCCGTGGGGGTTGATTTAAATATCGCGTCCGCACCACTACTCACCCGGGTGGCAGGCCTTAGCCAAACCATGGCACAAAACATTGTTGCCTTTCGCGACGAAAATGGCCGATTTGGCGATCGTAAAACCCTGCTGAAAGTGCCGCGCCTTGGCCCGAAAGCCTATGAGCAATGCGCTGGCTTTTTACGGGTGATGGATGGCGCTAACCCGCTGGATCGCTCAGGTGTCCACCCAGAAACCTACCCTTTAGTTAAACAAATCGCCCAAAAGACTGGCAAAGCCATCGATGCCTTGGTGGGCAATGCGGGTATGCTACAAAGCTTAAACGCAAGCGATTATGCCACCGAGGCCTTTGGACAGATCACGGTCACCGACGTACTGAACGAGCTGGCCAAGCCGGGCCGCGATCCGCGTCCTGAGTTTAAAACCGCCACCTTTGCCGAGGGCGTGAATCAGATCAGTGACTTAAAACCAGGTATGCAACTCGAAGGCGTGGTCACTAACGTCACGCACTTTGGCGCATTCGTCGATATCGGCGTCCACCAAGATGGGCTCGTGCACATCTCTGCGCTATCAAACCGCTTTATTAGCGATCCCCGCGACGTGGTGAAAGCCGGTGATGTGGTGAAAGTGAAAGTCATGGAGGTGGATGCGCCGCGCAAACGCATTGGGTTATCGATGCGCCTCGACGACACCCCAGCCGCGAGCGAAACCACAGTTGCCGCCCCAAAGCAACGTGATAAAGGCCCGAAAAAACGGCAGGACAAACCCGCCGCAATGGGCAGCATGGCGGATGCCTTTGCCCGCGCCAAGCGCTCTTAGCCAAGCAAAAAGCCCCGCGATAATACGCGGGGCTTTGACGTCAATCGGCTCAACGGAAAGCGCTTAAATCACGATCAGCACTTCTGAGGGCATATTCGCCACGGTCGCTTGCTGATAACGCATGGCGACGACTGCACGCGTTTGCTCGAACCTTTTCAGCTCTTCCACTTTTTCAAGCACTTCTTCCGGCATTTTCAACCCCAGCGGGTAGCCGTTGTCTTTACGTGCTTGCTCTCCAGGCTCGGTACGTGCCATGGCGTCGACACGACCGGCAATGTTCGCCCCATCGTAATCAGCGTCAGACAAAGACTCGCGACTGTAGTCGAGCGAATAATTAGGGTGCTGTGACGGATCCCAAGATGAGCGGCCGAGCTGCTTGCCTTGATCGGTGGCCGCTTTGCCGTGTTCTGGCTCTGGGGCTTGCTTGGTGGGGACGATTTTTTCGCGCATGCGATTGTCCCGCGCAACTTGCTCGGTTGGCGGGTTCACCGATGGCGCGACAGTTGGGATACTGACGCTTGCTGGCGATATATTCATCTGATGCTACCTCCCAACATCAGCTGAAGGCCTAATTGTCAGTGCGGCCTCGTCTCCTTATAGTTTAGACGACAACCGCGAGTATGGTGCCTATTGTGCCCAACGCAGACAAAAATTGTCCCGCACTATAGGCCGTATCATCGTTTTCTTTCACTTTTTCCGGGTGGTCCATGCCCAACGCACCATAGGTAAAGGATTCAACCGATGATTTCTCTTCTGGCTTTTTAACACCTTCAGCGTTTTTCGCTGCTTTCACATCTTTGCTTTCTTTTGCTGCCTCAGCAGCAGAAAGCTTTTCAACAGGCTTCGCTTCTTTCGTATCTTTGGCCGCGTTGTCCGCATTTTGTTGCGGCTGTGTCGGCGCTTTTGGCTTCATCGTTTGTTGATGATACGCCTGAGACTGCCCAACGTTACCTACGTTCATTATGGTCTCTCCTAATGTCAGAGCAAGTGACATAGTTAACTTATCGGCAGAACCATGACAGGATTTAGTCAATTCTACCAAAAAACGATCCGCGCACACTATTCGGGCGGCAAGTTTTTGCCTAAAAAGGCAAGTAGCTTGTCCACCACTTCGTCAGGCTCCGTCACAAAGGGGGCATGAGCACTGTGTGCTAATACCTCGCATTGTGAGTGAGGCGCCAACGCAGACACCGCTTTCGCCACCGACGCAGGCACCAAACCGTCTAGCCGCCCGTATAACCGCAACCAAGGCACAGTGATCGCCTCACACTGTTGGCGAAGATCTGTGGTTGCCAGCATCGACAATCCATCTGCCAAAGCACGAGGGTCGGGCGCCGGCCGCGAAAACACCGCTTGTTTGAGCGCTTTCACATCTTTTCTCGCCGTGGGTGATCCCATGGCTTGCAGCGCCATGAAGCGCTCCACCGTTTGCGAAAAATCACGCTCAAGTTGGTCGGCAAAGTCGGTCAATACTGCCGGCTTGATTCCGCGCCATCCTGGCTCTGCAACAAACTTGGGTGAACTGGCCACGGTGACTAAACCACTCATACGCTGTGGCGATAAGTATGCCGCCTGTGTGGCGACTAACCCGCCCAGCGACCAACCGATCCAAGTTGCATGCGCTGGTGATTCTTTAAGCAACAGTTGTGCCAGTTTCTCTATATTAAGATCCGGTTGGTGGGCGCTGTGGCCGAAACCTGGTAGGTCAACACAGTGAACACGGTAATGCGCGGTCAGGTAAGGCAGTAACAGCGACCAAACAGCACTGTTCATCCCCCAGCCGTGAATGAGAACCAGATCGGGGCCTTGACCATAAGATTGCCAATCACATAACGCCATGCTTTACACTGCCTTGGTTGCTTTTCAATCAAGGTGCCTATGATACCAGCAATCAACCCAAGGCGCTTGACGCGTTGGCTGACCCATTGGAGAGGCAAGATCTTGCCCTTGCAATGCCCTGTTTGCCACTTATCACTGGCGACCACGTCGGTGGGGGCCACACAGGCTTTGTGTTGCGACGCATGCTGGGACGCCCACTACCAATATCATCTTTGCCAGTGTTGCGGTTTGCCGGTGACCGACTCCCAAGCGCGATGCGGTGCCTGCCTGAGCCACCCACCGGCGTGGGATCACTTGTTTGCCATCAGCGCTTACCATGATCCCTTGCCGCAACTTGTCCACGCATTCAAATACCAGCAGGCCTTCGAGTTGGCCTTGCCCTTTGCACGCCAGTTAAGCGAGCGTATCCTTCACCCCGCTCCCGTGCTGCTTCCTGTCCCTCTGCATTGGCGGCGTCGCTGGCAACGCGGCTTTAATCAAAGTGTGCATTTAGCTTGGGCGCTGGCCGACCACCTTGATACTCAAGTTGTCGATAACGTGTTAGTCCGACATCGCCATACTGCGCCACAACAAGGTTTAAGCCGACAGGCGCGGCTCTCTAATCTGAAACATGCGTTTGCGATCAGGGGCGAGCTGCCAAGTTCGCATGTGGCGATTGTTGATGATGTGGTCACGACTGGACAAACGGTGTCACAACTGTGCCGGTTATTACGCCGTGTGGGAGCAGAAACGATCGATATTTACTGTTTGGCACGTACCGATCTACCCTAACGGAAAGCGTGCTATCCATGCTCATAAAGTAGCCACATACTTCAAGGGGTGATAGCCAACGCAAACCGGAGTACACTGTATAAAACACACTGGATTAGTCAGGTATTTGTCGTGTCAGAAGTCAATATTTCAGAAAATGCACAAAGCCACTTTGTGAAGCTGCTTGAGCAGCAGCCCGAGGGCACCAATATTCGCGTGTTTGTGGTTAACCCAGGCACGCCAAACGCCGAGTGCGGTGTTTCTTATTGCCCACCCGAAGCGATAGAAAGCAGCGATACCGAACTTAAGTTCAACGGCTTTTCTGCCTTTATCGATGAGATGAGCCTGCCATTTTTAGACGAAGCGGAAATCGACTTTGTCACCGATAAAATGGGTTCACAGCTGACGCTGAAAGCACCGAATGCGAAAATGCGTAAAGTCGCCTCCGATGCCCCCTTGATGGAGCGGGTTGATTACGTGATTCAAAGCCAAGTTAACCCACAGCTTGCCAGCCATGGCGGCCATGTGAACTTGATAGAAATCACCGATGATGCGGTCGCGATTTTGCAATTCGGTGGCGGCTGTAATGGCTGCTCGATGGTGGACGTTACCCTAAAAGAAGGGATCGAAAAGCAGTTGCTGGCTGAGTTTAGCGGCGAGTTAAACGGCGTGCGTGATGTGACTGAGCATGCCCGTGGCGATCATTCTTACTACTAATAAACGCCGTCTCCTATCGCAAAAACAGGCCAAATGGCCTGTTTTTTTGTTCATTAGCCTCAGTGCGTGACGTGAAAAAAGCTATCTCGTCGCCAATGGTAAACAAAGCACACCGCAAGACTGAGCCCTCTTAGCGCCATAAAAGTAAGCATCGCTAACCACAGTGCATGATTGCCCCACCCTTGCGCTAACCACCATGCCGCAAAAAAACCTGCGGTGGCGACAAACATCCCATTGCGCATGTCTTTACCCCGCGTGGCACCAATAAAAATACCATCCAGCAAAAAGCACCACATCGATACCAAAGGCATAGCCACCAACCAAGGTAAATAACGCGCCGCTTGGTCACGCACCGCCTCGATATCGGAAATCAGCGCAATGATGTGATGGCCTGCCACGCCAAACGCCAACGTGATCGCCAAGCAAATCACCAACGACCAAAACGTGCTGCCTATGAGTGACACTAACAGCTCAGACTTGCTCTGCGCGCCAATCGCTCTACCGACCATTGCCTCCATCGCATAAGCAAAACCGTCCATTGCAAAAGAAATCAGCATCAGAAAGCTCATCAACACCGCATTGGCGGCCACAATGTCATCGCCGAGTGTCGCTCCTTGGAAGGTCATGAAGGTAAACGCCAACTGCAAGCTAAGGCTACGTAAAAAGATGTCTCGATTAAGCTTTAGCAAGCGGCTCATCCCAGTCAACCCGCGCTCGAACACCGACCAAACGGTCGGTAACTGACGCGACTGCCAGATACCTTTGACAAAATAGAGCCCCAGCATGAGGCCGAGATAATCGGCAACCACACTCGCCGCTGCGGCCCCTTCGACTTTCATATCGAGGCCCACCACAAACAGCAAATCAAGGACAATATTGGCGCTGTTAACCACAATCAGCAGCCACATCGGCTGGCGCGCATTTTGGGCCCCCAGTAGCCAGCCCATGATCACCAAGTTCATCAAGGTCGCCGGTGCACTAAAGATCCGAATGGAGAAATACTGGCTCGCATAGTGTTTCACCTCAGCGCTGGCATCACTAAAGTGCATCACCCCCTCTAAAATAGGCACATGCAGTGCGATTAACAGTACAGCCAGCAAGCACGCTAAGGTCGCCCCACGCACAAAGGTCGCTGCCAGCTCACGGTTATCACTCGCGCCATAGGCTTGCGCGGTAAACCCGGTGGTCGCCATACGCAAAAAGCCCAACAGCCAAAAGGTGACATTTATCATGGTGCTGCCAACCGCCACACCACCTAAATACCATGCATGGTCTAAATGGCCGATCACCGCGGCATCCACTAACCCTAATAACGGAACGGTGATATTGGAGATCACCATAGGTAAAGCCAGCGATAAGACCCGCCAGTGAAGCTCACGCTGGGTTAAAGACTGCCACATACTTCCTCGATTTGAATTTTAAGTGATCTGCACTGCGTTTGAGAGATCGTCTATTTTTGATAAAGAACACGATTGCATCGACAAGCGATAACATCCTTGGGTAGCCCTTATGGGTGCAGCAGTGTACCATTGCGACAATCTCATCGACGAGCGGCCATTGTATTGCGCCAGTGACACGACGTCAGTTGCACTGCGCCAGTTGCACTGCGCTAACTAGCGCTCATCACCTCTGTGAATAAGGAAAGGTTATGCGTGTATTTTTTGCCTGTGTGTTGGTGGTATTGCTAGCGGGTTGCTCGAAAGTGACCAAGCAAAACTACGATCAGCTCGAAGTGGGCATGAGTTATGACGTGGTTGTGAGCCACATTGGCGAGCCTAGCCAATGCGACGACACCATGGGCTTAACCCACTGTGTGTGGGGCGGCGATGGTAAGCACATCAAAGTGTCTTTTGTCGCCGACAAAGCCACCGTGCTGTCGGCGCAAGGGCTAAAGTAGCCTCTTAATAGCGCAACGCGTGGTCGGCAAGCAGCACCACAAAGGTCGCGAAGATATGCCATATCGAGAACTTAAAGGTCTGCCACGCGATGCCTTTTTGCGACTGGGTTTTCAGTCGCCAAGCGTAGCCGACAAAGACCAGATTTAAGGTGGTCGCCCCCACCAGATACAGCCAACCACTCATCCCGGTCAGCCAAGGTAAAATGCCCACGATGACCAGCAGTAGGGTGTAAAGCAAGACCATGGTTTGGGTAAACCCTACCCCGTGAGTGACAGGCAGCATCGGCACATCGGCTTTGGCATAGTCATGGCGGCGATGTATTGCTAACGCCCAAAAGTGAGGCGGCGTCCAAGTAAATATGATCATCACCAGCAGTAGCGCATGGGCGTGAAGCTCTCCGGTCACCGCGGTCCAGCCTAACAAAGGCGGCATCGCACCGGCCAAACCGCCAATCACGATATTTTGCGGGGTCGCAGGTTTAAGCCACTGGGTATACACCAAGGCATACCCGACTAGGCTGGCAAACGTTAACCAGGCGGTGAGCGGGTTCAGCCACCAGCAAGCAATAAAACCGCTCACCATCAGCACCACGGCAAAGGCCAACGCGGCACCTTGACTCACTCGCCCCTCAGCAACGGGACGATGGCGGGTGCGCTGCATTTTCGTATCAATTTTCCAATCGATAACGTGATTAAACACCGCCGCCGCACTGGCTTGCGCACCAATGCCAAATAATCCCACCAGCACCGCCGACCAAGGTGGCCAACCTGGGGTTGCCAAACACATGCCCACCAACGCGGTGAGAAGCAACATGGCAACCACACGCGGTTTGGTCAGCTCGTAATAATCACGCCAATTGGCGCCAGCAGGTGTCGAAACACTAGCGGTACGTTGAAACTGTGCCATCACGGGCTCCTTGTCGGGTCGACGGAGAAAGACATAAAAATCGGGTGAGGAGTAATGTGGCCAACAGCGACAATCCACCGAGATTATGCGCCACCGCCACACTCAGCGGCAGTAATGCGACCACATTGGTCACCCCCAGCGTAATTTGAATCGCCAACACACCACTCACCGTCATTGCCAGCGCGCGCCCCCCAGCACGCCACAGCACCCATGCCCAAGCGAGCACGAATACGGTGACCACCATGGCGCCAAGACGGTGGGTGGCATGGATGGTCACCCGCTCGGCATGGTTCAGCACGCCAAACTGATAGGTGTCGCTAAGCGGACTGACAGGATGAAAGGCGGAAGGGGTGAAAAGCTGCCACCAAGGGCTTTCGCAGATAGGTAGCTGGGTGCACACAGTGGCGGCATAGTTGGCGGAGGTCCAACCGCCGAGCCCGATTTGAACAATCACCGCCACCAAAGCTAAAGTGCCCACGCGGCGCGCCGATGACGACATTGCAATCACCGGCAACCGGCATGCGCCTGTCACCGCCGTCAGCCAAACCAGCAAGCATACGGTGGTGAAACCGCCGAGTAAGTGCGCCATCACCACCACCGGCATTAAACTTAAGGTCACCGTCCACATCCCTAGGGCCGCTTGCGCGACGACCACCACACTGAGCAAGGTGGTCAGTGGTCGTAAAGCCTGATAGTCAGGACGTCGCCAGCTGATCCAGGCCAACGCAAAAATCGCCAGCCCGAGGGTGCCGGCCACGTAGCGGTGCAGCATTTCATTCCATGCTTTATTGATATCAATGGGCGCATCTGGGAAACGCGACATGGCGACCGATTGCGCGCTTTCACTGACGGGCACCGCCAAATGGCCATAGCATCCAGGCCAGTCTGGACAGCCAAGCCCCGCTTCAGTGAGGCGGGTAAACGCGCCGAGGCCGACCACCAGCACAGCCAGTATCAGTGTCGATAAAACGGCGAGTTGGTAGCGACGCGTTGCCATAATCAGCCTACCTTTGACAATTTAAGGAGCCGTTTGAGGTCGCGTAACAAGCCTTTGCCTTGCGCGACCCACTTGGTTTTATCATCACTGACCGGATAGGCCAGCACCACATTATTCATCGGATCGCTAAGATAGATGGTATTTTTATCAAACGCTTGCTGCTGCCATGCCCGCGCTTGCTCTGTGGTCAGGGTTTGCCATGTCAGTACCTCCGGCGCTTTCGGGGCGGAGCTCGTCAGTGCCACGCTACTGACCCGATCGCGCTCTTTGCCGACCGCAATCGGAATTTGTGTTAACTGAAACAGCGCTTGCTCGCACACAGAGTCACATTGCTCTGGCACCCGATAAATCAACCGCCACTGGCCTTGCTCAGGTAACCAATTCAAGGTCGCCGGCTCAGTGAGAAACTGTCCGTAATTGGTGACCCCTTTTTCATACCAACTTTGCTCCAACACCAATTTCGCCACCACCACGGGCAGGACAAAGATGCCAATCAAAGCCACGAGCGTCATGCGTCCTTTCACACCGCTTCCCTCTGTTTAGTTTTGTACCACCAGATGCCCGCGCCAATACTGACCGCGAGCGCCATTAACGCCCACTGAAAGGCATAGCCATAATGTTTTACTGGCGGCATCACCACCGGCTGCCACACCGGTGTCACCCCCGCTTGCGCCAAGGCATCTGTGCTCGGCGTGGTCACATCCACCAGTTTTTCTGCCCGTATCAACCACTGCGCCTCCAGCGCGGGCATTTGAGCCTTAAGTGCTTGTAAGTCAATGCGCTGCACCCGAGCGGGCCACTTATGCGATGCCGTTTCTTTCTTGAGCACCACCCGCTTAGATGGTGTATCAATAAAGCCAGACAGCTGATAGCGCGACGCCAACGCGGGTACCGCCGGCAAGGCACGCACAGCAGGCGCGGCCACCCAACCCAATTCCACCAGCCACCATCGCGATGGCTGCTGGTTTGGAATGAAGGGAAGAAAAAGGCGATAGCCTACGCGACCTTGGTGGGTCTGATTATCGAGCCACACGGCAAACTCGGGGCGAAACTGGCCATCGATCGCCAGAAATTGCCCTTTTTGCACCGCGCTTGCGAGTGAACCTGGTGCTTGATTGGCCTCAAACTGTGCCAGATGTTGGGCTTTTTGCTCGCCACGCGTCCATTGCCAATGGCTTAACTTGACGAGCAGCAAGACCACAACCACAGTCAATATCAGAAACCCCATTCGCCGTCCTTGTTTCATGATTACCTATTGCGCTAAGGAGCGCTTATGTTGGTCAAAGTCATTCTGATTTGTTTACTGATTTTTATTCTGTTTAATCTCTTCCGTGCCTTGCCCGTGCTACTAAAAGGCGATAGCGCTGTGCCTTTGTCACGTTATCTCGGTCGGCGTGTGCTGTTTTCCGTGGTTGTCTTCGTGTTATTGCTGATTGCGCTATCCATGGGCTGGATTGCCCCCAACCCGCGCCCTTACTGAGCTACAAGATATACACAAAGACAAACAGGCATAGCCAGACCACATCGACAAAGTGCCAATACCACGCACTGGCTTGAAAGCCAAAGTGATGTTCAGGGCTAAAATGCCCACGCATCACACGCAGCCACACCACCAACAGCATAATGGTACCCAAGGTCACGTGTAGGCCATGAAAGCCGGTTAATAAATAGAAGGTATTGCCATACACCCCGGAGTCGAGACGCAGATTCATTTCTTGATAGGCGTGCACATACTCTTCGCCTTGAAAGAACATAAACAGCGCCCCAAGCAGCACCGTTACCAGTAAAAAGCCTTTCAATCGCTCACGTTGATTTTTTTCAATCGCGGTATGGGCAATATGGAGCGTGACCGATGAGGTGAGTAGGATCAGCGTGTTAAGTAAGGGCAGTCCCATTGCCGGCATCGCAGTGGTTTCAATCCCTCCAGGCGTGAGGGTCAACGGCCACTGGGCGACAAAATCTGGCCACAGCACCGCCGCGGTCATCGCGTTATTGCTCGCACCACCCAGCCAAGGGACGGCGATAAAGCGGGCATAAAAGAGCGCGCCGAAGAAGGCACCAAAAAACATTACCTCAGAGAAAATAAACCAGCTCATTCCTTGGCGAAAAGAACGGTCCATTTGCGCTGAGTAAAGCCCTTGCATGGATTCGCGGATCACGTCGCGAAACCAGCCAGTGAGCATAATCAAAATAAGCACAGTGCCAGCCAGTAACAGCCAAGGACCGTTGCCACCAAATAAACCGCCCACCGTGGCACCTGCACCAGCGGCAATCAAAAACAGCGCCACCGCACCCACGATCGGCCAAATACTCGCGGCAGGGACATAATAACGTTCAGGCGTCGCCATGATCGCCTCCTTATTCCTTGGCGCTGGCAGTCACATCAAACAAGGTGTAAGCCAGCGTTAAGTGGTTAATATCGTCCGGCAACTCAGGATCCACGTAAAAGATCAGCGGTAAAGAGGCATCCTCGCCACGCGGCAATGGCTGACGGTTAAAACAAAAGCATTCAATTTTGTTTAAGTACTGTGCGGCTAAACCCGGCGAGACCGAAGGCACGGCTTGGCCAATGGTGTCATAGCGTGCGTTGTTCGTTGCGAGATAATTAATCGTGTGGGTCTCACCCGGGTGCACTTTCATCTGGTTGACTTGGGGCTCGAACGTCCAGCGCATCCCCGGGTTGATATAGGCGATAAACTCAATGGTCACCAAGCGGTCTTGGTCAATGCCCGCACTGGATGCGGCCGCCTCGTTATCGGTTTTGCCGTTGATCCCTGTCACCTCACAGAACACGTCGTACAAAGGCACTAAGGCAAACGCAAAGCCAAACATGGCCACCGCTAACAACAATAATCGACGAGCGGAGCGGGTTGATTTAGTGGCCATCTCGCACCTCCTTGAGATCAGGCGGTGTCTCAAAGGTGTGATACGGTGCGGGCGATGGCACGGTCCATTCTAGCCCTTCAGCGCCATCCCAAGGCTTGGCAGCCGCTGGGGCGCCACCACGCGCGCACTTAACCACGACGACCAAGAAGATGAGTTGCGATAAACCAAAGGCAAAGCCACCGATGCTGACAATGGCGTTTACGTCAGCAAACTGCAGGGCATAATCGGGGATCCGGCGCGGCATCCCCGCCAGCCCCAGAAAGTGCATGGGGAAGAAAAGCACATTGACCGAAATCACCGAACACCAAAAGTGCCAATTGGCCAAGGTTTCATTAAACATATGGCCCGTCCACTTAGGGAGCCAGTAGTAAGCCGCGGCCATAATCGAGAATACCGCGCCCGAGACCAGTACATAGTGGAAATGTGCGACCACAAAATAGGTGTCGTGATACTGAAAATCGACTGGGGTGATCGCCAGCATCAAGCCAGAAAACCCGCCGATGGTGAACAAGACAATAAAGGCAATCGCAAACAACATGGGCACTTCAAAGGTCAAGGATCCCCGCCACATGGTGGCGACCCAGTTAAAGACCTTCACCCCAGTGGGCACAGAGATCAGCATGGTACAGAACATGAAAAATAATTCGGCAAACACCGGCATCCCGGTGGTGAACATATGGTGCGCCCATACTAAAAAGCTTAACCCCGCAATCGAGGCGGTGGCATACACCATCGAGCTATAGCCGAACAGGCGCTTGCGCGAGAACGCAGGGACGATTGCCGAGATAATGCCAAAGCTTGGCAAAATCATGATGTAGACCTCGGGGTGACCAAAGAACCAGAAAATATGCTGGAACAAAACCGGGTCGCCGCCCCCCGCGGCATCAAAAAAGCTGGTGCCAAAGTATTTATCGGTAAGCACCATGGTGGCGGCCCCTGCCAACACCGGCATCACCGCAATCAACAAAAAGGCCGTGATCAGCCAAGTCCAAACAAACAGCGGCATTTTCATGTAGGTCATGCCCGGCGCGCGCATATTGGTGATGGTGACAATCACATTGATAGCGCCCATGATCGAGCTTATCCCCATAATATGCAGGGCAAACACAAACAGGCCGGTACTGTCTGGGCTATAAGTGGTCGACAGCGGTGCGTAAAACGTCCAGCCAAAGTTAGGGCCGCCACCTTCCATAAACAACGAGCCAATAAGCAGTAAGAACGCGAACGGCAGGATCCAAAAGCTCCAGTTATTCATCCGTGGCAGCGCCATGTCCGGCGCCCCTATCATCATTGGCACCATCCAGTTAGCCAAACCGGTAAACGCAGGCATCACCGCGCCAAACACCATGATCAGCCCATGTACTGTGGTCATTTGGTTGAAAAAGTTAGGCTCAACCAGTTGCAGGCCGGGCTGGAAAAGCTCAGCGCGGATCACCATCGCCATCGCCCCACCCAGTAAAAACATGGTGAAGCTAAAAATCAGATACATGGAGCCAATATCTTTGTGGTTGGTGGTCAACACCCAACGCATGATCCCACGCGGTTTATGGTGATGATCGTCATGCAAGGTATCTGGGGTAGTATCTGTCATCACGCGCTCCTAAAGATCTTCACCTGACTTCACCGCGTTGATTTGCGCAGCTTGTACGGTATCACCGGTGTCATTGCCCCACGCATTGCGCTCGTAGGTCACCACCGCCGCCAATTCTTTGAGCGACAGTTGCGGACCAAACGCTTGCATGGCGGTGCCTGCCTTGCCGTTGACGACGATATCGATATGGTCGACCAATCTATCCGGCTGAATGGCAATCTCAGCGCCGGCCAACGCGGGGAACACGCCCGGCATCCCTTGTCCTTCGCTTTGGTGACACATGCCACAGCGGCTGTCATACACCTGTTTGCCTAGCGCCATCAGCTCATCCATCGGCATTTCCATGTCCAGCAAGCGTTGCTCTTCTTCGCGCGCTTTCTGCTGCGCTAGGGCCGTTTTTTGCACCCAAGCATCAAATTCCTCTTGAGGCTTGGCGATCACCACAATCGGCATAAAGCCGTGGTCTTTACCGCACAGCTCTGCACATTGGCCGCGATAAATGCCGGGCTTATCAATTTTGGTCCACGCCTCATTGATAAAGCCGGGGTTAGCATCTTTTTTCACCGCAAAGGCAGGCACCCACCACGAATGAATCACATCTTGCGAAGTAATCAAAAAGCGCACCTTACGCCCAACTGGCAACACCAGTGGCTGATCGACCTCGAGCAAATAGGTGTCCCGCTTTTGTCTCTCATTGCGGATTTGTTCAGGACTTGAGGCAAGCAGTGAAAAGAAGGCAACGTCATGGTCAAAATAGCGGTAATGCCACTTCCATTGTGATCCCGTTACCTGCACTGTGAGGTCCGGCTCAGTGGTGTCTTCCATATCGAGTAGCACTTGGGTGGCCGGAATCGCCATACCCACCAAAATTAAAAACGGCACGAGCGTCCACGCAATTTCTACCTTGGTACTTTCATGAAATGAGGCAGGCTTCGCGCCTTTGGATTTACGGTGACGGATGATGGCCCAAAACATCACCCCAAACACCAGTACGCCAATCGCGACACAGATGTAGAAAATGGTCATATGCAGGTCATACACCTGCTGGCTGATGGCCGTCACCCCTTGGGTGAGATTCCAGCCTTCGCGCTCTGTGGCTACTGCACCGCCACTGAACATTGTTAAACTCAGCGCTAGGATTCGTCTTTGGTGCCTCAGCACGGCTCCCTCCTGCCTCACGGCATCAATGCAAAGCCTTACTGCTTGTCGCCACATATCAACGTCGCACGCTGTTATAGCGGTCAGAGTAGCGATATCAGCAAGCCGTCGTTAAGGAAAAACCTCGATACAGCTGGTCACAACCATTAACGTTTTATTTACATTCAATTTAGGAGAGGTTTGCCCAAAGGACAAAAAAACAGAGGGAAAAAGATTGTGATGCCAAGCACATACTGATGCTCAACACAGTAAGCAGGGGGCCGCCATGGCATCAGATTTCGATATGTAGCACCACCGGCGTAAAGCGGAGGCGATAGCGAGGCATCGCGGCCAGTGCACGCTGCCATAGACGCCACCGTGGGCACGGCTTATCGAGCGGAGATTTTTCTTCCACGCGACACGCCCAAGGTAACGCATTAATAATCGCCATTCTGGGGTCGGTGAACCCATGTTGATAGTGCTCACAGCCGAGTTTTTGACCCATTCGGGTATGACATTTATCTCCCGCTAAGACCAAGCAAGCCTCAAGTTGAGGGAAATAACGGCTAATGTGGTGGCAAAAGGCAGAAATTTCTTGGTTAGTGCACTCTAACAAGGCTTGATCGCAAATCAGCATGGTGGGATGACCTGCCGGCACCGCCAACTGCGCCAGCCAATCAAGCTGCTTGACCGAGCCTTGCACCATGCGAAAACGCTCACTGGTATGAAACAAGCGCTCTCGCCAGAGCAGGGTTTCGTCTACGTCCACTTCCAACCAGCGACAGCGACCGTTATCTAGTCGATAAAAACGGGTATCGAGTCCGCCACCCACGTTAATAATCCACGCAGTGGGATGCTGGGCTAAGAATTGTTTTACAATCGCGTCACATTGACTGGTAAGCGTGGCATAAAGCAGCTGGGTTTGATCTAGGTTGTGCCAATCGCATTCAGGCTGCAACACGCACCCCTGGCAGGCAGCCGCCGCCATGGGATCATAGATCACGCCGTCGTCAGTCAGGCTCTCACGACTGCGCAGCCACATTGGCTTAAATAGCTTACTGGGAACAGAATGCTGTTGTGTACGCACGGACACCTCCACACACGATAATCACTGATGATAATAATTATCGTTTAACTGAGCAAGAATGCAAAGGTGTTTTTTTAACCGCGTTCCAATGGCGGACGCTATCGCCCGCCACGGTCAAGATCACATCCAGTCGGTATTGCGGATCACCCCCACAGCAACGCCTTCAATCGTCAGCGATTGTGCGGTCAAATCCACCGAAATTGGCATAAATTCATCGTTTTCAGCATGAAGTACCACTTGTGCGCCTTTCTTCTCAAGCCGTTTAACCGTCACATCATCATCGACACGGGCAACCACCACTTGGCCGTTATGCACATCTTGCGTTTTGTGGACGGCGAGCAAATCACCGTCGAGAATACCAATGTCTTTCATGCTCATGCCATTGACACGAAGTAGGAAGTCAGCATTGGGCTTGAACAGAGCAGGATCGACCTGATAGTGGCTTTCGACGTGCTCTTGCGCCAGCATCGGCTCACCGGCAGCAACACGCCCAATTAAGGGCAGCCCTTGCTCTTCCGGCGTCACCACCTCTTCTTCACTGATCAAACGAATACCACGTGATGCACCTGGAATGATTTCCAACACACCTTTACGGGCCAAGGCTTTTAAATGCTCCTCTGCGGCATTCGCCGAACGAAAACCCAATTGACGGGCGATTTCGGCACGGGTCGGGGGCATTCCTGTTTCTTCAATGTGGGCTTTAATCAAATCGAAGATTTGTTGCTGTCTCGCGGTTAACGGCTTCATGCTCTTACCTGTCTTTTTATACAGTTAACTGTGAGTATATCCAGTAAAATGCAGCTTGAAAAGCACTAATTAACGCCACGAGAAGCCGATCTCATTATCGCGAATATCGTCGATTACGCGCAGGCTAATGGCAAATCTCGACCTTTGTTTGCAAGTTCGCGGCACTTTTCTGCTATCCTTGGCGCGCATTTTGAATTTGAGGCACTGACAATCATGGCTCTCTGGCAAAAGATTTATTACAAGCTATTGAATTTGCCGCTTTCTGCCTGGGTAAACACCCAATGTATTCCCTCTGAACCGGTCGAACAGCTTAATCTGTCACTCGCACGCCCTATTGTGTATGTGTTGCCGTTTCAGTCTCACACCGATTTATTAACCTTACGGCGCACCTGCTTACGCCAGGGGTTGCCCGATCCGTTAACGCCCTTGACCATTGGCGATGTCACTTTGCCGCGCTACGTGTTTATTAGCCACGGACGCAAGGTATTTTCTGGGGATGACGATCTGCCTGCGCGCTCGCTCGCGCATTTTAAAGACTTACTTCACTTACACCGCCAAGATAGCGAGTTAGATATCCAGCTCGTCCCAGCTTCCGTGCTATGGCAGCGCGATCCGGGCAATGAGACCCAGCGTCACCAAGCGATTCTGCGGGCGATGAATGGACCAGAAAAGCTGTGGACCATCCTCACCCGTGGCCGCGATGGCATGGTGCGACTTAGCCAAGCGGTATCGCTACGCTACATGGCCGATAAGCACGGCACCGACCAGGCTATCGCCCATAAACTGGCGCGCGTGGCGATGATCCATTTCTCACGCCAAAAGCTCGCCGCTTCAGGACCACGCTTGCCCAACCGTGGCTTACTGTTTAAGCGGCTGCTTGCGTCGAAAGCCATCGACAAGGTGGTGCACGATGAAGCGCAAACGCGCGATGTGTCAGTAGACAAAGTGCGCAAAGAAGCGGTCGATATGATGGAGGAGATCGCCGCCAACTTTTCCTATCGCTTGATCCGTTACAGTGACCGCATTCTTACTTGGCTGTGGAACAAGCTCTATCAAGGCATTCATGTCAACAACGCCGAGCGTGTGCGTCAACTCGCGCAAGATGGCCACGAGATTGTCTACGTGCCCTGCCATCGCTCGCACATGGATTACCTGCTACTTTCATACGTGTTATACAAAGAGGGCTTGGTGCCACCGCATATCGCCGCCGGTGTGAACCTCAACTTCTTCCCGGCCGGCCCCTTATTCCGCCGTGGTGGTGCCTTCTTTATTCGCCGCAGCTTTAAAGGCAATCGCCTGTATTCCACCGTATTCCGTGAGTATCTCGCAGAACTGTTTGCCCGTGGTTACTCGGTCGAGTACTTTGCCGAAGGCGGCCGTTCTCGTACAGGCCGCCTACTGCCAGCGAAAACCGGGATGCTCGCCATGACCCTACAGGCGATGCTTCGCGGCCAACAACGCCCTATCACCTTGGTGCCTGTCTATATCGGCTATGAGCACGTGATGGAGGTCAACACTTACGCCAAAGAGCTCCAAGGCCAGCGCAAAGAGAAAGAAAGCGTCGGCCAAGTATTAGGGATCGTGCGTAAGCTGCGTAACTACGGCTTGGGTTACGTGAACTTTGGTGAACCCATTGCGCTCAACCAACACCTTAATGAGCAGGTGCCTGACTGGCACGATTACATTAACCCGATGGAGCCGCAAAAACCGGCGTGGATGAATCCGGTCGTCAGTGATTTGGCGACCAAGGTAATGACCCATATCAACGATGCCGCCGCGACCAATGCTCTCAACTTGTGCGCCACCGCGTTGCTGGCCTCACGTCAGCGTGCCTTAAGCCGTGAAGCGCTCGAGGCCCAGTTAGGGGTGTATCAAGCCCTGCTGACACAGGCTCCCTACTCGGCGAGCAGCAGTGTGCCTCAAGATTCACCGGCGGATCTGGTCGATCACGCGTTATCACTCAACAAATTGGTGGTCGAAAAAGACACCATGGGTGAAGTCATTTCTCTGGATCGCCAGCAAGCGATCTTGATGACCTACTATCGCAACAATGTCATTCATCTGGTGGCGCTGCCGTCGCTGATCGCGCAAATATTGGTGACCCACAAATCGATTAGCCGATCCGGCTTGCGCGCCTGCGTGCAGCAATTGTACCCCTTGCTTAAAGCGGAACTCTTTATGAGCTTTGACCAAGCCGGCCTTGAAAGCTACTTCGAAGCCTTACTGCACGCAATGCACGACCAGTCGCTGCTGTGCTGTGACGATGGCAAAGTGACCATGAATAATGCCAAGCTCGGTGAGCTGCAATTACTCGGCCGCACCATTGCCGAAACGCTACAGCGCTACGCGATTACGCTTACCTTATTCAGCCACCAGCCGCATATTGATAAGCGTGATTTGGAAAAACACAGCCAGATGCTGGCGCAGCGACTCAGCCGTTTGCATGGGATCAACGCCCCTGAGTTCTTTGACAAGCGAGTGTTCTCCATTTTTGTCGACACCTTGCGCGAGCAAGGCTATTTGGACGATGATGCCAAGGCCAATGCAGAGCGTATCGCCGCGCTCAACGATCTGGTATGTGAGTTGATTTCCCCCGAGGTGCAATTGACCATTCAAGCAGTGCTTAATCAGCCATTAGGCACGAATAAGGCGGACAAACGCTAAGCGAAACGGCCCACTCATACAGCCCTCCTGACAAAAAAAAGGCGCTTCACCACGAAGCGCCTTCTCTTTCTTTATCCAAACTCGGCTACCCGTATACACCCAACAATACACCAATAAAAATCACTAGGCCGACATAGTTATTGTTCAAAAAGGCTTTAAAGCACGCCATCCGCTCGCGCTCTCTGGCGAGGTATTGCTGATAGACAAACAATGCAAAGGCGGCCAATAAGCTCCACTGATAGGCTGGCGACAGCGCTAACCACTGCCCGGCGAGCATCAGCAGCCCGAGGGTTAATAATTGTAAGCCACCCACCGTCGCTTTATCCCAGCGGCCAAATAGAATCGCCGTCGATTTGATACCAATTTTCACGTCATCGTCTCTGTCGACCATGGCATACAAGGTGTCGTAAGCGATGGTCCAACAAATATTGGCGAAAAACAGCAACCAAACCACTGGTGGCAGCGCATTTTGCGCCGCCGCAAACGCCATGGGGATCGCCCAGCTAAACGCCAGCCCTAATACTAACTGAGGCAGATGGGTGTAGCGCTTCATAAAAGGATAAATAAACGCCAGCGCGACGCCGACAAAAGAAAGCTGAATGGTCAAACGATTTTGGGTGAGCACCAGCAAAAACGCACCGAATACCAACATAATAAAAAAGCCGAGCGCTTCTTTTTCGCTGATCCGTCCGGCCGGTAAGGGCCTATCTTTGGTGCGCTTAACATGGCCATCGAAATGGCGATCCGCATAGTCGTTAATGACACACCCGGCGGCACGCATCATATATACCCCGAGGACAAAGACCACCAGGGTTAACAGTGACGGCATGCCATCGGCAGCGAGAAACAAGGCCCATAAGGTTGGCCATAACAGCAATAGCGTGCCTATGGGCCGGTCTAGACGGGCCAGCTGTCCGAAGGCGGCCAGTTTTGCGCTCATGCAGGGATCTCCTTTCCATACACAGGTGAGCTAGGCAGAAATAATTCCGCCACTAGCATGGGGCGATTGTGGAGCCAAAGCCGAGAGCGACGCGCATGCAACTGATGAGACAAGCACGCCACATTAGCAGTTTCAATCGCATCTCGCCGTGAGGCGCGCTGCTTAAAGACATGTTGGCCTAATGGCTCTGTTCCCAAGGCATGCAAGTGTCCCCCTTGTCCTTCTAAGGTGGAGGCCGGCATCAAAGTACGCGCGCACAACCAAGGAAGTCCATCGCCTTTTAATACCACTTCACGCACCACACAAGCCTCTTGGCCAATCAGCGCAACTTCGCTGTCAGTCAGTTTGTCTGGGGTTAATTGATAAACGGCAATCACATCCACGTCAAAGTCATGACAGTGCTGCTTCAACCTTGCTGTCATCGAATGTGATTCGAGTAACCAACTGCCTTCTGCGGTGCGCTTTAGCGCCGCAATATCTGGTCGCTCCCAGCGTGCCGTTTGCAGCGCTTCTAAATAGGTATGATTTAATTCCGACATTGTTTCCTGTGCCACATCGCGCAAAATTCGCCTGTCCTTACCGCTAAGGGGGGGACAATGTTGCTATACTCGGCTGGTAATTGTATCAGGCTGGTTGCGTTTGGAGAATGCGCTCAGCCTATCCCTGTCACACCATGAACGGAATAACTGGGTCACTATGAGTAAAAAACAACCCCTATTAATGGTCGTACTGAGCGTGTTGTTCTGGCTTAGTGCCGCCGTCCATGCACAAGAAGAGGGTGAGGGTAACCCCAAATACAGTTACTTTTCCTTAGAGCCTGAGATTACCACCAACTATGTCACCGAAGGTCGTCGATTAGGTTTTATCAAGGTGAAAGTCGAGTTGATGGTCGATAACCCCAAACTCGTCAGTGAGCTGGAGTATCACTCTCCCCTGATCCGCGATGTGATTATTGAAACCCTAAACCAGCAAACCGCCACCCAGATAAAGTCGTTGTCTGGCCGAGAAACGATTCGCAAAACCTGTTTAGAGAAAGTCAACGAGCACCTACTCGCCGAAACCAATCGCCGCATGCTCACCGACCTGTTATTCACAAAATACTTATATCAATAATCACTCAGCCGTGACGTTAGCGACGGGCTCAGGGTGGCTAATCACCTCAAGGTGGCTTCCCTGTGCGCTCAGCATGTCACGGATCTGAGCTGGTGGCGTTGCGTCAGTAAAGACCATATCCAGCTGGGTGATATTGCCCAAATTCACCATGGCATTGCGGCCAAACTTGGTATGGTCTGCTGCCAGCATCACACAACGACTGTTATCAAGAATGGCTTTTTTGACGCGCACTTCATGGTAGTCAAAGTCGAGTAATGAGCCATCATCATCAATACCACTGATGCCAAGAATGCCAAAGTCGAGCCGAAACTGAGAGACAAAGTCGAGCGTTGCCTCACCGACAATCCCCCCATCGCGATTCCGTACCTCGCCGCCCGCAATAATCACCGTAAAGTCCTGCTTTGGCATTAAGATCGCGGCCGCATTCAAGTTGTTGGTCACCACGCGCAGGTTATGATGGTCTAGTAGCGCACGTGCCACCGCTTCAGGTGTGGTACCAATATCGATAAACAAGGTCGCCCCATCAGGAATATGTTTGACCAAGGCCTGTGCGATGGTGTCTTTTTCTTGCTGCTGAAGCACCTTACGGGTCGCATACGCGGTATTTTCTGAGCTGGACGGCACCGTCGCGCCACCATGATGACGACGAATGTGGTTCTCTGCCGCCAATTCATTGAGATCGCGTCGAATCGTTTGCGGGCTGACATTGAAGCGCTCAACCAAGTCTTCCGTGCTCACGTATCCTTGTGACTTAACCAGATCAATGATTTGCTGATGACGTTTGTTTTGCTTCACTGCTTCTCCCCTTACAAAAAAAGCCCCCGCGATCACGAGGGCTTCCTAGTTTACGCATAGCCACTAGGCGATGCCAAGACAGATCACTTAGACAGCGTGCACAGCTGTGTCACGACGCACACGATGCTCCCCGACCCATGCCAAACACAGGAAGAAGATAGCCAACCCACACCCGCCGGTGAGCAGCATAAAGCCACCATCCCAACCAAAGTGGTCGACGGTATAGCCAAGCGCGATGTTCGCGACAACCGCGCCACCCAGATAGCCGAATAAACCGGTCAGGCCGGCCGCGGTGCCCGCCGCTTTTTTCGGTGCCAGCTCCAATGCATACAGGCCAATCAGCATCACCGGGCCGTAAATCAAGAAACCAATCGCCACCAACGCTACCATATCGATGCCCGGGTTGCCGGCTGGGTTAAACCAGTACACCAACACTGCCACGGTCACCAGCACCATAAACAACACACCGGCAGGTGCTCGCGCCCCTTTGAAGAATTTATCAGACATCCAGCCACATAATAAGGTGCCTGGGATCCCCGCCCATTCATAGAGGAAGTAGGCCCAAGAGGATTTATCCACGGTAAAGCCTTTCGCTTCATCAAGATAAACCGGTGCCCAATCGAGTACGCCATAGCGAATCAAATAGACAAAGGCATTGGCAATCGCGATATACCACAGCAAACGGTTCTTCATCACGTAGGTGACGAAGATATCTTTGGCGGTCATCTCTTTTTCAAACGCTTCCTCGTCATAGTTCTCTGGATAATCGTCTTTATACTCCTCAATCGGTGGCAAGCCACACGATTGTGGGGTGTCACGTAGCGTTAACCAGATAAACACCGCGACCAATGCGGCAAAAAATGCAGGTACATAAAAAGACGCACGCCAGTCATCATTAAACAGCCACAAGCCGAGCAAGAATAGCGGCCCAATTAAGCCACCCCCGACGTTATGCGCCACGTTCCAAACCGACACCAGCTCACCACGCTCTTTCCGTGACCACCAGTGCACCATGGTGCGCCCACAGGCAGGCCAGCCCATACCTTGTACCCAACCATTGATAAACAGCAGGATAAACATGATGGTAATGCTGCTGGTTGTCCAAGGAAGGAAACCAAAGCTGAACATCACCAACGATGACATTAACAGCCCAGCACTTAGGAAATAACGTGGGTTTGAGCGGTCAGAGACACTGCCCATTAAGAATTTTGATAAGCCGTAAGCGATGGACACAGCGGCGAGCGCTACCCCCAAATCACCACGACTAAAGCCATATTCATCAATCAAATACGGCATGGCCAAGCTAAAGTTTTTACGCACGAGATAGTAGCCGGCATAGCCGATAAAAATCCCGATAAACAGTTGCCAGCGCAGTCGAGTGTAGGTGTCACCGATCTGCGCTTGGGGCAATCTTTGCCGGTGAGCAGCCGGACGGAAGATTCCAAACATGAGAGGGTCCTCAGTAAGATGTACGCGATGGATTTATAAAAGGATAAAAATCAAAGAAGTGAGCAATAAATTTTCGTATCCGCTCAACGGGTAGAATAATTACTCAAATTGAAAACAAAAACCGTGAAAGCGAACATAAAAACATAGATCTGACGCAATAAAATTGCGCTTACGAACAAAAAAAGAGCAGTTACCTGCTCTTTTTTCTTTACGCGATAGAGATAATGCGATGTAGACAGAAGTACCGATCCGCTAAGAATGGCGTTTCGCGTCCCACAGAGCGAGCAAACAGCCAATGATCAGACCAAATAAGTGCGCCATATTGGCGATGTTCATGCCCATCGGCTGGAAAAAGCCAATCACCAACCACGCCAGCATAAAGACAACATATGGCTTTTCGACCGTGAGGCCACGCGATGGCGCCAGCCAAGTCATCCACCATAAATAGCCTAACAGCGCGTAAACCACGCCCGAGAGACCACCAAAGTAAGGCCCTTCCAACCAATACTGACCGAGTCCCGAGAAAAGCGCGGCAAATAAAAAGATTTGAACCAGCTTACTGCTACTGCCGAGGCGCTCGATGCGACCACCAAGCACCCACCACCAGAGTAAGTTGAAGATAATATGCAAAGCGGAAAAATGCAGGAGCGCATGGCTGAATAGACGCCACAGCTGCCAGCGCTGACCACTATCAGCCGGAAACAGTAAGCTGCGTACGACAACCTCAAACCCGCCCAGCGTCATCAACGCAAACAACACCACACTGGCGCACATCACCGCCAAGGTCACTGGACCAGACTTATCTTTGACCGTTTGCCATAACCCTGAGGAGGGGTAGTGAAAACGGGCATGGCGGGTTTCTGCCACCTGCCAAGACGCCGCTTGATAACGGCTATGCATGGGGTCAGCGATAAACCGCTCCAGCTCGCTATCCACCCAGGCTTTATCGTTGTCGTTCACCAACCAAATCGCCACCTGCGTTTCCGGCTCAGGGGCGAGTTCAAGAGTGACGTGATGCGCTGCCGCATAATCGACAAATGCCTGAGCCAAGCGCGCATTTGGCAGTACCGCGATTTTTTGCATGAGCTGTCCTATTGAGGCTCCTATTTAAGATCGATACCCGACGCGGTGGGAAGGGCTTGACGTTGCCAGGCTTCAAACCCGCCATCGACACTATATACCGCATCGAAGCCTTGATTGATCAAGTACTGCGCCGCGCCTTGGCTGCTGATCCCGTGATAACACATCACCAGCACCGGCTGATCAAAGTCAACCTGATCCATAAACGCCACCAAGGTATCGTTCGTTAGGTGATACGCATCTTGAGGGTGCGCAACCTGAAACGTTTGTGGATCGCGAATATCCACTAATACTGCATTTTGCTGATCATCACGCAGCATTTCCCACGCATCGGTCACAGAGATGTGTGCAAACTGATCCATACCTTTTACCCCTTCACTCACAAAGTTATTCCCAGCTGACGTCACACGAGGATAACGTGCTCCTCGAAACAAGTCCGCATTGTACCTGAGTTTGATCTCACACGTCTGCTTCCCCCGCCAACAGTGTTCGTTTTTTAGTCGACTGTGGAAAAAGGTGTGGATTGCGTTGATAAGCGATGATCGTTATACCGGATCCACTATATGTAGTAAGGATCCAGGATAAGCTGTGAATAACCTCTTCAACACTTTTCTTTTTCCCTGGCAACAGGCATAAAAAAACCGGCCTCATGGCCGGTTCAGCTTTGATCGAAGACGATCTTACAGCGCATCACCCATTGCTTGTTTAAGCTTTTTCATCGCGTTCTTCTCTAGCTGACGGATCCGCTCCGCCGACACTTGATAATGATCCGCGAGATCTTGCAGCGTGGCTTTGTTGTCGTCTAACCAACGAGAACGGACAATATGTTGGCTGCGCTCATCCAATGCGGATAGTGCACTGGCCAATCGGCGGTTTGCGTGCGACTCCCAGTTTTCCGCCTCTAGCGACGCGGCAATATCTGAGGTTTTGTCCTCCAGATAATAGACAGGGGCCATTGGACCGCTTTCGCGCTCATCGTCGGCATTCGCCGGCGCTTCAAAGGTCGCATCCTGTGCGGCCAACCGAGCTTCCATTTCGCGCACCTCAGACGCTTCCACGCCGAGTTGCTCTGCGACCATATTCACTTCGTCGTTATTAAACCAACCCAAGCGCTTTTTGTTTTTACGCAAGTTAAAGAAAAGCTTACGCTGCGCTTTGGTGGTTGCCACTTTAACGATACGCCAGTTACGCAATACGTACTCGTGAATTTCAGCTTTGATCCAATGGACAGCAAAGGACACGAGGCGCACGCCAACTTCTGGGTTGAAGCGCTTCACCGCCTTCATCAAACCAATGTTGCCTTCTTGTACCAAGTCTGCCATCGGGAGACCGTATCCGGTGTATCCACGGGCGATATGAACAACAAAACGCAAGTGAGATAGGATCAGCGACTTCGCCGCCTCCAAATCACCATGATAATGGAGACGCTCGGCCAGCGAATGCTCCTCTTCAGCGCTGAGCATAGGGTGGCTGTTTACCGCTTGCAGATAACCGTCGATGTTATCTTGAACAATCGGTGCCAATGCGTTCATCTCTTTTGTCATTCAAACCTCGTTTCCGAATCGTCGAAGACCGAATTGCTGATTAAGCATGCAAAAATATACCCAAGCAGGGGCAAACTGCAAGCCTTTATCTGTCTGTTGTGAGTCTATGACCGTATTAACCCTACACAGGTTCAATTTCTTTTAAATGTCGGCGCGTCGCCAGCAACGCCGCCAACACTCCTAGTAGGATTGAGCCCATTAACAATAGCAAAGATTCATCCCAATTGAGTCCGCTAAGGGTAAAGGGACTGTCATAAAGCTGTGCAAATTGCCGCACCGCCCCATCCATCAACCAGGTGTTTAATCCGGTGAGTAACCACGCGACGATCGCCGCCAGTCCGCCCAACCATGCGCCCATATAAAGATAAGGCCGTAAGATAAAACGGTCGGTGGCTCCTACCATTTTCATCACTTGGATCCGTGCACGATGATGGAGTACCTGCAACCGCAAGGTATTCCCCACAAGTAGCACGACAGCTGCCAACATCAACCCGGAAAAAAGCCAAGCAAGTGTAATGGCCAGTGTTTTGATCGCGTCCAAACGTGCCAGCCAATCAGTATCTAACCGCACTTCCTCGACTTCAGCCAGTGCCGAAAGCTTGTCGGACAAGGCTTCCACACGCGCGGTCAAAGAGATGGCGCCTTCTCCATCTGCGGGGGTCACGTCAGGCACCACCACCAACACAGCAGGCAGTGGATTATTATCTAACAAGCTCACCGCTTGATTAAAGCCTCGCTGCTGTTTTAGCGACGCCATACCTTGGTCGGGCGAGATGTATTCAATGCTATCAATGGCGGGCCACTCCCTCAGCTGCTTAGCCAGTGCTTCACCTTGCTGCGACGATTGATCCGGCGTTAAGAACACATTGAGCTCTGCTGGGCTATGCCACTGCGCGCTCACTGCTACCACATTCTTGGCCAATAAGTAGAAGGTCGCGGGTAAGGAAAGTGCAACCGCTAACACCATCAAGGTGAGTAGATTCCCCATCGGGCGTTGAAACAGATCCCGCCAAGCAGTGGAGGCATGACGCTTTTGCGTCTGCATAAAAGATTCAGCCATGACTGACCTCCGCCAAACTGCCTTGCTGGAGATCAAACCGCCTAAGGTGGCGGTACTGCTCAAGCAAGCTGGTGTCATGGGTCGCCATAAGAATGGTCACGCCCACTTGGTTGAACAGGCGAAACAGCTCCATAATCTGCGCTGACAAAGCGGCATCGAGATTCCCCGTTGGCTCGTCCGCCAACAGGACTTGCGGGCGATTGACCACCGCCCGGGCAATCCCAACGCGCTGCTGTTCGCCCCCTGATAGCTGAATCGGGAAACAACGCGCTTTATCCAACAACCCCACTTTATCTAACGCCGCAGACACGCGTTTTTTGATTTCACCCTCTGGCTGCTGCTCAATTCGCAGCGGTAACGCCACATTCTCGTAGACAGTCGCGTCCATCAGCAGGTTATGATCCTGAAAAATAATCCCTAAATGGCGCCGTAGAAACGGAATGTCTTGGCGCGGAATGCGGGAAATATCATGGCCATTGAAGTAAATCTGCCCATCACTGGGACGTTCAATGGCGCAGATCAGTTTCAGCAGCGTACTTTTCCCAGCGCCAGAATGGCCGGTTAACAACGCCATATCCCCTTTGGGAAGCTCAAAGCTGACTTTTTGTAGCGCCTGACGACCGCCCCGATAGGCTTTACTTACCTGCTGAAACTGAATCACGGTTATTCCTCCCGGCTAAAGAGCGCCTCGATAAAGTCGTTGGCGTTAAAGGTGCGTAAATCTTCAATGCCTTCACCGACACCAATATAGCGAATCGGAATATTAAATTGTTCTGCCACAGCAAAAATCACTCCGCCTTTGGCAGTGCCGTCTAATTTTGTCAGCGTAATCCCCGTTATCGGTGCAATTTCATTGAACAATTTCGCTTGGCTGATGGCGTTTTGTCCGGTACCGGCATCCAGGGTCAGCATCACTTCATGTGGGGCACCCACATCCAGCTTTTGCATCACGCGCACAATCTTGCGCAGCTCTTCCATCAAGTTGGCTTTGTTCTGCAAGCGCCCGGCGGTATCCGCAATCACCACATCGACGTTACGCGCTTTGGCCGCTTCAATCGCGTCATACAGCACAGAAGCACTGTCTGCACCCGTGTGTTGCGCGACCACGGGCACCTGATTGCGTTCGCCCCAAGCTTGCAGCTGTTCCACCGCGGCCGCACGGAAGGTATCACCGGCAGCCAGCATCACAGATTTACCTTGATCTTGGAACTGGCGTGCTAGTTTGCCGATGGTGGTCGTCTTGCCCACTCCATTGACCCCGACCATTAAGATCACGTAAGGCTTTTGGTCAGTCAGCACCAACGGTTGCTCGACCTTTTCCAACATCTGCGCCATTTCTTGTTTAAGAATGCCATACAAGGCTTCGCCATCTTTTAGCTCGCGGCGACTGGCTTTATCGGTCAGGTTATCGATGATTTTAGTGGTCGCTTCCATCCCCACATCGGAGATAAGCAGCTGCTCTTCGAGCTCCTCGAATAAGTCATCATCGATTTTCTTACCGCTAAACAGGCCAAAAAATCCAGAACCTAAGTTGGTTTTGGTTTTTTGCAGGCCACGCTTTAGGCGGGCAAAAAAGCCTTCACGTTGCGGTCTTTCACGCTCGCGAACCGCAGCAGATTGTGGCTCTGGCTCTGGCTCTGGCTCTGGCTCTGGCTCTGGCTCTGGCTCTGGCTCTGGCTCTGGCTCTGGCTCTGGCTCTGGCTCTGGCTCTGG
>NZ_LAQR01000035.1:0-2944 GCF_000968645.1 Salinivibrio sp. KP-1 | reverse complement strand
AGTATTCGCAAAGGTCGGATTGTCATCGCCATCGACATCACTGATCGAAATGGTGCCGGTTGCAGTTACTGCGGTATCGCCCACGTCACCTTCGGTCACTGAGCCAACAAAGCTACCGGTGACTTCAGATAAGTCATCGGTGCCGGTAATGGTGATGACAATATCTTGTTGCGTGTTATCGCTTGCGGTGAGCGTGATAGTGTCCGTCACTTGATCACCGGCATCTAAATCCTGCACGGCAGACTGATCGAGGGTGTAGGTCCAGTTGCCGCTCACCAGCTCTAGCGAGCCATAAGTCCCCGCTTCAGTGGTATCGGCAAAGGTCGGATTATCGCCGTCATCACCATCACTGATCGCAATGGTGCCGGTGGCAGTTACTGCGGTATCGCCCACGTCACCTTCGGTGACTGAGCCGGTAAAGCTTCCAGTGACTTCAGGTGCGTCATCCGTCCCCGTAATGGTGATAACAATATCTTGCTGTGTGTTATCGCTTGCAGTGAGGGTGATGGTGTCCGTCATTTGATCACCGGCATCTAAATCCTGCACTGAGCTCTGATCGAGGGTGTAGGTCCAGGTCTCACCGACTAGTTCCAGAGAGCCATAAGTCCCCGCTTCTGTAGTATTCGCAAAGGTCGGATTGTCATCGCCATCGACATCACTGATCGAAATGGTGCCGGTTGCAGTTACTGCGGTATCGCCCACGTCACCTTCGGTCACTGAGCCAACAAAGCTACCGGTGACTTCAGATAAGTCATCGGTGCCGGTAATGGTGATGACAATATCTTGTTGCGTGTTATCGCTTGCGGTGAGCGTGATAGTGTCCGTCACTTGATCACCGGCATCTAAATCCTGCACGGCAGACTGATCAAGGGTGTAGGTCCAAGCGCCATCTACTAGCTCTAACGAGCCGTAAGTGCCTGCCTGTGTGACGTCAGCAAACGTCGGATTGTCATCGCCATCGACATCACTGATCGCAATGGTGCCGGTGGCAGTGACAGGTGCATCACCTTCGTTGCCTTCGTTCACGGAACCAATAAACTCACCGGTGACTTCAGGTAGGTCCTCGCTACCGGTAATGGTGATGACAATATCTTGCTGTGTGTTATCGCTTGCAGTGAGGGTGATGGTGTCCGTCACGTGATCGCTGGCATCTAAATTCTGTACTGAGCTCTGATTTAGCGTGTAAGTCCAATTGCCGTTCACCAGCTCTAGCGAGCCATAGTTGCCTGCCTGTGTAACATCGGCAAAGGTTGGGTTATCGTCACTATCGACATCGCTGATCGCGATGGTGCCCGTCGCAGTCACCGCGGCATCGCCCACGTTGCCTTCGGTGACTGAACCAGTAAAGCTTCCAGTGACTTCAGGTGCATCATCTGTACCCTTAATGGTGATGACAATATTTTGTTGCGTGTTATCGCTTGCAGTGAGGGTGATGGTGTCGGTCACCTGATCACCGGCATCTAAATCCTGCACCGCAGACTGATCGAGGGTGTAGGTCCAAGCACCATCTACTAGCTCCAACGAGCCGTAAGTGCCTGCCTGTGTGACGTCGGCAAAGGTTGGCGCGTCGTCACTATCGACATCACTGATCGAAATGGTGCCGGTTGCAGTTACTGCGGTATCTCCCACGTCACCTTCGGTCACTGAACCAGTAAAGCTACCGGTGACTTCAGGTAAGTCGTCGGTGCCGGTAATGGTGATGACAATATCTTGTTGCGTGTTATCGCTTGCGGTGAGGGTGATGGTGTCGGTCACCTGATCACCAGCATCCAAGTTCTGTACGGCAGACTGATCGAGGGTGTAAGTCCAGTTGCCGTTCACCAGCTCTAGCGAGCCATAAGTCCCCGCTTCAGTGGTATCGGCAAACGTCGGATTGTCGTCGCTATCCACATCACTGATCGTAGTGGTGCCGGTTGCAGTCACCGCCGCATCGCCCACGTTGCCTTCGGTGACAGAACCAACAAAGCTACCGCTTACTTCAGGGGCATCATTCGTCCCCGTAATGGTGATAACAATATCTTGTTGCGTGTTATCGCTTGCAGTGAGGGTGATGGTGTCTGTCACCTCATCACCGGCATCTAAGTTCTGCACGGCAGATTGATCAAGCGTGTAAGTCCAGCTGCCGTTCACCAGGTCGAGTGAGCCATAGGTACCTGCCTGTGTGACGTCGGCAAAGGTTGGCGCGTCGTCGCCATCGACATCACTGATCGCAATGGTGCCACTTGCAGTGACCGCGGCATCGCCCACGTTGCCTTCGGTGACTGAGCCGGTAAAGTTACCGGTGACTTCAGGTAAGTCGTCGGTGCCGGTAATGGTGATAACAATATCTTGCTGTGTGTTATCGCTTGCGGTGAGGGTGATGGTGTCTGTCACCTGATCACCGCCATCTAAATCCTGCACGGCAGACTGATCGAGGGTGTAGGTCCAGTTGCCGCTCACCAGCTCTAGCGAGCCATAGGTTCCGGTCTCTGTAGTATTGGCAAAGGTGGGATTATCGTCGCCATCAACGTCACTGATCGCAATGGTGCCGGTGGCAGTGACCGCATCGCCTTCGTTGCCTTCGGTGACTGAGCCAACAAACTCACCACTTACTTCAGGGGCATCGTCGGTCCCCGTAATGGTGATGACAATATCTTGTTGCGTGTTATCGCTTGCGGTGAGCGTGATAGTGTCTGTCACCTCATCACCGGCATCCAAGTTCTGCACCGCAGACTGATCGAGGGTGTAGATCCAGTTGCCGTTAACTAGGTCTAGCGAGCCATAGGTACCGGTCTCTGCAGTATTGGCAAAGGTGGGATTATCGTCGCCATCAACGTCACTGATTGAAAGTGTGCCACTTGCAGTCACAGGCGCATCGCCCACATTGCCCTCGGTCACGGAACCGATAAAGCTACCGGTCACTTCTGGCGTATCCTCACTACCAGTAATGGTGATGACAATAGCT
>NZ_LAQR01000034.1:0-327 GCF_000968645.1 Salinivibrio sp. KP-1 | reverse complement strand
TCTTCCGATCTAGGTGACAGACACCATCACCCTCACCGCAAGCGATAACACACAGCAAGATATTGTTATCACCATTACCGGCACCGACGACTTACCTGAAGTCACCGGTAACTTTACCGGCTCAGTCACCGAAGGCAACGTGGGCGATGCCGCGGTCACTGCAAGTGGCACCATTGCGATCAGTGATGTCGATGGCGACGACGCGCCAACCTTTGCCGACGTCACACAGGCAGGTACCTATGGCTCACTCGACCTGGTGAACGGCAGCTGGACTTACACGCTTGATCAATCTGCCGTGCAGAACTTAGATGCCGGTGATGAGGTGAC
>NZ_LAQR01000033.1:0-688 GCF_000968645.1 Salinivibrio sp. KP-1 | reverse complement strand
CTTCACACACGCGGCATGGCTGCATCAGGGTCTCCCCCATTGTGCAATATTCCCCACTGCTGCCTCCCGTAGGAGTCTGGGCCGTGTCTCAGTCCCAGTGTGGCTGATCATCCTCTCAAACCAGCTAAGGATCGTCGCCTTGGTAAGCCATTACCTTACCAACTAGCTAATCCTAACTGGGCCCATCCCAACGCGATAGCTTACATGCAGAGGCCACCTTTGGTCCGTAGACATTATGCGGTATTAGCCGTCGTTTCCAACGGTTATCCCCCTCGTCAGGGCAGGTTCCCAGCCGTTACTCACCCGTCCGCCGCTCGACGTCCAGTAAATCCACCGAAGCTTCAATACTGCCGTTTCCGCTCGACTTGCATGTGTTAGGCCTGCCGCCAGCGTTCAATCTGAGCCATGATCAAACTCTTCAATTTAAGTTTTTTTCGAAACCGAAGTTTCAGCTCAATGAATACTGATTACTGTTTCTCTCCGAAGAGAAAAACGAATTGACTGTGCCGAACAACTATTAAAGTTGTCGTTTGGTCACTCAGTTCATCGAATAAATCTTTTTGTCTATTCTCAACGAGTGCCCACACAGATTGCATAGGTCAAATTGTTAAAGAGCGTGTTGACTGAGTGGTTGGCATTTCGTGACTTGCGTCTCGTTGCCCCGTCAACAGGAAGCGCAGTATAGAGA
>NZ_LAQR01000032.1:0-664 GCF_000968645.1 Salinivibrio sp. KP-1 | reverse complement strand
GACAACTTTAATAGTTGTTCGGCACAGTCAATTCGTTTTTCTCTTCGGAGAGAAACAGTAATCAGTATTCATTGAGCTGAAACTTCGGTTTCGAAAAAAACTTAAATTGAAGAGTTTGATCATGGCTCAGATTGAACGCTGGCGGCAGGCCTAACACATGCAAGTCGAGCGGAAACGGCAGTATTGAAGCTTCGGTGGATTTACTGGACGTCGAGCGGCGGACGGGTGAGTAACGGCTGGGAACCTGCCCTGACGAGGGGGATAACCGTTGGAAACGACGGCTAATACCGCATAATGTCTACGGACCAAAGGTGGCCTCTGCATGTAAGCTATCGCGTTGGGATGGGCCCAGTTAGGATTAGCTAGTTGGTAAGGTAATGGCTTACCAAGGCGACGATCCTTAGCTGGTTTGAGAGGATGATCAGCCACACTGGGACTGAGACACGGCCCAGACTCCTACGGGAGGCAGCAGTGGGGAATATTGCACAATGGGGGAGACCCTGATGCAGCCATGCCGCGTGTGTGAAGAAGGCCTTCGGGTTGTAAAGCACTTTCAGCAGTGAGGAAGGTGGTGTACTTAATACGTGCATGGCTTGACGTTAGCTGCAGAAGAAGCACCGGCTAACTCCGTGCCAGCAGCCGCGGTAATACGGAGGGTGCGAGC
>NZ_LAQR01000031.1:0-1032 GCF_000968645.1 Salinivibrio sp. KP-1 | reverse complement strand
ATCCCTTAAAGTTTGTCGTAGTCCGGATTGGAGTCTGCAACTCGACTCCATGAAGTCGGAATCGCTAGTAATCGTGGATCAGAATGCCACGGTGAATACGTTCCCGGGCCTTGTACACACCGCCCGTCACACCATGGGAGTGGGCTGCACCAGAAGTAGATAGCTTAACCTTCGGGAGGGCGTTTACCACGGTGTGGTTCATGACTGGGGTGAAGTCGTAACAAGGTAGCCCTAGGGGAACCTGGGGCTGGATCACCTCCTTACTGACGCTATTTTTGCGAGTGTTCACACAGATTGTATAGGTTGAAGTATTAAAGAGGATATGTTCCCAAACATATCAGCGTGTCCCATTCGTCTAGAGGCCTAGGACACCGCCCTTTCACGGCGGTAACAGGGGTTCGACTCCCCTATGGGACGCCACTTTATAAACATACTTTCGAGTGTGATTACAAAGTGGTTTATTTAGCAATAAACGACATGCTCTTTAACAATCTGGAAAGCTGACAAGTCATTCTTAAAGAATGACAGTAAAGTTCTCAATCAGTGACATGTAATGTCACTCACACAATCAAGTGTGCTTGGGCTTTGTCTTAGTAATAAGCAAAGTCTCTATTTTGAGTCCGGCAAAAACAAAACCTTAATTGGTTGATGATTCAACACTGAGTGGTTTTGCGACGCAGATTTCTTTTTTAGACAATCTCGCCGTAAATAAAACCTCTTGGGGTTGTATGGTTAAGTGATTAAGCGTAGACGGTGGATGCCTTGGCAGTCAGAGGCGATGAAGGACGTACTAACCTGCGAAAAGCGATGGTGAGCTGGTAAGAGGCATTTGAGCCATCGATGTCCGAATGGGGAAACCCACCTGCATAAGCAGGTATCTTAGCGTGAATACATAGCGCTAAGAGGCGAACTCGGGGAACTGAAACATCTAAGTACCCGAAGGAAAAGAAATCAATTGAGATTCCGGCAGTAGCGGCGAGCGAACCCGGAGCAGCCCTTAAGCGGCTTAGGCGTTAGGTGAACAGGTTGGAA
>NZ_LAQR01000030.1:0-703 GCF_000968645.1 Salinivibrio sp. KP-1 | reverse complement strand
AAGTGTGCTTGGGCTTTGTCTTAGTAATAAGCAAAGTCTCTATTTTGAGTCCGGCAAAAACAAAACCTTAGTTGTTTAAACCGTTTGTTTTCACTTTTTTAAAGTGAAAGTAAATAAGCAAGACCTTTTGGGGTTGTATGGTTAAGTGACTAAGCGTAGACGGTGGATGCCTTGGCAGTCAGAGGCGATGAAGGACGTACTAACCTGCGAAAAGCGATGGTGAGCTGGTAAGAAGCATTTGAGCCATCGATGTCCGAATGGGGAAACCCACCTGCATAAGCAGGTATCTTAGCGTGAATACATAGCGCTAAGAGGCGAACTCGGGGAACTGAAACATCTAAGTACCCGAAGGAAAAGAAATCAATTGAGATTCCGGCAGTAGCGGCGAGCGAACCCGGAGCAGCCCTTAAGCGGCTTAGGCGTTAGGTGAACAGGTTGGAAAACCTGGCAATAAAGGGTGATAGCCCCGTAACCGACGGCGCCTTAGACGTGAAAACGAGTAGGACGGGACACGTGATATCTTGTCTGAACATGGGGGGACCATCCTCCAAGGCTAAATACTCCTGACTGACCGATAGTGAACCAGTACCGTGAGGGAAAGGCGAAAAGAACCCCTGTGAGGGGAGTGAAATAGAACCTGAAACCGTCTACGTACAAGCAGTGGGAGCCTCCTAGTGGGGTGACCGCGTACCTTTTGTATAAT
>NZ_LAQR01000029.1:0-619 GCF_000968645.1 Salinivibrio sp. KP-1 | reverse complement strand
GCGGAAACGGCAGTATTGAAGCTTCGGTGGATTTACTGGACGTCGAGCGGCGGACGGGTGAGTAACGGCTGGGAACCTGCCCTGACGAGGGGGATAACCGTTGGAAACGACGGCTAATACCGCATAATGTCTACGGACCAAAGGTGGCCTCTGCATGTAAGCTATCGCGTTGGGATGGGCCCAGTTAGGATTAGCTAGTTGGTAAGGTAATGGCTTACCAAGGCGACGATCCTTAGCTGGTTTGAGAGGATGATCAGCCACACTGGGACTGAGACACGGCCCAGACTCCTACGGGAGGCAGCAGTGGGGAATATTGCACAATGGGGGAGACCCTGATGCAGCCATGCCGCGTGTGTGAAGAAGGCCTTCGGGTTGTAAAGCACTTTCAGCAGTGAGGAAGGTGGTGTACTTAATACGTGCATGGCTTGACGTTAGCTGCAGAAGAAGCACCGGCTAACTCCGTGCCAGCAGCCGCGGTAATACGGAGGGTGCGAGCGTTAATCGGAATTACTGGGCGTAAAGCGCATGCAGGCGGTTTGTTAAGTCAGATGTGAAAGCCCGGGGCTCAACCTCGGAACCGCATTTGAAACTGGCAGGCTAGAGTCTTGTAGAGGGGGGT
>NZ_LAQR01000028.1:0-651 GCF_000968645.1 Salinivibrio sp. KP-1 | reverse complement strand
TGTCACTGATTGAGAACTTTACTGTCATTCTTTAAGAATGACTTGTCAGCTTTCCAGATTGTTAAAGAGCATGTCGTTTATTGCTAAATAAACCACGTTCTAAAGATTCTTAAGCAAAAACCTTTAAAGCGTGGTGGGCGATACCGGGCTCGAACCAGTGACCCCCTCCTTGTAAGGGAGGTGCTCTCCCAACTGAGCTAATCGCCCACAATATAGTGGTGGGTTGTACAGGATTCGAACCTGTGACCAATTGATTAAAAGTCAACTGCTCTACCAACTGAGCTAACAACCCAATGGCGTCCCATAGGGGAGTCGAACCCCTGTTACCGCCGTGAAAGGGCGGTGTCCTAGGCCTCTAGACGAATGGGACACGCCGATATGTTTGGGAACATATCCTCTTTAATACTTCAACCTATACAATCTGTGTGAACACTCGCAAAAATAGCGTCAGTAAGGAGGTGATCCAGCCCCAGGTTCCCCTAGGGCTACCTTGTTACGACTTCACCCCAGTCATGAACCACACCGTGGTAAACGCCCTCCCGAAGGTTAAGCTATCTACTTCTGGTGCAGCCCACTCCCATGGTGTGACGGGCGGTGTGTACAAGGCCCGGGAACGTATTCACCGTGGCATTCTGATCCACGATTACTAGC
>NZ_LAQR01000027.1:0-581 GCF_000968645.1 Salinivibrio sp. KP-1 | reverse complement strand
GCGGAAACGGCAGTATTGAAGCTTCGGTGGATTTACTGGACGTCGAGCGGCGGACGGGTGAGTAACGGCTGGGAACCTGCCCTGATGAGGGGGATAACCGTTGGAAACGACGGCTAATACCGCATAATGTCTACGGACCAAAGGTGGCCTCTACATGTAAGCTATCGCGTTGGGATGGGCCCAGTTAGGATTAGCTAGTTGGTAAGGTAATGGCTTACCAAGGCGACGATCCTTAGCTGGTTTGAGAGGATGATCAGCCACACTGGGACTGAGACACGGCCCAGACTCCTACGGGAGGCAGCAGTGGGGAATATTGCACAATGGGGGAGACCCTGATGCAGCCATGCCGCGTGTGTGAAGAAGGCCTTCGGGTTGTAAAGCACTTTCAGCAGTGAGGAAGGTGGTGTACTTAATAGGTGCATGGCTTGACGTTAGCTGCAGAAGAAGCACCGGCTAACTCCGTGCCAGCAGCCGCGGTAATACGGAGGGTGCGAGCGTTAATCGGAATTACTGGGCGTAAAGCGCATGCAGGCGGTTTGTTAAGTCAGATGTGAAAGCCCGGGGCTCAACCTCGGAACCGC
>NZ_LAQR01000026.1:0-953 GCF_000968645.1 Salinivibrio sp. KP-1 | reverse complement strand
AAACGGTTTAAACAACTAAGGTTTTGTTTTTGCCGGACTCAAAATAGAGACTTTGCTTATTACTAAGACAAAGCCCAAGCACACTTGATTGTGTGAGTGACATTTCTGTCACTGATTGAGAACTTTACTGTCATTCTTTAAGAATGACTTGTCAGCTTTCCAGATTGTTAAAGAGCATGTCGTTTATTGCTAAATAAACCACGTTCTAAAGATTCTTAAGCAAAAACCTTTAAAGCGTGGTGGGCGATACCGGGCTCGAACCAGTGACCCCCTCCTTGTAAGGGAGGTGCTCTCCCAACTGAGCTAATCGCCCACAATATAGTGGTGGGTTGTACAGGATTCGAACCTGTGACCAATTGATTAAAAGTCAACTGCTCTACCAACTGAGCTAACAACCCAATGGCGTCCCATAGGGGAGTCGAACCCCTGTTACCGCCGTGAAAGGGCGGTGTCCTAGGCCTCTAGACGAATGGGACACGCCGATATGTTTGGGAACATATCCTCTTTAATACTTCAACCTATACAATCTGTGTGAACACTCGCAAAAATAGCGTCAGTAAGGAGGTGATCCAGCCCCAGGTTCCCCTAGGGCTACCTTGTTACGACTTCACCCCAGTCATGAACCACACCGTGGTAAACGCCCTCCCGAAGGTTAAGCTATCTACTTCTGGTGCAGCCCACTCCCATGGTGTGACGGGCGGTGTGTACAAGGCCCGGGAACGTATTCACCGTGGCATTCTGATCCACGATTACTAGCGATTCCGACTTCATGGAGTCGAGTTGCAGACTCCAATCCGGACTACGACAAACTTTAAGGGATTCGCTCCACTTCGCAGCTTCGCTGCCCTCTGTATCTGCCATTGTAGCACGTGTGTAGCCCTACTCGTAAGGGCCATGATGACTTGACGTCGTCCCCACCTTCCTCCGGTTTATCACCGGCAGTCTCCCTGGAG
>NZ_LAQR01000025.1:0-694 GCF_000968645.1 Salinivibrio sp. KP-1 | reverse complement strand
CTTAACTGCGAGAGTGACGGCTCGAGCAGGTACGAAAGTAGGTCATAGTGATCCGGTGGTTCTGAATGGAAGGGCCATCGCTCAACGGATAAAAGGTACTCCGGGGATAACAGGCTGATACCGCCCAAGAGTTCATATCGACGGCGGTGTTTGGCACCTCGATGTCGGCTCATCACATCCTGGGGCTGAAGTCGGTCCCAAGGGTATGGCTGTTCGCCATTTAAAGTGGTACGCGAGCTGGGTTTAGAACGTCGTGAGACAGTTCGGTCCCTATCTGCCGTGGGCGTTGGATGATTGAGGGGAGCTGCTCCTAGTACGAGAGGACCGGAGTGGACGAACCGCTGGTGTTCGGGTTGTGTCGCCAGACGCATTGCCCGGTAGCTAAGTTCGGCACAGATAAGCGCTGAAAGCATCTAAGCGCGAAGCTGGCCCCGAGATGAGTCATCCCTAGAGCTTCGAGCTCTCTAAAGGGTTGTTCTAGACTAGAACGTTGATAGGCAGGGTGTGTAAGCGCTGTGAGGCGTTGAGCTAACCTGTACTAATTGCCCGTGAGGCTTAACCATACAACACCCAAGAGGTTTTGGGTTGGACTTGAAATAAAGCCAGTTGATTGTGGCGAGAACGAACAGCTTTCTAGATTAAGTGTTTTGACTGAAAAGTGAAGACACACCAAATTTTGCTTGGCGACCATAGC
>NZ_LAQR01000024.1:0-906 GCF_000968645.1 Salinivibrio sp. KP-1 | reverse complement strand
TTAAGGGATTCGCTCCACTTCGCAGCTTCGCTGCCCTCTGTATCTGCCATTGTAGCACGTGTGTAGCCCTACTCGTAAGGGCCATGATGACTTGACGTCGTCCCCACCTTCCTCCGGTTTATCACCGGCAGTCTCCCTGGAGTTCCCACCTTTACGTGCTGGCAAACAAGGATAAGGGTTGCGCTCGTTGCGGGACTTAACCCAACATTTCACAACACGAGCTGACGACAGCCATGCAGCACCTGTCTCAGCGCTCCCGAAGGCACTCCTCTATCTCTAAAGGATTCGCTGGATGTCAAGAGTAGGTAAGGTTCTTCGCGTTGCATCGAATTAAACCACATGCTCCACCGCTTGTGCGGGCCCCCGTCAATTCATTTGAGTTTTAACCTTGCGGCCGTACTCCCCAGGCGGTCTACTTAATGCGTTAGCGTCGAAAGCCAAAGTCTTAAACCTCAACCTCCAAGTAGACAGCGTTTACGGCGTGGACTACCAGGGTATCTAATCCTGTTTGCTACCCACGCTTTCGCATCTGAGCGTCAGTCTTTGTCCAGGGGGCCGCCTTCGCCACTGGTATTCCTTCAGATCTCTACGCATTTCACCGCTACACCTGAAATTCTACCCCCCTCTACAAGACTCTAGCCTGCCAGTTTCAAATGCGGTTCCGAGGTTGAGCCCCGGGCTTTCACATCTGACTTAACAAACCGCCTGCATGCGCTTTACGCCCAGTAATTCCGATTAACGCTCGCACCCTCCGTATTACCGCGGCTGCTGGCACGGAGTTAGCCGGTGCTTCTTCTGCAGCTAACGTCAAGCCATGCACGTATTAAGTACACCACCTTCCTCACTGCTGAAAGTGCTTTACAACCCGAAGGCCTTCTTCACACACGCGGCATGGCTGCATCAGGG
>NZ_LAQR01000023.1:0-693 GCF_000968645.1 Salinivibrio sp. KP-1 | reverse complement strand
AAGGTTAAGCTATCTACTTCTGGTGCAGCCCACTCCCATGGTGTGACGGGCGGTGTGTACAAGGCCCGGGAACGTATTCACCGTGGCATTCTGATCCACGATTACTAGCGATTCCGACTTCATGGAGTCGAGTTGCAGACTCCAATCCGGACTACGACAAACTTTAAGGGATTCGCTCCACTTCGCAGCTTCGCTGCCCTCTGTATCTGCCATTGTAGCACGTGTGTAGCCCTACTCGTAAGGGCCATGATGACTTGACGTCGTCCCCACCTTCCTCCGGTTTATCACCGGCAGTCTCCCTGGAGTTCCCACCTTTACGTGCTGGCAAACAAGGATAAGGGTTGCGCTCGTTGCGGGACTTAACCCAACATTTCACAACACGAGCTGACGACAGCCATGCAGCACCTGTCTCAGCGCTCCCGAAGGCACTCCTCTATCTCTAAAGGATTCGCTGGATGTCAAGAGTAGGTAAGGTTCTTCGCGTTGCATCGAATTAAACCACATGCTCCACCGCTTGTGCGGGCCCCCGTCAATTCATTTGAGTTTTAACCTTGCGGCCGTACTCCCCAGGCGGTCTACTTAATGCGTTAGCGTCGAAAGCCAAAGTCTTAAACCTCAACCTCCAAGTAGACAGCGTTTACGGCGTGGACTACCAGGGTATCTAATCCTGTTTGCTACCCACGCTTTCGCATC
>NZ_LAQR01000022.1:0-679 GCF_000968645.1 Salinivibrio sp. KP-1 | reverse complement strand
TGGTGGGTTGTACAGGATTCGAACCTGTGACCAATTGATTAAAAGTCAACTGCTCTACCAACTGAGCTAACAACCCAATGGCGTCCCATAGGGGAGTCGAACCCCTGTTACCGCCGTGAAAGGGCGGTGTCCTAGGCCTCTAGACGAATGGGACACGCCGATATGTTTGGGAACATATCCTCTTTAATACTTCAACCTATACAATCTGTGTGAACACTCGCAAAAATAGCGTCAGTAAGGAGGTGATCCAGCCCCAGGTTCCCCTAGGGCTACCTTGTTACGACTTCACCCCAGTCATGAACCACACCGTGGTAAACGCCCTCCCGAAGGTTAAGCTATCTACTTCTGGTGCAGCCCACTCCCATGGTGTGACGGGCGGTGTGTACAAGGCCCGGGAACGTATTCACCGTGGCATTCTGATCCACGATTACTAGCGATTCCGACTTCATGGAGTCGAGTTGCAGACTCCAATCCGGACTACGACAAACTTTAAGGGATTCGCTCCACTTCGCAGCTTCGCTGCCCTCTGTATCTGCCATTGTAGCACGTGTGTAGCCCTACTCGTAAGGGCCATGATGACTTGACGTCGTCCCCACCTTCCTCCGGTTTATCACCGGCAGTCTCCCTGGAGTTCCCACCATTACGTGCTGGCAAACAAGGATAAGGGTTGCGCTCGTTG
>NZ_LAQR01000021.1:0-956 GCF_000968645.1 Salinivibrio sp. KP-1 | reverse complement strand
GTACTCCCCAGGCGGTCTACTTAATGCGTTAGCGCCGAAAGCCAAAGTCTAAACCTCAACCTCCAAGTAGACAGCGTTTACGGCGTGGACTACCAGGGTATCTAATCCTGTTTGCTACCCACGCTTTCGCATCTGAGCGTCAGTCTTTGTCCAGGGGGCCGCCTTCGCCACTGGTATTCCTTCAGATCTCTACGCATTTCACCGCTACACCTGAAATTCTACCCCCCTCTACAAGACTCTAGCCTGCCAGTTTCAAATGCGGTTCCGAGGTTGAGCCCCGGGCTTTCACATCTGACTTAACAAACCGCCTGCATGCGCTTTACGCCCAGTAATTCCGATTAACGCTCGCACCCTCCGTATTACCGCGGCTGCTGGCACGGAGTTAGCCGGTGCTTCTTCTGCAGCTAACGTCAAGCCATGCACTTATTAAGTACACCACCTTCCTCACTGCTGAAAGTGCTTTACAACCCGAAGGCCTTCTTCACACACGCGGCATGGCTGCATCAGGGTCTCCCCCATTGTGCAATATTCCCCACTGCTGCCTCCCGTAGGAGTCTGGGCCGTGTCTCAGTCCCAGTGTGGCTGATCATCCTCTCAAACCAGCTAAGGATCGTCGCCTTGGTAAGCCTTTACCTTACCAACTAGCTAATCCTAACTGGGCCCATCCCAACGCGATAGCTTACATGTAGAGGCCACCTTTGGTCCGTAGACATTATGCGGTATTAGCCGTCGTTTCCAACGGTTATCCCCCTCGTCAGGGCAGGTTCCCAGCCGTTACTCACCCGTCCGCCGCTCGACGTCCAGTAAATCCACCGAAGCTTCAATACTGCCGTTTCCGCTCGACTTGCATGTGTTAGGCCTGCCGCCAGCGTTCAATCTGAGCCATGATCAAACTCTTCAATTTAAGTTTTTTCGAAACCGAAGTTTCAGCTCAATGAATACTGATTACTGTTTCT
>NZ_LAQR01000020.1:0-1186 GCF_000968645.1 Salinivibrio sp. KP-1 | reverse complement strand
TCACAGGGGTTCTTTTCGCCTTTCCCTCACGGTACTGGTTCACTATCGGTCAGTCAGGAGTATTTAGCCTTGGAGGATGGTCCCCCCATGTTCAGACAAGATATCACGTGTCCCGTCCTACTCGTTTTCACGCCTAAGGCGCCGTCGGTTACGGGGCTATCACCCTTTATTGCCAGGTTTTCCAACCTGTTCACCTAACGCCTAAGCCGCTTAAGGGCTGCTCCGGGTTCGCTCGCCGCTACTGCCGGAATCTCAATTGATTTCTTTTCCTTCGGGTACTTAGATGTTTCAGTTCCCCGAGTTCGCCTCTTAGCGCTATGTATTCACGCTAAGATACCTGCTTATGCAGGTGGGTTTCCCCATTCGGACATCGATGGCTCAAATGCCTCTTACCAGCTCACCATCGCTTTTCGCAGGTTAGTACGTCCTTCATCGCCTCTGACTGCCAAGGCATCCACCGTCTACGCTTAGTCACTTAACCATACAACCCCAAGAGGTCTTTTTGCTCGATCTTTCTCTTTTATACGGCCTCTTGCTCACCGTTTGCTTGGTCACGTAACACGTTACGCTCCCCGCGACAAACGCCTCGCGCGAGATTGTCTAAAAAAGAAATCTGCGTCGCAAAACCACTCAGTGTTGAATCATCAACCAATTAAGGTTTTGTTTTTGCCGGACTCAAAATAGAGACTTTGCTTATCACTAAGACAAAGCCCAAGCACACTTGATTGTGTGAGTGACATTTCTGTCACTGATTGAGAACTTTACTGTCATTCTTTAAGAATGACTTGTCAGCTTTCCAGATTGTTAAAGAGCATGTCGTTTATTGCTAAATAAACCACGTTCTAAAGATTCTTAAGCAAAAACCTTTAAAGCGTGGTGGGCGATACCGGGCTCGAACCAGTGACCCCCTCCTTGTAAGGGAGGTGCTCTCCCAACTGAGCTAATCGCCCACAATAGTGTGGTGGGTTGTACAGGATTCGAACCTGTGACCAATTGATTAAAAGTCAACTGCTCTACCAACTGAGCTAACAACCCAATGGCGTCCCATAGGGGAGTCGAACCCCTGTTACCGCCGTGAAAGGGCGGTGTCCTAGGCCTCTAGACGAATGGGACACGCTGATATGTTTGGGAACATATCCTCTTTAATACTTTAACCTATACAATCTGTGTGAACACTCGCAAAAAT
>NZ_LAQR01000019.1:0-1003 GCF_000968645.1 Salinivibrio sp. KP-1 | reverse complement strand
CAGCTCGTGTTGTGAAATGTTGGGTTAAGTCCCGCAACGAGCGCAACCCTTATCCTTGTTTGCCAGCACATAATGGTGGGAACTCCAGGGAGACTGCCGGTGATAAACCGGAGGAAGGTGGGGACGACGTCAAGTCATCATGGCCCTTACGAGTAGGGCTACACACGTGCTACAATGGCAGATACAGAGGGCAGCGAAGCTGCGAAGTGGAGCGAATCCCTTAAAGTTTGTCGTAGTCCGGATTGGAGTCTGCAACTCGACTCCATGAAGTCGGAATCGCTAGTAATCGTGGATCAGAATGCCACGGTGAATACGTTCCCGGGCCTTGTACACACCGCCCGTCACACCATGGGAGTGGGCTGCACCAGAAGTAGATAGCTTAACCTTCGGGAGGGCGTTTACCACGGTGTGGTTCATGACTGGGGTGAAGTCGTAACAAGGTAGCCCTAGGGGAACCTGGGGCTGGATCACCTCCTTACTGACGCTATTTTTGCGAGTGTTCACACAGATTGTATAGGTTAAAGTATTAAAGAGGATATGTTCCCAAACATATCAGCGTGTCCCATTCGTCTAGAGGCCTAGGACACCGCCCTTTCACGGCGGTAACAGGGGTTCGACTCCCCTATGGGACGCCATTGGGTTGTTAGCTCAGTTGGTAGAGCAGTTGACTTTTAATCAATTGGTCACAGGTTCGAATCCTGTACAACCCACCACACTATTGTGGGCGATTAGCTCAGTTGGGAGAGCACCTCCCTTACAAGGAGGGGGTCACTGGTTCGAGCCCGGTATCGCCCACCACGCTTTAAAGGTTTTTGCTTAAGAATCTTTAGAACGTGGTTTATTTAGCAATAAACGACATGCTCTTTAACAATCTGGAAAGCTGACAAGTCATTCTTAAAGAATGACAGTAAAGTTCTCAATCAGTGACAGAAATGTCACTCACACAATCAAGTGTGCTTGGGCTTTGTCTTAGTGATAAGCAAAGTCTCTATTTTGAGTCCGG
>NZ_LAQR01000018.1:0-676 GCF_000968645.1 Salinivibrio sp. KP-1 | reverse complement strand
ACATGTCACTGATTGAGAACTTTACTGTCATTCTTTAAGAATGACTTGTCAGCTTTCCAGATTGTTAAAGAGCATGTCGTTTATTGCTAAATAAACCACTTTGTAATCACACTCGAAAGTATGTTTATAAAGTGGCGTCCCATAGGGGAGTCGAACCCCTGTTACCGCCGTGAAAGGGCGGTGTCCTAGGCCTCTAGACGAATGGGACACGCTGATATGTTTGGGAACATATCCTCTTTAATACTTCAACCTATACAATCTGTGTGAACACTCGCAAAAATAGCGTCAGTAAGGAGGTGATCCAGCCCCAGGTTCCCCTAGGGCTACCTTGTTACGACTTCACCCCAGTCATGAACCACACCGTGGTAAACGCCCTCCCGAAGGTTAAGCTATCTACTTCTGGTGCAGCCCACTCCCATGGTGTGACGGGCGGTGTGTACAAGGCCCGGGAACGTATTCACCGTGGCATTCTGATCCACGATTACTAGCGATTCCGACTTCATGGAGTCGAGTTGCAGACTCCAATCCGGACTACGACAAACTTTAAGGGATTCGCTCCACTTCGCAGCTTCGCTGCCCTCTGTATCTGCCATTGTAGCACGTGTGTAGCCCTACTCGTAAGGGCCATGATGACTTGACGTCGTCCCCACCTTCCTCCGGTTTATCACCGGCAGTC
>NZ_LAQR01000017.1:0-843 GCF_000968645.1 Salinivibrio sp. KP-1 | reverse complement strand
ACGAGTAGGGCTACACACGTGCTACAATGGCAGATACAGAGGGCAGCGAAGCTGCGAAGTGGAGCGAATCCCTTAAAGTTTGTCGTAGTCCGGATTGGAGTCTGCAACTCGACTCCATGAAGTCGGAATCGCTAGTAATCGTGGATCAGAATGCCACGGTGAATACGTTCCCGGGCCTTGTACACACCGCCCGTCACACCATGGGAGTGGGCTGCACCAGAAGTAGATAGCTTAACCTTCGGGAGGGCGTTTACCACGGTGTGGTTCATGACTGGGGTGAAGTCGTAACAAGGTAGCCCTAGGGGAACCTGGGGCTGGATCACCTCCTTACTGACGCTATTTTTGCGAGTGTTCACACAGATTGTATAGGTTGAAAGTCAAAGAGATACGAATGCCTTAGTGAAAGGCTCGTACCTTAGATGGGTCTGTAGCTCAGGTGGTTAGAGCGCACCCCTGATAAGGGTGAGGTCGGTGGTTCAAGTCCACTCAGACCCACCAATTTCTCCTGATACTGCGTTAGTGCATTCCTCGTTTAGCAAACTAAACGTCGAAATACACTGCCTTGCCTCAAAAGAAATTGGCACCAGCATCTAAGGAATTATGATGGGGCTATAGCTCAGCTGGGAGAGCGCCTGCCTTGCACGCAGGAGGTCAGCAGTTCGATCCTGCTTAGCTCCACCACTTTTTAAGCGCATTTATGATGATAAGTGTCTTTAAAAAGTGGTTTATCGTATTGATAGAATCACATGCTCTTTAACAATCTGGAAAGCTGACAAGTCATTCTTAAAGAATGACAGTAAAGTTCTCAATCAGTGACAGAAATGTCACTCACACAATCAAGTG
>NZ_LAQR01000016.1:0-755 GCF_000968645.1 Salinivibrio sp. KP-1 | reverse complement strand
CTAACCACCTGAGCTACAGACCCATCTAAGGTACGAGCCTTTCACTAAGGCATTCGTATCTCTTTGACTTTCAACCTATACAATCTGTGTGAACACTCGTAAAAATAGCGTCAGTAAGGAGGTGATCCAGCCCCAGGTTCCCCTAGGGCTACCTTGTTACGACTTCACCCCAGTCATGAACCACACCGTGGTAAACGCCCTCCCGAAGGTTAAGCTATCTACTTCTGGTGCAGCCCACTCCCATGGTGTGACGGGCGGTGTGTACAAGGCCCGGGAACGTATTCACCGTGGCATTCTGATCCACGATTACTAGCGATTCCGACTTCATGGAGTCGAGTTGCAGACTCCAATCCGGACTACGACAAACTTTAAGGGATTCGCTCCACTTCGCAGCTTCGCTGCCCTCTGTATCTGCCATTGTAGCACGTGTGTAGCCCTACTCGTAAGGGCCATGATGACTTGACGTCGTCCCCACCTTCCTCCGGTTTATCACCGGCAGTCTCCCTGGAGTTCCCACCATTATGTGCTGGCAAACAAGGATAAGGGTTGCGCTCGTTGCGGGACTTAACCCAACATTTCACAACACGAGCTGACGACAGCCATGCAGCACCTGTCTCAGCGCTCCCGAAGGCACTCCTCTATCTCTAAAGGATTCGCTGGATGTCAAGAGTAGGTAAGGTTCTTCGCGTTGCATCGAATTAAACCACATGCTCCACCGCTTGTGCGGGCCCCCGTCAATTCATTTGAGTTTTAAC
>NZ_LAQR01000015.1:0-1365 GCF_000968645.1 Salinivibrio sp. KP-1 | reverse complement strand
TGGCCCTTACGAGTAGGGCTACACACGTGCTACAATGGCAGATACAGAGGGCAGCGAAGCTGCGAAGTGGAGCGAATCCCTTAAAGTTTGTCGTAGTCCGGATTGGAGTCTGCAACTCGACTCCATGAAGTCGGAATCGCTAGTAATCGTGGATCAGAATGCCACGGTGAATACGTTCCCGGGCCTTGTACACACCGCCCGTCACACCATGGGAGTGGGCTGCACCAGAAGTAGATAGCTTAACCTTCGGGAGGGCGTTTACCACGGTGTGGTTCATGACTGGGGTGAAGTCGTAACAAGGTAGCCCTAGGGGAACCTGGGGCTGGATCACCTCCTTACTGACGCTATTGTTGCGAGTGTTCACACAGATTGTATAGGTTGAAGTATTAAAGAGGATATGTTCCCAAACATATCAGCGTGTCCCATTCGTCTAGAGGCCTAGGACACCGCCCTTTCACGGCGGTAACAGGGGTTCGACTCCCCTATGGGACGCCATTGGGTTGTTAGCTCAGTTGGTAGAGCAGTTGACTTTTAATCAATTGGTCACAGGTTCGAATCCTGTACAACCCACCATTTCTCAGACGCGGGGCTATAGCTCAGCTGGGAGAGCGCTTGCATGGCATGCAAGAGGTCGGCGGTTCGATCCCGCCTAGCTCCACCAAGTCTGAAAGATGGGCGATTAGCTCAGTTGGGAGAGCACCTCCCTTACAAGGAGGGGGTCACTGGTTCGAGCCCGGTATCGCCCACCACGCTTTAAAGGTTTTTGCTTAAGAATCTTTAGAACGTGGTTTATTTAGCAATAAACGACATGCTCTTTAACAATCTGGAAAGCTGACAAGTCATTCTTAAAGAATGACAGTAAAGTTCTCAATCAGTGACATGTAATGTCACTCACACAATCAAGTGTGCTTGGGCTTTGTCTTATTTGATAAGCAAAGTCTCTATTTTGAGTCCGGCAAAAACAAAACCTTAATTGGTTGATGATTCAACGCTGAGTGGTTTTGCGACGCAGATTTCTTTTTTAGACAATCTCGCCGTAAATAAAACCTCTTGGGGTTGTATGGTTAAGTGATTAAGCGTAGACGGTGGATGCCTTGGCAGTCAGAGGCGATGAAGGACGTACTAACCTGCGAAAAGCGATGGTGAGCTGGTAAGAAGCATTTGAGCCATCGATGTCCGAATGGGGAAACCCACCTGCATAAGCAGGTATCTTAGCGTGAATACATAGCGCTAAGAGGCGAACTCGGGGAACTGAAACATCTAAGTACCCGAAGGAAAAGAAATCAATTGAGATTCCGGCAGTAGCGGCGAGCGAACCCGGAGCAGCCCTTAAGCGGCTTAGGCGTTAGGTGAACAGGTTGGAAA
>NZ_LAQR01000014.1:0-887 GCF_000968645.1 Salinivibrio sp. KP-1 | reverse complement strand
GCGGCAACTGGACCTACACCCTCGATCAGTCTGCCGTGCAGGATTTAGATGCCGGTGATGAGGTGACAGACACTATCACCCTCACTGCAAGCGATAACACACAGCAAGATATTGTTATCACGATTACGGGAACCGACGATGCCCCTGAAGTGAGTGGTGAGTTTGTTGGCTCAGTCACCGAAGGCAACGAAGGCGATGCGGTCACTGCCACCGGCACCATTGCGATCAGTGATGTCGATGCCGGCGATAACCCGACCTTTGCGAATACTACAGAAGCGGGGACTTATGGCTCGCTAGACCTAGTTAACGGCAACTGGACCTACACCCTCGATCAGTCTGCCGTGCAGAATTTAGATGCCGGTGATCAAGTGACGGACACTATCACGCTCACCGCAAGCGATAACACGCAACAAGATATTGTCATCACCATTACCGGCACCGACGACTTACCTGAAGTCACCGGTAGCTTTACTGGTTCAGTGACCGAAGGCAACGTGGGCGATGCCCCTGCCACTGCCACGGGTACCCTTGCGATCAGTGATGTTGATGACGGCGATAATCCGACCTTCGCCAATACCACTGAGACGGGGACTTATGGTTCGATCGAGCTAGTAGACGGTGATTGGACGTATACGCTTGATCAAGACAGCGTGCAGGATTTAGATGCTGGCGATCAAGTGACCGACACCATTACTCTCTCCGCCTCTGATGGCACCCAGCAAGCTATTGTCATCACCATTACTGGTAGTGAGGATACGCCAGAAGTGACCGGTAGCTTTATCGGTTCCGTGACCGAGGGCAATGTGGGCGATGCGCCTGTGACTGCAAGTGGCACACTTTCAATCAGTGACGTTGATGGCGACGATAATCCCACCTTTGCCAATACT
>NZ_LAQR01000013.1:0-1101 GCF_000968645.1 Salinivibrio sp. KP-1 | reverse complement strand
CTGGAACTAGTCGGTGAGAACTGGACCTACACCCTCGATCAGAGCTCAGTGCAGGATTTAGATGCCGGTGATCAAGTGACGGACACCATCACCCTCACTGCAAGCGATAACACACAGCAAGATATTGTTATCACCATTACCGGCACCGACGACTTACCTGAAGTCACCGGTAGCTTTACCGGCTCAGTCACCGAGGGCAATGAAGACGATGCCCCTGTCACTGCCACGGGCACCATTTCGATCAGCGATGTCGATAGTGACGATAACCCAACCTTTGCCGATGTTACACAGGCAGGCAACTATGGCTCGCTAGAGCTGGTGAACGGCAATTGGACCTACACCCTCGATCAGCCTGCGGTGCAGAACTTGGATGCCGGTGATGAGGTGACCGACACCATCACCCTCACTGCAAGCGATAACACGCAACAAAATATTGTTATCACCATTACCGGCACCGACGACTTACCTGAAGTCACCGGTAGCTTTACCGGCTCAGTGACCGAAGGTGACGTGGGCGATACCGCAGTAACTGCCACGGGCACTATTGCGATCAGTGATGTTGATGACGGCGATAATCCGACCTTTGCGAATACTACAGAAGCGGGGACTTATGGCTCTCTGGAACTAGTCGGTGAGAACTGGACCTACACCCTCGATCAGAGCTCAGTGCAGGATTTAGATGCCGGTGATCAAGTGACGGACACCATCACCCTCACTGCAAGCGATAACACACAGCAAGATATTGTTATCACCATTACCGGCACCGACGACTTACCTGAAGTCACCGGTAGCTTTACCGGCTCAGTCACCGAGGGCAATGAAGACGATGCCCCTGTCACTGCCACGGGCACCATTTCGATCAGCGATGTCGATAGTGACGATAACCCAACCTTTGCCGATGTTACACAGGCAGGCAACTATGGCTCGCTAGAGCTGGTGAACGGCAATTGGACCTACACCCTCGATCAGCCTGCGGTGCAGAACTTGGATGCCGGTGATGAGGTGACCGACACCATCACCCTCACTGCAAGCGATAACACGCAACAAAATATTGTTATCACCATTACCGGCACCGACGACTTACCTGAAGTCACCGGTAGC
>NZ_LAQR01000012.1:0-1295 GCF_000968645.1 Salinivibrio sp. KP-1 | reverse complement strand
GGTAGCTTTATCGGTTCCGTGACCGAGGGCAATGTGGGCGATGCGCCTGTAACTGCAAGTGGCACACTTTCAATCAGTGACGTTGATGGCGACGATAATCCCACCTTTGCCAATACTACAGAGACCGGTACCTATGGCTCGCTAGAGCTGGTCAACGGCAATTGGACTTACACCCTCGATCAGTCTGCCGTACAAAACTTGGATGCCGGTGATGAGGTGACAGACACTGTCACGCTCACCGCAAGCGATAACACGCAACAAGATATTGTCATCACCATTACCGGCACCGACGACTTACCTGAAGTCACCGGTAGCTTTACTGGTTCAGTGACCGAAGGCAACGTGGGCGATGCCCCTGCCACTGCCACGGGTACCCTTGCGATCAGTGATGTTGATGACGGCGATAATCCGACCTTCGCCAATACCACTGAGACGGGGACTTATGGTTCGATCGAGCTAGTAGACGGTGATTGGACGTATACGCTTGATCAAGACAGCGTGCAGGATTTAGATGCTGGCGATCAAGTGACCGACACCATTACTCTCTCCGCCTCTGATGGCACCCAGCAAGCTATTGTCATCACCATTACTGGTAGTGAGGATACGCCAGAAGTGACCGGTAGCTTTATCGGTTCCGTGACCGAGGGCAATGTGGGCGATGCGCCTGTAACTGCAAGTGGCACACTTTCAATCAGTGACGTTGATGGCGACGATAATCCCACCTTTGCCAATACTACAGAGACCGGTACCTATGGCTCGCTAGAGCTGGTCAATGGAAGCTGGATCTACACCCTCGATCAGTCTGCGGTGCAGGATTTAGATGGCGGTGATCAAGTGACAGACACCATCACCCTCACTGCAAGCGATAACACACAACAAGATATCGTCATCACGATTACGGGGACCGACGATGCGCCAGAAGTGAGTGGTGAGTTTGTTGGCTCAGTCACCGAAGGTGACGAAGGCGATGCGGTCACTGCCACGGGTACCATTGCGCTCAGTGATGTCGATGGCGATGACAATCCGACGTTTGCCGACGTCACACAGGCAGGCACTTACGGCTCGTTGGAACTAGTCGGTGAGAACTGGACCTATACACTAAATCAGGGCTCGGTTCAGGATTTAGATGCCGGCGATCAGGTGACCGACACCATCACCCTCACCGCAAGCGATAACACGCAACAAGATATTGTTATCACCATTACCGGCACCGACGACTTACCTGAAGTCACCGGTAACTTTACCGGCTCAGTCACCGAAGGCAATGAAGACGATGCCCCTGTCACTGCCACGGG
>NZ_LAQR01000011.1:0-1330 GCF_000968645.1 Salinivibrio sp. KP-1 | reverse complement strand
TAGGCAGGGTGTGTAAGCGCTGTGAGGCGTTGAGCTAACCTGTACTAATTGCCCGTGAGGCTTAACCATACAACACCCAAGAGGTTTTGGGTTGGACTTGAAATAAAGCCAGTTGATTGTGGCGAGAACGAACAGCTTTCTAGATTAAGTGTTTTGACTGAAAAGTGAAGACACACCAAATTTTGCTTGGCGACCATAGCGCTTTGGACCCACCTGACTCCATGCCGAACTCAGTAGTGAAACGAAGCAGCGCCGATGGTAGTGTGGGGTCTCCCCATGTGAGAGTAGGACATCGCCAGGCTTGCTTTCTTGTTTTCAGATTTTTGGAAAAATCTGAAGGCAAAAACAGATTTAATCATCAAAGCTGATATGTGTAAGACTTTGATGAGAAAACACCAAGCCCTGACCTCACGGTCGGGGCTTTTTTGTATCTTGAGGGTGTATTAGCCCTGTGCGCTTTGCTTTAAACTGCCTGCCGAGTAGATGTCTTTCCATTTTCCATCTATCCAATATCCAATAAAAAGCCCCGTCTTGTCGACGGGGCTTTGTTTTTTCTAAGCTGTGTAATAGCTTGATTATTGAATTTTACTGACTCGACTTACTCGATCACCTGAAATGGTACGCAGCTGCACTGGTGCAGTGACGTGAGGAGCGTTCGCCGCATCATAGGTCTGCCAGCTTGCACCATTATCGGTTGAGTACTCAATGGTGAGTCCAGGGAATGGCGAGTTCGCTTTCAATATACCACTTTCTATCACTCCACCCGGAACGGGTAAGCGGAAGCCCACACCCTGTTGCTCTAGTTGTGGGAACCAGTAGTTCGCTAACTGATTAGCAAAGAGGTTGTAATCAATGTTGCGCTTGGTTTGATTCGCCTCTTGTCCGGTTTGAGTGCTTGCTTCCCATTCGGCACGGTGCCAAGCTCGCTCAGCCATGGCGAAGAGGCGAGGGAAGGTCATGGATTCAAATTGGCCATCGGAGCGAATAGTTTCACTCCAAATAGATGCCTGTAAACCAAGCACATTGTCTGGACGCGTCAGTGTTTTCACGGTGGCAGCGTCTAGTACTTCCTGTTTGGTGATAGGTGCACCATTGCGCTTTGCATCTGCGTTAGCGTAGAGATCATCGGGCATAAAGCTAAACGTCTTACGGGTGTCGGTAAAACGGGGTGCCCAATAATAGCCACGCTCACTTGGGTCTGGTTCATAGGGGTGGTCAAAATAGAGATGTGTGGCTTGGTTATAGATAACGCCATAGCCATTGTTGGCGAGATTATAGGCGCGATCGGCAACGCCCCACTCCCAGATATTTTGCCACGCGTTGCCATAGA
>NZ_LAQR01000010.1:0-1185 GCF_000968645.1 Salinivibrio sp. KP-1 | reverse complement strand
GCGCCGATGGTAGTGTGGGGTCTCCCCATGTGAGAGTAGGACATCGCCAGGCTTGCTTTCTTGTTTTCAGATTTTTGGAAAAATCTGAAGGCAAAAACGCTTATCTTGCTAATTACTCGATGCTTTTGATATCTTTGATGCTCATGTATTGGCATACACTGTGCGTCTCGCTTCAAAATCCTCATCGCATCAAACAAGATAACCTAATTAAAGCAGCTACATGTAAGACTTTAATTAGCAGAAACACCAAGCCCTGACCTCACGGTCGGGGCTTTTTTGTATCTGTCGCGTGGTGATTGCTGGTTAAGTAGAAGAATGGGGTTGAGGTTGCCAGTGTAAGCAGAAATCCCAGAAGCGGGTGAGTAGGCCTGACTGGTATTTATCTTTGTGGCGCACAAGCCAATAGCGCCGGGATAATAGCAAAGGGAGTTCGAGGGCAACCACTCGACCATCGGCAATGGCGTGTTGAGCGGAGAGCTTAGACAGGTACGCCAAGCCTAACCCGGCACTTGCAGCATTTAAAATCGCTTCTGTGGTATTGAGCTCGAAAGAAAGGTGCCAGCGCTCGAAGCGAGGAGCAAGGCTTGAGAGAAAGTGCTCACGGGTGCCCGAGCCAGATTCGCGGATCAGCCAAGTTTGATTGTCGAGATCGCCCACACTTAACGGTGCGTGACTCACAAGCGGGTGATTAGGGTGACAAACCACCGCCATCTGATCGCTTAACCATGGCGTTTGCAGTAAATCGGGATGCAGTATTTCACCCTCTATCAACCCAATATCCAGCTCGAAGTGTTGAAGGCGAGTGATGATTTCTTGGCTGTTGGCAATCACCAATGTTTGTTGTTGATGACACGTCGCATGGCGAAAATCACTAATCAGTGTAGGTAAAAGCTGGTTACCCACCGTATCGCTTCCACCTAGTCGCAACCAACCAATCAGTTGGCTATCGTCTTTTAGTGTGGCACTGATTTCGTCGCTACGGGTGAGTAGTTCATCTGCTTTAGGGATAAGCGCTATCCCTTGGTCATTGAGGTGAAGCCGATTGCCGCGTCGATCAAACAAGGGGTAACCGAGCTGACTTTCTAACTCGGCGAGTGCCATACTGACTGCTGGTTTACTGAGAAACAGTTTCTTGGCGGCGGCGGTGATGGTGCCCTCTTGCACGATGGTTAAAAACACCCGCAG
>NZ_LAQR01000009.1:0-2358 GCF_000968645.1 Salinivibrio sp. KP-1 | reverse complement strand
GCGACGTATTTTTCTCCATCAATCACGATTAACGATAAAGAGACACAAGCGCATCAGCCGGAGAGTATTCATCGTCGCTTAGTGGATGCGATGAACTTAGCTCTGGCCGCTTGGGGTGGGGATAAAATCGGGCTAGCAGAAAAAAAGTGGCTTATGGCGTGTTTACCAGGATAAAGGTAGCTTTCAAACAAGAACCTTGGATAAGTACCTGCACGTAGAAACCGTCCCAAAAACACCACGTTGGCGAAATGTAGTGCGCACGCTCGACTTTGTTCTCAAGCATACGAGTGAGCAATCACCACACTATCAGGCATTAAAACAGGCACAATTAGATATCCAGCACTGGGTCAGCCAAGACAAAGGCCAGCGTTAAGATTGTCATCGCACAGGCACCGCCTTATAGTGTTTGAAACTCTTTATCATTAGGTTTCGATGACGCTTTCTCTTCCTCAACTGCGGGTGTTTTTAACCATCGTGCAAGAGGGCACCATCACCGCCGCCGCCAAGAAACTGTTTCTCAGTAAACCAGCAGTCAGTATGGCACTCGCCGAGTTAGAAAGTCAGCTCGGTTACCCCTTGTTTGATCGACGCGGCAATCGGCTTCACCTCAATGACCAAGGGATAGCGCTTATCCCTAAAGCAGATGAACTACTCACCCGTAGCGACGAAATCAGTGCCACACTAAAAGACGATAGCCAACTGATTGGTTGGTTGCGACTAGGTGGAAGCGATACGGTGGGTAACCAGCTTTTACCTACACTGATTAGTGATTTTCGCCATGCGACGTGTCATCAACAACAAACATTGGTGATTGCCAACAGCCAAGAAATCATCACTCGCCTTCAACACTTCGAGCTGGATATTGGGTTGATAGAGGGTGAAATACTGCATCCCGATTTACTGCAAACGCCATGGTTAAGCGATCAGATGGCGGTGGTTTGTCACCCTAATCACCCGCTTGTGAGTCACGCACCGTTAAGTGTGGGCGATCTCGACAATCAAACTTGGCTGATCCGCGAATCTGGCTCGGGCACCCGTGAGCACTTTCTCTCAAGCCTTGCTCCTCGCTTCGAGCGCTGGCACCTTTCTTTCGAGCTCAATACCACAGAAGCGATTTTAAATGCTGCAAGTGCCGGGTTAGGCTTGGCGTACCTGTCTAAGCTCTCCGCTCAACACGCCATTGCCGATGGTCGAGTGGTTGCCCTCGAACTCCCTTTGCTATTATCCCGGCGCTATTGGCTTGTGCGCCACAAAGATAAATACCAGTCAGGCCTACTCACCCGCTTCTGGGATTTCTGCTTACACTGGCAACCTCAACCCCATTCTTCTACTTAACCAGCAATCACCACGCGACAGATACAAAAAAGCCCCGACCGTGAGGTCAGGGCTTGGTGTTTCTGCTAATTAAAGTCTTACATGTAGCTGCTTTAATTAGGTTATCTTGTTTGATGCGATGAGGATTTTGAAGCGAGACGCACAGTGTATGCCAATACATGAGCATCAAAGATATCAAAAGCATCGAGTAATTAGCAAGATAAGCGTTTTTGCCTTCAGATTTTTCCAAAAATCTGAAAACAAGAAAGCAAGCCTGGCGATGTCCTACTCTCACATGGGGAGACCCCACACTACCATCGGCGCTGCTTCGTTTCACTACTGAGTTCGGCATGGAGTCAGGTGGGTCCAAAGCGCTATGGTCGCCAAGCAAAATTTTGTAATCTAGAAAGCTGTTCGTTCTCGCCACAATCAACTGGCTTTATTTTAAGTCCAACCAAAACCTCTTGGGTGTTGTATGGTTAAGCCTCACGGGCAATTAGTACAGGTTAGCTCAACGCCTCACAGCGCTTACACACCCTGCCTATCAACGTTCTAGTCTAGAACAACCCTTTAGAGAGCTCGAAGCTCTAGGGATGACTCATCTCGGGGCCAGCTTCGCGCTTAGATGCTTTCAGCGCTTATCTGTGCCGAACTTAGCTACCGGGCAATGCGTCTGGCGACACAACCCGAACACCAGCGGTTCGTCCACTCCGGTCCTCTCGTACTAGGAGCAGCTCCCCTCAATCATCCAACGCCCACGGCAGATAGGGACCGAACTGTCTCACGACGTTCTAAACCCAGCTCGCGTACCACTTTAAATGGCGAACAGCCATACCCTTGGGACCGACTTCAGCCCCAGGATGTGATGAGCCGACATCGAGGTGCCAAACACCGCCGTCGATATGAACTCTTGGGCGGTATCAGCCTGTTATCCCCGGAGTACCTTTTATCCGTTGAGCGATGGCCCTTCCATTCAGAACCACCGGATCACTATGACCTACTTTCGTACCTGCTCGAGCCGTCACTCTCGCAGTTAAGCGGGCT
>NZ_LAQR01000008.1:0-2793 GCF_000968645.1 Salinivibrio sp. KP-1 | reverse complement strand
CCCGTGGCAGTGACAGGGGCATCGTCTTCATTGCCTTCGGTGACTGAGCCGGTAAAGTTACCGGTGACTTCAGGTAAGTCGTCGGTGCCGGTAATGGTGATAACAATATCTTGTTGCGTGTTATCGCTTGCGGTGAGGGTGATGGTGTCGGTCACCTGATCGCCGGCATCTAAATCCTGAACCGAGCCCTGATTTAGTGTATAGGTCCAGTTCTCACCGACTAGTTCCAACGAGCCGTAAGTGCCTGCCTGTGTGACGTCGGCAAACGTCGGATTGTCATCGCCATCGACATCACTGAGCGCAATGGTACCCGTGGCAGTGACCGCATCGCCTTCGTCACCTTCGGTGACTGAGCCAACAAACTCACCACTCACTTCTGGCGCATCGTCGGTCCCCGTAATCGTGATGACGATATCTTGTTGTGTGTTATCGCTTGCAGTGAGGGTGATGGTGTCTGTCACTTGATCACCGCCATCTAAATCCTGCACCGCAGACTGATCGAGGGTGTAGATCCAGCTTCCATTGACCAGCTCTAGCGAGCCATAGGTACCGGTCTCTGTAGTATTGGCAAAGGTGGGATTATCGTCGCCATCAACGTCACTGATTGAAAGTGTGCCACTTGCAGTTACAGGCGCATCGCCCACATTGCCCTCGGTCACGGAACCGATAAAGCTACCAGTCACTTCTGGCGTATCCTCACTACCAGTAATGGTGATGACAATAGCTTGCTGGGTGCCATCAGAGGCGGTGAGAGTAATGGTGTCGGTCACTTGATCGCCAGTATCTAAATCCTGCACGCTATCTTGATCAAGCGTATACGTCCAATCACCGTCTACTAGCTCCAACGAGCCGTAAGTGCCTGCCTGCGTGACGTCGGCAAACGTCGGATTGTCATCGCCATCGACATCACTGATCGAAATGGTGCCGGTTGCAGTTACTGCGGTATCGCCCACGTCACCTTCGGTCACTGAGCCAACAAACTCACCACTTGCTTCAGGGGCATCCTCTGTTCCCGTAATCGTGATGACAATATCTTGTTGTGTGTTATCGCTTGCGGTGAGCGTGATAGTGTCGGTCACCTCATCACCGGCATCTAAATCCTGCACGGCAGATTGATCGAGGGTGTACGTCCAAGCACCATCTACTAGCTCCAACGAGCCATAAGTCCCCGCTTCTGTAGTATTCGCAAAGGTCGGATTATCGCCGTCATCAACATCACTGATCGCAATGGTGCCGGTGGCAGTGACAGGTGCATCACCTTCGTTGCCTTCGGTCACGGAACCAATAAACTCACCGGTGACTTCAGGTAGGTCCTCGCTACCGGTAATGGTGATGACAATATCTTGTTGGGTGTTATCGCTTGCTGTCAGGGTAATGGTGTCGGTCACCTGATTGCCGGCATCTAAATCCTGCACGGCAGACTGATCAAGGGTGTAGGTCCAAGCACCATCTACTAGCTCCAGAGAGCCGTAAGTGCCAGCCTGTGTAACATCGGCAAACGTCGGATTGTCATCGCCATCAACATCACTGATCGCAATGGTGCCGGTGGCAGTGACCGCATCGCCTTCGTCACCTTCGGTCACTGAGCCGGTAAAGCTACCGGTGACTTCAGGTAAGTCGTCGGTGCCGGTAATGGTGATAACAATATCTTGTTGTGTGTTATCGCTTGCGGTGAGGGTGATGGTGTCTGTCACCTGATCGCCGGCATCTAAATCCTGCACTGAGCTCTGATCGAGGGTGTAAGTCCAGTTGCCGTTCACCAGCTCTAGCGAGCCATAAGTCCCCGCTTCAGTGGTATCGGCAAACGTCGGATTGTCATCGCCATCGACATCACTGATCGCAATGGTGCCGGTGGCAGTGACTGCATCGCCTTCGTCACCTTCGGTGACTGAGCCAACAAACTCACCGGTGACTTCTGGCTCATCGTCGGTGCCGGTAATGGTGATGACAATATCTTGTTGTGTGTTATCGCTTGCGGTGAGGGTGATGGTATCCGTCACCTGATCACCGGCATCTAAATCCTGCACGGCAGACTGATCAAGCGTGTAAGTCCAATTGCCGTTCACCAGCTCTAGCGAACCGTAAGTGCCGCTCTCTGTGGTATTGGCAAAAGTGGGTGCATCGTCACTATCGACATCACTGATCGCGATGGTTCCCGTGGCAGTGACAGGGGCATCGCCCACGTTGCCTTCGGTCACTGAACCAGTAAAGCTACCGGTGACTTCAGGTAAGTCGTCGGTGCCGGTAATGGTGATGACAATATCTTGTTGCGTGTTATCGCTTGCGGTGAGCGTGACAGTGTCTGTCACCTCATCACCGGCATCCAAGTTTTGTACGGCAGACTGATCGAGGGTGTAAGTCCAATTGCCGTTGACCAGCTCTAGCGAGCCATAGGTACCGGTCTCTGTAGTATTGGCAAAGGTGGGATTATCGTCGCCATCAACGTCACTGATTGAAAGTGTGCCACTTGCAGTTACAGGCGCATCGCCCACATTGCCCTCGGTCACGGAACCGATAAAGCTACCGGTCACTTCTGGCGTATCCTCACTACCAGTAATGGTGATGACAATAGCTTGCTGGGTGCCATCAGAGGCGGTGAGAGTAATGGTGTCGGTCACTTGATCGCCAGCATCTAAATCCTGCACGGCAGACTGATCGAGGGTGTAGGTCCAGTTCTCACCGACTAGTTCCAGAGAGCCATAAGTCCCCGCTTCTGTAGTATTCGCAAAGGTCGGGTTATCGCCGTCATCAACATCACTGATCGCAATGGTGCCCGTGGCAGTTACTGCGGTA
>NZ_LAQR01000007.1:0-6783 GCF_000968645.1 Salinivibrio sp. KP-1 | reverse complement strand
AAGGATCGTCGCCTTGGTAAGCCATTACCTTACCAACTAGCTAATCCTAACTGGGCCCATCCCAACGCGATAGCTTACATGTAGAGGCCACCTTTGGTCCGTAGACATTATGCGGTATTAGCCGTCGTTTCCAACGGTTATCCCCCTCGTCAGGGCAGGTTCCCAGCCGTTACTCACCCGTCCGCCGCTCGACGTCCAGTAAATCCACCGAAGCTTCAATACTGCCGTTTCCGCTCGACTTGCATGTGTTAGGCCTGCCGCCAGCGTTCAATCTGAGCCATGATCAAACTCTTCAATTTAAGTTTTTTCGAAACCGAAGTTTCAGCTCAATGAATACTGATTACTGTTTCTCTCCGAAGAGAAAAACGAATTGACTGTGCCGAACAACTGTAAAAGTTGTCGTTTGGTCACTCAGTTCATCGAATAAATCTTTTTGTCTATTCTCAACGAGTGCCCACACAGATTGCATAGGTCAAATTGTTAAAGAGCGCCGCTCAATCTTGAGCGGGAGTGGCATCTTACGCCACTTTGGCAACAAGTCAAGCATTTTGTTTTGCTTGTTTGTTTTGCCGTTGTTAGCGCGGCTTGCCGTGCCAACGAGAGCGCATTATAGAGAGGTGATTTTTTGACGCAAGGAGTTTTTGATAAAAACATTTCAAGCGAGCAAAAAGCCAACAAGGTGCATTATTACTGAGCATTTCCATGCGAAAACTAAGCAGAAAGCCACCTAAAGTCGGTGGCTTTCGCTCAATAAGTATCTATCAGTCCTGTTTTGCGATGATTTGATCGTTTTCAACATCGAGGAAAACAGGCCGCCCTGGTATCAGCTCGCCACTTAGAATTTGCTGAGCAAGCGGGTTTTCAATTGTCTGCTGGATAGCACGTTTGAGTGGACGCGCACCATAGACGGGGTCAAAGCCACCTTTAGCCACTTTTGCCAAGGCTGCGTCTGAGACCTCAAGCTTAAAGTCTCTTTCGGCCATACGATGAGCCAGCTCTTGCATCTGTAGACCTGCAATCTCTTTGATGTGGTCTTCGGCTAATGGGTGGAACACCACCGCTTCATCGATTCGGTTGATGAATTCTGGACGGAAATGATTTGCAGCCACTTCCATCACGGTGTGTTTTATACCCGCATAGTCCAGTTCACCGAAATGCGCCTGAATCTGCTCTGAGCCAAGGTTTGACGTCATGATCACCACCGCATTGCGAAAGTCGACAGTGCGGCCTTGACCATCCGTCAGGCGCCCATCATCCAGCACCTGTAGCAAGATGTTAAACACATCCGAGTGAGCTTTCTCTATCTCGTCGAGCAGAATGACAGAGTAAGGGCGACGACGTACCGCTTCGGTCAGATACCCCCCTTCTTCATAACCCACATAACCTGGGGGTGCACCCACAAGGCGAGCCACGGAATGCTTCTCCATAAATTCGGACATATCAATCCGTACCATGGCATCACGGCTGTCAAACATGAATTCAGCCAGTGATTTACAAAGTTCGGTTTTACCTACCCCCGTTGGGCCCAAGAAGAGAAATGAACCAATTGGGCGATTCGGATCCGCCAAACCGGCACGGCTACGGCGAATAGCATTACCAACAGCGCTCACCGCTTCATCTTGCCCTATCACGCGTTCATGCAATGCCGACTCCATCTTGAGCAGCTTTTCTTTTTCGCTTTCAAGCATACGCGACACTGGGATGCCTGTTTGCCGTGCGATAACATCAGCAATCTCTGCATCCGTGACACGGTTTTTAAGCAGCGTCATTTCCTGCATCTCTGCTTGGCTGGCAAGATCCAATTGCTTCTCTAGTTCAGGGATCTTGCCGTATTGCAGCTCTGACATCCGACTCAAGTCGCCGGCTCGACGTGCGATTTCCATATCAGTACGCGCTTGCTCTAACGCTGCTTTGATGTGTTGAGCACCAGATACAGCGGCTTTTTCAGTATTCCAGACCTCTTCTAATTCTGCATACTCGCGCTCTTTTGCTTCTAGCTCGTCGCGAAGCGTTTCTAAGCGCTTTTGGCTCGCACTGTCTTCTTCTTTTTCCAGCGCTTGCTGCTCTATCTTCAGTTGCACAATGCGACGCTCAAGCCTGTCGAGTGAGTCTGGCTTAGAGTCTATTTGCATCCGAATACTAGACGCAGCCTCGTCAATCAGATCGATGGCTTTATCTGGCAGCTGCCGATCAGCAATATAGCGGTGTGACAAACTCGCAGCAGCTACGATAGCCGGATCGGTAATTTCTACCGCATGATGCAATTCATAACGCTCTTTGAGGCCTCGCAAAATGGCCACCGTGTCTTCGACATTCGGCTCACTCACCAACACTTTTTGGAAACGGCGTTCTAGTGCCGCATCTTTTTCCACATACTGTCGGTATTCATCCAGCGTCGTTGCCCCCACACAATGGAGTTCACCACGTGCCAAGGCAGGCTTAAGCATGTTGCCCGCGTCCATGGCCCCTTCAGCTTTACCTGCGCCCACCATGGTGTGAAGTTCGTCGATAAAGAGAATGACATTGCCTTCTTCTTTGGCCAGTTCATTCAGCACCGCTTTTAAACGTTCTTCAAATTCACCACGGTATTTCGCGCCTGCGACCAGTGAGCCCATATCAAGAGAGAGTACGCGTTTGCTACGAAGTCCTTCTGGCACTTCACCATTCACAATGCGTTGAGCCAGGCCTTCCACGATGGCCGTTTTACCCACGCCAGGCTCACCAATCAGCACTGGGTTATTTTTGGTACGGCGTTGTAACACTTGCACCGTACGACGGATTTCATCATCACGGCCAATGACAGGGTCCAGCTTGCCTTGCTCTGCACGCTCAGTAAGATCAATGGTGAATTTTTCGAGGGCTTGGCGGTTCTCTTCCGCGTTAGGATCATCCACTTGCTGCCCACCACGGACTTTCTCTATCGCTTCTTCAACCTTTTGCGATGTTAAACCGTGACTACGTAACAGCTCGCCCAACTGACCTTTATCTTCCACCGCAGCCAAAACAAAAAGCTCTGACGAGATATATTTATCTTTACGCTTTTGCGAGATTTTGTCGCACAGGTTAAATAACGTCCCCAGGTGGTTTGAAAGCTGAACCTCGCCACCGGTACCCGTTACTTGTGGTAAGCGGTCTAATAACTCAGAAAGGCTGGAACGCAGCTGGCTCACATCCACATTCAGCATGGTCAATAACGGGCGGATGGCACTGCTGTCTTGGTTCAGGAGTGCGGTCATCAAATGAACAGGCTCGATGTACTGGTGATCTCGCCCTAATGCCAGTGATTGCGCATCAGAAATCGCAATTTGGAATTTACTCGTAAATCGGTCAAGGCGCATAGTTCCTCCCACTTAACACCTCTAGTTGATGAATAAATGGGCACGATTGCGGCGCTTTTCAAGCACCTTTGTCGATTTTATTTCACCCGCCAGATGCAGGTTGCCATCCGGCCTGTTTGCCCATCTCGTCGATACGAATAAAACTGATCCGCCTGCTGATAGGTACAAAACTCCCCACCATAAACAGCAGTAACGCCAGCCTGTTGGAGTCGTTGCTTCGCAAGGTGATAAAGATCAGCAAAATACTTACCGTTTCCTTTTGCGGTAAATGCCGACATCGCCTTCGGTGAGTGCGTTACGAACGCCTCGATCACCTCCTCCCCAACTTCAAAAGCCTGTGGCCCAATGGCTGGCCCTAACCAGGCAAGACATCGATTGGGATCGGAAAACTGAGATAGCGTCGCTTCTAACACGCCAGACGATAAACCTCGCCAACCTGCGTGGGCAGCAGCGACTTGCTGACCATCGTCACTGCAAACGAGCACAGGCAAACAATCAGCCGTCATGATGGTACACACTTGACCCGTCGTATCGGTGAAGGCCGCATCTGCCTGTGGATGAGGCGAGCGGGTCGGCAAGTGGACAACATGTGTACCATGGACTTGTTCAAGCCAAGTGATATCCCCACTCACCTGCTGTGCAAGCAGTGCGCGATTTTGACCCACAGCTTCAGGCGCGTCGCCAACATGCATGCCAAGATTCCAACCCGAAAAGCTCCCTTGACTGGCACCACCAATACGCGTGGTGGTCAGCGCTCGTATGTTACTCGGAGTGGGCCAATCAGGCTGAAGGCAATACATCAGTAGTCCTCTTCTCCATATTGGGTTTGATCGTCTCTTAACCGTTCAGTCAAGGCCACCATATCGTCGGGGATCGGTGCATGCCATTCCATCAACTCACCGCTAACAGGATGATCTAAGCGTAGCATGGCCGCATGCAATGCCTGGCGTCGGAATTGGCGCAGACTTTGTACAAGCTCATCGTCAGCGTGACGAGGCGGTTTGGCCTTCCCGCCATATAAGGGATCACCCACTAGAGGATGATTTAAGTAGGCCATATGGACACGGATCTGGTGGGTACGGCCCGTTTCCAACCGCAACCGTAATCGTGTGTGACCACGAAAATGTTCTGCGACGCGATAATGAGTGATCGCGGGTTTACCTAGCTCATGCACGGCCATATGGGTACGCTTGGTCGAATGGCGGCCAATCGGCTTATCCACCATCCCCCCGCCGGTCATATTACCAATCGCAATGGCTTCATATTCACGGGTAATTTTCCGCTTTTGTAGCGCACGCACCAAACGGGTTTGTGCCGGAATAGTTTTAGCGACCACCATTAATCCCGTGGTGTCTTTATCCAAACGATGCACTATCCCTGCCCGAGGTACGTCCCCAATTTCCGGATAACGATACAACAGACCGTTCAGTAAAGTGCCATCAGGGCAACCTGCGCCTGGGTGAACAACCAGCCCCGCAGGTTTATTAATCACCAACAAGTCATCATCTTCATAGACAATATCTAGCGGAATATCTTGCGCTATCCAGCGATCGTCATCTTCAATTTCCGCAGTGATCTCAACGTTTTCTCCGCCCATCACTTTTTGGCGCGGCTTATCAATGGTCACACCATCGAGTGATACCTGGCCGGCTTGGATCCAAGTCTTGATCCGAGAGCGTGAGTAGTCAGGAAACAACTCAGCAATGGCTTGGTCAAGCCGTTGACCTAGTTGATGGTCTTGGATCTGGTGGGATAATTCTATCTGTTGTGCCATATCGAACTTTTCTATGATTTCTATGACTAAACCCTCGCGACAGTCGTTATAGTGGCGCTCGGCATATCGCCTATCAACGCCTTTTGCTATAGTCGCCTGTCACTGGATAAAATAGCCGGAATAATGACATTGTATCTGTTTGCCGCTGCGACCGTAATCCAGATGGCATAAAAACTTTTCAAGGAAGTGCGATAACCCATGAAACGCCTAACCCTGACTGCACTATTCGCAGCCTCTCTACTCGCCGGTTGTTCAAGTAACGACCAAGTCGTCCAAGACGATCCGCCATCCAAACTGTATCAGGATGCTGAAGCGCAGTTAAATCAAGGGGCTTGGATAACCGCTATTGAAAAGCTGGAAGCACTGGATTCACGCTATCCCTTTGGTGCTTATTCTGATCAAGTGCAGCTGGATCTGATTTATGCATATTACAAAAATGATGACTTGGCTTTAGCCGAGGCAACCATTGATCGTTTTATGCGTATGCACCCTGCGCACCCAGAAAGTGACTGGGTGGTTTATATGCGTGGCCTTACCCATATGGCGCAAGATCGTAGCCTCATTCACGATATTCTTCGTATGGAGCGGGACGACAGAGATCCTCAGCCAGCACGCAAAGCATTTGCCGATTTTCGTCGCCTGCTTGAGCGCTATCCAAACAGTGAGTATGCCGCAGATGCCAAAGCGCGGATGACCGCATTAAAAAACCGCCTTGCTAACTATGAGCTCGCCGCAGCAGATTACTACATTCGTCGAGAAGCTTGGGTTGCCGCGGTTAATCGTTGCCAAGCGTTGCAGCGTGACTTCCCTGATACAGAAGCGGCCAGAGCGTCACTCCCTTTAATGCTTAAAGCCTATGAAAAGCTTGGACTCGATGAACCCGCAGAGCGAACAAGAAAACTGATCGCCAATAATCCAGCGTAATAGCGAGTCAACAAGCTTGATAATCAAAACCTCCGCAAAGGAGGTTTTTTTATGTCTATAGATTACCGGTGAAAAGCGCGCTTTACCGAGTAATATTGGAATCGACTCTCGGCTTCCGCGTTGAGTGAGCACAGATATACATTATTGAGGTATAACGGTTTATAGAGTTTGAAGCGGTAAGTTATTGAATCAAAACGCGTGATATCTTGCTATAGATACAAAAAAGCCCCGACCGTGAGGTCAGGGCTTGGTGTTTTCTCATCAAAGTCTTACACATATCAGCTTTGATGATTAAATCTGTTTTTGCCTTCAGATTTTTCCAAAAATCTGAAAACAAGAAAGCAAGCCTGGCGATGTCCTACTCTCACATGGGGAGACCCCACACTACCATCGGCGCTGCTTCGTTTCACTACTGAGTTCGGCATGGAGTCAGGTGGGTCCAAAGCGCTATGGTCGCCAAGCAAATTCGGTAATCTAGAAAGCTGTTCGTTCTCGCCACAATCAACTGGCTTATTTTAAGTCCAACCCAAAACCTCTTGGGTGTTGTATGGTTAAGCCTCACGGGCAATTAGTACAGGTTAGCTCAACGCCTCACAGCGCTTACACACCCTGCCTATCAACGTTCTAGTCTAGAACAACCCTTTAGAGAGCTCGAAGCTCTAGGGATGACTCATCTCGGGGCCAGCTTCGCGCTTAGATGCTTTCAGCGCTTATCTGTGCCGAACTTAGCTACCGGGCAATGCGTCT
>NZ_LAQR01000006.1:0-56909 GCF_000968645.1 Salinivibrio sp. KP-1 | reverse complement strand
GAGGACCGGAGTGGACGAACCGCTGGTGTTCGGGTTGTGTCGCCAGACGCATTGCCCGGTAGCTAAGTTCGGCACAGATAAGCGCTGAAAGCATCTAAGCGCGAAGCTGGCCCCGAGATGAGTCATCCCTAGAGCTTCGAGCTCTCTAAAGGGTTGTTCTAGACTAGAACGTTGATAGGCAGGGTGTGTAAGCGCTGTGAGGCGTTGAGCTAACCTGTACTAATTGCCCGTGAGGCTTAACCATACAACACCCAAGAGGTTTTGGGTTGGACTTAAAATAAGCCAGTTGATTGTGGCGAGAACGAACAGCTTTCTAGATTACCGAATTTGCTTGGCGACCATAGCGCTTTGGACCCACCTGACTCCATGCCGAACTCAGTAGTGAAACGAAGCAGCGCCGATGGTAGTGTGGGGTCTCCCCATGTGAGAGTAGGACATCGCCAGGCTTTGAATACAATTGATTAAAGCAAAGAGATATAAGTCTTTAGTCATACAGCATTGGTGCGGAGTGGTAGTTCAGTTGGTTAGAATACCGGCCTGTCACGCCGGGGGTCGCGGGTTCGAGTCCCGTCCACTCCGCCACTACTTAGAAGCCCTGCTAATTTTAGTAGGGTTTTTTTGTTATTGGCAGGTTCGCCCTGCGGGCGAATGAGTCCCGCAGGATGGCCTGCCCGTTGTCCGCAACTCCGGCCCTCCGCCACTATTTAGAAACCCTAGCTGAAAAGCTGGGGTTTTTTTGTTATTGGGCTTCTGGGAAAGATTTGCTTTATAAATAAGCGATCAAACGTCTGAAGAGTAATTGGTGGTGGTAATTTGTCGCGGGATCGCTACAATAGGCACCTATCTACAGGGGTATAGCTCCAATTGGCAGAGCAGCGGATTCCAAATCCGCGTGTTGGGGGTTCGAATCCCTCTACCCCTGCCACACATCAAAGCATCGACATTGTCGGTGCTTTTTTTGTATCTACTCTCTGTGGTAGCAACCACACCTCTAGGCTTTTTCTTCCTCCTGTTTCTTGTTCACATGTCGCGGTATGATGACTTTTTACCAATCGAAAGGAGCACCCAGTGGTAAGCATATTGTGGGTAGGGCTTGGTGGCGCATTAGGGGCATCCTCGCGTTTTCTCGTATCAGAGTGGAGCGTTGCGGTGCTTGGTCGTGCATTCCCATACGGCACCTTAATAGTAAATGTACTCGGGTCATTAGCGATGGGCGTCTTTTTAGCTGCGATGAGTCAAGAGGTGATTGCTCCGGTGCCTTGGCGCCAACTGGTTGCGATTGGTTTTTTGGGCGCATTTACTACCTTCTCGACCTTTTCAGTAGATACCTTGATGCTGTTCCAACATGGTGAAACAGTGAAAGCTTTGTTGAATGTGGGCCTCAATCTCGCGTTGTGCTTAAGTGCAGCCGCGATGGGCGCTTGGTTGCTAGCACGCATCACCGGTTAAGTGAAAACATCGTGTTACGTCGCTTGTTGTTGCGGCGGTGATTTCTTATACTGGCATTGAACTTGTCGGAGTGCCAATTGGCTGAGACCACATCAAGTGGGATCCGTTGAACCTGATCTGGTTAAGACCAGCGAAGGGAACAAGAGATGCATCAGATCACAGACCTTACGCGTCTGCCAGTTTGCTCACATCTCAATTCAGCGTTTTCCGGCAAGCATTAATTCCCATAATGAACACCGGAGTAATGCTATGTCGACCCGTAAACAGGCCCGTCTTGAGGCCAAATCCTTTATCGATTCCCTTTCTGCGCAAACCTACCCCAACTCGGAAAAAGTCTATGTCGAGGGATCGCGACCCGATATTCGCGTGGGCATGCGCGAGATCCATCTGTCTCCGACCTTAGTGGGTGGTAGTAAAGACAATCCGCATTACGAAGCCAATGAGTCCATTCGGGTTTATGACACATCAGGGCCTTATACTGACCCACAGAGTGCTATCGATATTTACCAAGGCTTAGCGCCACTGCGCAAAGCCTGGATTGATGAGCGTGCCGATACAGAGTTTCTTGATGCAGTGAGCTCAGACTATGCGCAGACTCGCCTCAGTGATGAAACCTTAGATGATCTTCGCTTTAGCGCCTTACCGCCTATCCGTCGGGCGAAACCTAACCAATGTGTGACCCAACTTCACTACGCACGCCAAGGCACTATCACCCCAGAGATGGAATTTATCGCTATCCGGGAAAACATGGGGCGTCAGCAGTATCGTGAAGAGCAGCTAAATCGCCAGCACCCAGGAGAAAGCTTTGGCGCGCATTTACCCTCAAACATCACTCCCGAATTTGTGCGCCAAGAAGTTGCTGAAGGGCGTGCGATTATTCCGGCCAACATTAACCACCCAGAAGCGGAGCCGATGATTATTGGGCGTAACTTTCTCGTGAAAGTGAATGCCAATATTGGTAACTCGGCGGTGAGCTCCTCCATTGAGGAAGAAACCGAAAAGTTGGTGTGGGCGACCCGTTGGGGCGCGGATACGGTGATGGATTTATCGACCGGACGCAATATCCACGAAACTCGCGAGTGGATTTTACGTAATAGCCCAGTCCCGATTGGCACTGTGCCTATGTATCAGGCGCTTGAGAAAGTGAATGGCGTTGCCGAAGACCTGACCTGGGAAGTGATGCGCGATACCTTGATAGAGCAAGCCGAGCAAGGGGTCGACTACTTTACCATTCACGCCGGGGTGCGTTTGCACTATGTGCCCATGACTGCTAATCGCGTGACTGGGATTGTCTCGCGTGGCGGGTCGATTATCGCCAAGTGGTGCTTGGCGCATCATCAAGAAAGCTTCCTCTATACCCATTTTCGTGAAATCTGCGAGATTTGTGTTGCCTATGATGTATCGCTGTCACTAGGCGATGGGTTACGTCCCGGCTCAGTAGCTGACGCGAACGACGAAGCCCAGTTCAGTGAGCTACGTACCCTGGGCGAGCTGACCAAGGTGGCATGGGAATACGATGTACAGGTGATGATTGAAGGCCCTGGCCATGTGCCCATGCACATGATCAAAGAGAATATGGACGAGCAGCTCATCCATTGCCACGAAGCGCCTTTTTATACCTTAGGCCCGCTGACTACCGATATTGCGCCTGGCTATGACCACATTACCTCCGGGATTGGTGCGGCGATGATTGGCTGGTTTGGGTGTGCGATGCTTTGCTATGTCACGCCCAAAGAGCATCTGGGTCTGCCCAATAAAGAGGATGTTAAAACCGGACTGATTACTTACAAGTTGTGCGCGCACGCCGCCGACTTAGCCAAAGGACATCCGGGCGCGCAGGTGCGAGATAACGCCATTTCCAAAGCGCGCTTTGAATTTCGCTGGGAAGATCAGTTTAACCTTGCATTAGATCCAGTGACGGCGCGTACTTATCACGATGAAACCCTGCCTCAAGAGTCGGGCAAGGTCGCGCATTTTTGCTCCATGTGTGGGCCAAAATTCTGCTCCATGAAGATCAGCCAAGAAGTCCGCGATTACGCCAAAGAAAATGGCTATGCCGCTGCGGGCGAAGCGATTGATGTCACCATGCTGGAAGACCCGTTAGCAGGCATGCAGCAAAAATCGCAAGAGTTTCGAGAAAAGGGCAGTGAGCTCTACCTGCAAAAATCTAATCATTCGCCACAACAAGGCGCTGAGGTAAGCGACAGCGATAAGGTGGAATCATGAGCCTGACCCCGTTTGCGCCTATGTCGGAAGGCATAGGCCCATTATATCCGGTGGTAGACGACGTGGATTTACTTGAACGCTTACTTTGCTTGGGCGTGAAAACCGTGCAACTGCGTGTGAAGCAGCCAGCCCATCCACAATTGGCAGACTGGGTACAGCGCGCGGTGGCATTGGGCCGCACGCACCATGCGCAGGTGTTTATCAACGATCACTGGCAGCTTGCGCTTGAAGCTGGCGCCTATGGCGTTCATCTGGGGCAGCAAGACTTACAAGAGGCGGACCTTGACCGGCTTGCGCGGCAAGGCGTGCGCCTAGGTGTATCGACGCGCAGTCCCGAACAGCTTGCCGCAGCGATTGCGCTCTCGCCCAGTTATCTTGCCATCGGCCATATTTTTCCCACCACCACCAAACAGCTCGCCGAGTCGCCGCAAGGCATTTCTGCGTTAGCACAGCAGGTGGCGACTGTGGATGGCCGTTTTCCGACGGTGGCGATTGGCGGTATTGATCTCAACCGAGCCCCTGACGTTTGGCGCACTGGCGTGGACGCCATTGCGGTGGTCCGTGCCGTGACGCAAGCGCCTGATTTAGCGGCGCGCATTGACGCATTTGACCGCTGTCTTAATCCATCAATACAACAAGGAGGGCGTGATGCTATCGGACAGTGAATACCTGCGTTATAGCCGGCAAATCATGCTGCCAGAAGTCGGAGAGAGCGGGCAGCAGGCACTTAGCAAGGCGCGCGTGTTGATGGTCGGTGCCGGTGGGCTTGGAACCACCGCGGGCCTCTATCTTGCAGGCGCTGGCGTGGGTCAGTTAGCGATTGCTGACTCGGACCACATTGAGCTATCTAACTTGGCGCGTCAGGTGGCGTATCGGGAGGCGCAAATCGGCACCGATAAAGCCGCGTCACTAGCCGCTAACTTGGTCGCGCTGAATCCACATTGCCAGTGCCGAGCCATCAATGCCTATCTAGAAGGTGAGCGTCTGGCGCTTGAAGTAGCGATGGCGGATGTGGTCCTTGACTGCAGTGATAATCTCGCCACTCGCCATGCAGTCAATCAAGCCTGTGTAGAGGCTGGTACGCCGTTGGTGAGCGCGGCAGCGATCGGTTGGCAAGGCCAGTTATTGGTTTATCAACCGCATAGCGCATGTTATGCGTGCGCCTTCGCAGACGTGACGCTTTCTGAACCCACACGCTGCGCTGAAGCTGGGGTAATGGGACCTGTGGTCGGCATGATGGCCACCGCGCAAGCGCTGGAAGGAATAAAGTTGTTATTAGGGCAGGCGGTCGAAACCAATCGCTTGTCACGACTGGATGGACAAACCATGACATGGCAGCACTTTTCGCTGCCCGTGGATCCGCATTGTGCGGTTTGTCAGCCAAAGCGGGAGGTAAGCGATGCAGTTAACCATTAATGACACGCCGACAGAGGTCAATGCCACAACTGTCGCGCAATTGATTGAGGAGATGAAGGTGCCGGCCGAATCAGTCGCAGTGGCGCTAAATCAGACCATTATTGCGCGTGATGCTTGGTCATCCACGTCACTCACCGCTGGCGATAGCTTGGCGGTCTTTCAAGCGATTGCCGGAGGATAATCATGTTAACCATTGCGGATACGACGTTTTCATCTCGGCTGTTAACCGGCACCGGCAAGTTTGCTAGTCGCAAGACCATGGCCGAGTCACTGGCGGCCAGTGGTACTGAACTGGTCACCATGGCGCTAAAGCGAGTCGATGTCCATGCCATACAAGATGATATTTTAACCCCGCTGCGCGAGCTAGGTGTGCACCTGCTGCCCAATACCTCGGGAGCGAAGAATGCGCAAGAAGCGGTCTTTGCCGCGCGTCTTGCCCGAGAAGCATTGGGAACGCACTGGGTGAAGTTGGAGATTCACCCCGACCCCAAATATTTGATGCCTGACCCGATTGAAACCCTTCAAGCGGCGAAAACCCTTGTGGATGAGGGGTTTGTGGTGCTGCCATATTGTCATGCTGATCCTGTGCTGTGTAAGCGCTTGGAAGAGGTGGGCTGCGCGGCGGTGATGCCCCTTGGGTCACCGATTGGCTCCAACCAAGGGCTGGCCTCAATGGCGTTTCTCGACATCATTATCGAGCAAGCCCGTGTGCCGGTGATCGTTGATGCCGGCATTGGCGCACCGTCAGATGCGGCGTTAGCGATGGAGAGGGGCGCCGATGCCGTCTTGGTTAATACCGCGATTGCCACCGCCGGCGATCCGATTGCCATGGGCGCGGCGTTTAAACAAGCGGTTGAAGCCGGACGATGTGCGTATCGCGCTAGGCTGGCGGGCTCAAATAATCACGCCCACGCTTCTAGCCCCTTAACCGCGTTTCTTGACGCTAAGGAGGCGTGATGAGTTTTTCTGAGCGGTGGGCAGCACTCGATTGGGATCATCATCGGCTTTCGATTTACAGCAAAACGCGCCAAGATGTCGAGCGGGCGCTGGCTAAATCCTCGCGTAATTTGGACGACTTCGCCGCCCTGATCAGTCCTGCCGCTGAAGGATATCTCGAGGCCATGGCTCAGCAATCTGCGGCGCTGACGCGGCAGCGGTTTGGCTACACCATGGGGTTTTATATTCCGCTGTATCTCTCCAATTTGTGCGCTAACGTGTGTACCTATTGCGGTTTTTCGATGGAAAACCGAATAAAACGGCGCACGCTGGATGAAGCCGAGATCGCCGCCGAGTGTGAAGCGATCAAAAAGATGGGCTTTGATAGTGTGCTCTTGGTGACCGGTGAGCATGAAACCAAGGTGGGGCTCGACTATTTTCTCCGCGCCTTACCGGTGGTGAAGCAATACTTTCATCATGTGGCGATGGAGGTGCAGCCGCTGGATACCGAGGCGTATCGCGCCTTGGTGGCACAAGGTGTGGATGCGGTGATGGTTTACCAAGAAACCTACCACGCTCCAACCTATGGGGAACACCACAAGCGCGGGAATAAAACCGACTTTCACTATCGGTTGCAAACCCCAGATAGGTTGGCACAAGCAGGGGTCGATAAGATTGGTCTCGGCGCATTAATTGGCCTTGAGGACTGGCGTACCGACAGCTTTTTTACCGCCCAGCATCTCGATTATCTGGAAAAGCAATACTGGCAAAGCCGCTATTCGCTATCTTTTCCACGCTTACGCCCTTGCGCGGGCGCCTTACAGCCGAAATCGGTGATGACCGACAAGCAACTGGTTCAGCTTATTTGTGCCTATCGGTTGTGGAATCCGCAGGTGGAGCTGTCGCTATCGACACGTGAGTCACCGCACTTTCGCGACAATGTGTTACCGCTTGGGGTCACGAGCTTATCCGCGGCGTCAAAAACCCAACCGGGCGGCTACGCGAACCCGGAGCCACAATTGGAGCAGTTTGCTATCAGTGATGAGCGCAGCGCGGCAGAGGTAGCCGCCAGCGTCCGTGCCCTCGGTTTTGAGGTGGTATGGAAAGATTGGGATAACATCTACGATATCGCGCGTCAGGTGCAAATGGCTTCACAAACGGCAGCGGGTTAGCGACAATGCGGGCATGAAACGTATTACTTTATATATGGGCCCGCGCTGTCCTCACTGTGAGGCGGCCAAAGCTTACTTGGATAAAAAGGGGCTGCGTTATCGTGTTGTCGATACGGCTACGCCCAAAGGCAAGAAGCTGCTGGCAGCAACAGGGTCGCGGGGTGTCCCGGTGATTTGCATTGGCGATACCACCTTGCGCGGCTTTTCGCCTAAAGCGGTCGAGAAAGCCCTGAAAGGGGAATAAAAAAAGCGTCCAATCGGACGCTTTTTGTTTTTCACACTCGGTGAAGACGCGACTTAACGGCTTAGCGGCGCTGTCGCTTGTTTTAACCAAGCTTGGTCTTGATCATCGAGGTGCGGGCTGACTTCATCCCACACGGTTTGATGATAGCGATTCCACCACTGAATTTCCGCCTCGCTGAGCAAGCTCACATCAACTAAACGACGATCGATCGGCGCACGCGTGAGTGAGGCAAACCCGAGCATCGTCATGTCGCCCTCGGTGGGCTTTTCTTCAATCAACTCGAGGTTTTCAATCCGGATCCCAAACGCCTCGGCGCGATAGTAGCCCGGCTCGTTTGACACCACCATACCCGGCAATAGCGCGACACTATTGGGCGCTTTGGAAATGCGCTGCGGACCTTCGTGCACGTCCAAGAAATGCCCGACACCATGACCGGTGCCATGGTCAAAATCATAGCCGTGTTGCCACAAATACTGGCGTGCTAAGGCATCAAGCTGGCTGCCTGAGGTGCCTTTCGGGAACAGCGCGGTGGCCAGCGCAATATGCCCTTTAAGCACCAGCGTGAAGGCCTTTTTGATCTCAGCGCTGCATTCGCCCACCGGCACGGTACGGGTAATGTCGGTGGTGCCGTCATAGTATTGGCCGCCTGAGTCGACTAAGTAGACGTTGTTGCTCTCAATCACGCTCGGTTTGGGCTGATTGTTGTGGTTATAGTGACACATGGCCGCATTGCCACCGGCGGCGGAAATGGTATCAAAGCTTAAGTCGACCAGTTGATCGTCTTGTTGGCGGAATTGATACAGGGTGTCTGCGAGCACGGCTTCATCAGGGCGTTCACCGGCGTCGACTTGACGGTCAAACCACGCCAAGAAGCGGGTCACGGCAACACCATCGCGCACGTGGCAGGCTTGCATACCGGCGATTTCTTGCGGGTTCTTGGCCGCTTTTTCAAGCGCACACGGGTCTTGCGCTTCCACCACGGTGACTTGCGCTTGTTGGAGGGTGTCCAGTGTCCAGGCATTGGCACCGTTTGGGTCGACCAATACACGTTGACCACTCAGCGCTTGCAGGGCATCAACCAGGCTATCAGGGTGCGCGACGCTCACGCCTTGGCCTACGTGAGCAGCAAAGCCTTCGGGGAGACGGTCAGGGTCGATAAACACCGTCACGTCACCGGATTGCTTGATAATCGCTTGGGTTAGCACCACCGGCAAACGTGGGATGTCGCGACCACGGATATTGAGCAGCCAACAGACGGCATCGGGTTGAGTGAGTACCGCGGCATCAAGATTCTGATCGGCTAACTGCTGTCCAATGGTTTGACGTTTATCCAAGCTGGCGCGGCCGGTTTTCTCTTCACCTAGTAAAATGGCAGGGCTATTAAGCGGGGCGGGGCGATCGTCCCACAGGCTTTCAATCGGATTTTGCTCAACACTTACCAGTGTCAAAGCGCCATCCAGCGTGCGTTGAGTGCGTTTGTACCAAGCGGCGCTATGCATGCGAGCGTCGATAGCCAGCTTAGCGCCCTTGGGCAATTGTTGTTGGGCCCATTGCACCGGTGGCTCATCAATCAGATGGCAGTAGTCAAACAGGCCGGCGGGGACTTGCTTACGGACTTGAACCACATAGCGGCCATCAACAAAAATCGCCGCCTTGTCGCGGGTGATCACCGCGGCGCCTGCTGATCCGGTAAAGCCGGTCGCCCAATGCAGGCGTTCGTTGTGCTCAGGCACATACTCACCGAGATATTCGTCTTCATGGGGGATGAGTAGGGCGTCATAGTCGTGTTGAGCCAGCCAGTGTCTTAGCTGCTCAATACGCTTAGTAAGGGTCGCGTCCATTATTCTTCCTTCTTTGTATAGGGTGAACTCGCCATGTTCGGCCACGCGTGAAAAGCCGGTGGGTTAGACCCTAGCGCGATTGGCAATAGGCTGCAATTTCGCTGGGCTAAATTGCTGACAGCGCGAAATAATCAAGGCTTTCAGCCATTGATGCCCTGGGTCATTTTCTTGATTTTGATGCCAAAACAAGGTGTACGCCATCGGCGGTATTGGCGTTGGTAACGGCCGTACCACCAAATTGAGCGATGCGGCAATATAATGCGCAAACTGGCTTGGTGAGGTAAACACCAGGTCGGTATAGGTACACAGGCTCGCCGCACTGTTGAAATCTGGCACGTACATGGCTATGTCACGCTCAATATTACGCTCTGCCAGTTTATAGTCCAACAGCCAGCGGTCATTCCCATCACACTTCACCTGTACATGTCGCAGTCCAAGGTAACGCGCTTCATCCCATGGCCCCTTGAGTGCAGGGTGATCGGCACGCATCAACACACACTGGTGATCTTGGCAAAGCTCTTGGTAGCGCACGCCTTTGGGCGGCATCATGGTCAACATGGCATCGGCGGGATTTAAGTCCTTGCCGGTGATACCAAAGTCGATATTGCCTCGCGCAAGCCCATCAAAGGTGGTTTGATCCCAAGCGGCGGTATTGAGTGTGATAGCTGGGGCCGCTTCTAGCATATCGCCAATAAACTGTGGCAGTAGCAATGGATAGGCGCTCTCGACGAGGGCAAAGCGAAAGCAGCGATCGCTTAAGTGCGGCTGAAAGTGATCTGGCTCGGTCATCGCCGCAACATCATTGAGTAAAGCGCGTAGTTTCGCTTGTAAGGCTTGCGCCCGAACCGTGGGTTTGAGCCCGTGGGCCGCTCGCGTAAAAAGTGGGTCGTTAAATTGCGCTCTTAGTCGGGCCAAATTTTTACTTACCGCCGATTGGCTTAAATGTAGGCGTTTCGCCGTGCCCGTGACATTGCACTCTTCCAACAATACATGTAGGCACACCAATAAATTGAGGTCGGTGCGCTGCAGCTGATCCAAATCCATTGCTGGTATTCTCCTTTGGAATATCTGCTTTTACTATAAACCATTATGGTTCATATCGTGAAACCACTATACTGCGTGCCTGTATAGAGGAGTAACCAATGACACACACTGATTCACCGACATCGAATCGTTTGCTGGTCGCCTTAATGGTGCTACTGGTGCTGTTTAGTCCGATGGCGATTGATATTTACCTGCCTGCATTACCGTATATGGCCGGTGACTTTAATGTGAGCCCAACGTTGGCGCAAGATACCGTCACTTGGTTTATGTTTAGTTTGGGTTTGGGCCAGCTGTTTGCGGGGCCATTGGCTGACCGTTTTGGTCGTAAGCCTGTCGCGATCATTGGTATTTCGCTATACGGCCTTAGCTCATTGATGGCGTGGCTCGCGACCTCGATGGATATGATGCTGGTGGCGCGTTTGCTACAGGGTTTTGGCGCGTGTGCGACTTCCGTGTGTGCATTTGCAGCGGTGCGTGACCGATTCGGTGCTGAGCGCAGCGGCCACATGATTAGCTACTTAAATGGCGCGATTTGCTTTGTGCCTGCCTTGGCGCCACTGTTAGGAAGCTGGCTGACACAAATGTTTGATTGGCGGGCTAATTTTAGTTTTATGCTAGGTTATGCGGCATTGGGTTTGGTCTTGGTTAGCGTGTTTTTGCCTGAGACGCGCCCGACACACACAGATAACTCTGGGCGCTTATTCAGCTTACGTCGGTATTGGCAAGTGCTACGCGTGCCAACATTTACCTACCACATCATTCTTTGCATGCTGGCGATGGCGGTGATCTTAGCGTATGTCACCTCTGCGCCTGTATTGCTGATGGACAGGTACGGTATTTCCATGAATAGCTTCACCTTTTGGTTTGGCGCCAACGCGGCATTAAACATTGCCGCAGCGATGTTGGCGCCACGCTATATGCAACAATTTGGCAGCCGCCGCGCGCTCAATATTGGCTTGATGATGCTGGTGGGCTCTGGTGGATTAATGCTGGCACTCAGCCCTATTGCTGCCCCTTGGGCCTTTATGTTGCCGATTTTCACCTCGTCATTCGGCTTTGCCTGGGTGCTGGGCGCATCAGCGGGTGCGGCATTGGCGCCATTTTCTGACCGGGCGGGCACGGCGGCAGCCTTGTTGGGGCTGTTCCAAATGAGTGGCGCTGGCCTTTTAGTCAGCTTAACCCAGCGCTTGGGATTATCGGCCAGTGATCTGATGACAGTGCATATGTGGCTATTGTTGCCTGGGCTACTGATTTTGTGGTCGCCGAAAGGTAAGCAATGGCATGCGAAAGCGGTAAGAGATTAAATAATCAGTAAAAACAACCGTTCAGTTGGCAAATAATAATAAGACGTGCAAAACGCTGGGGTCTCGACAACCCATCATCCCTTTTCGCTGGCTTCGGCCAGCGTTTTTTTATTTTGCTAAAAGCCCCAAGTTAAGAGTATATTTACTAAGCAAACCGAATTAATGCTCATTCCTTTTCGTTTTATATCCAAAGGTCAGTTACACACTATGTCATTATCGACAATCGAAATGGCGCGCGTCCTTGAGCAACTTGAGGAATCGCCCGAGAAAATCATGTTTGGCAAATTGCTGGCAGAATTAGGTAGCCAAAGTGAAGAGCGTGTACGTAGCGCCGCTCATCAGGTGCCACTGAAATATTTACACGAACTGGTTTATCAATTTAATCAGGTAATTGAAGAGCGCCGTTCTGAGCGTATTGAAGAAATCACCCAAGGCTTGGCGCAAGATGGTTTATCTGCTGACGAGCTTTATGAGTATATAATCCAACGCAAGATGGGCTGATCGCCGCCCATCACTCATAGGGATAAAGATGACAGAGCGGCGTGTGGCGCCAGGAGCGTTAGGTACTCGCCGCTGGCTGTTTGCTTTTTTTGGGTTTGCGTTGCTGAATCAGCAGACCCACGACAATAAAGCTAAGACCGATTAGGGTGCTGATATGGATTGTCTCACCAATAATGGTGGCCAATAGCATCAAGGAAATAAATGGCGAGATAAATATCAGATTGCTGATCCGAGAGGCATTCTGGGTATATTTCATCGCGCTCAGCCACAGCATAAATGTTATCCCCATTTCAAAAAGCCCCACATAGCTCACCGCTAGCCAGCCTTGCCATGGGATACCGCTCCAAGATGCTGTTATCCCCGCCAATAATAAAGATGCAGGTAATGACAGCATAAAGCTCAACAGAATGCCGAGCACAGGGTCGGCAGGGTTTTTAGTGTTTAGTACCCAAAACCCTGCCCACAATAGCGTGGAGAGCAACGCGAGCCCAATGCCAAGCGGACTATCGAACTGAAGCGATAAAAGCTGGCCCTTTGTAGCGATCACTACCACTCCAAAATAGCCCAACGCTGCCGCAATCCAATCTTGGCGACGAATGGTTTGGCCGAGAAATACCGCTGCCATTAAGGTCAAGGTAATGGCCCAGCTGTAATTTAATGGTTGGGCCAAAGAGGCAGGAAGAAGATCATAGGCTTTGAAAAGAACCAAATAATAAATCAAAGGGTTAATCATCCCCAGTAGGCAATAATAGCCAGGTCGACGACGAAAAGTGGGCCAAAGTGCCGATAGCTTGCCTTGCACCGCGGCAATAGCGGTCAATACCAGTACAGAGACCACGCTGGCAGCGGCCAGCATTTGAATCGGGGTCATGTAGCTTAAGGTAATTTTGAATGCGGTCGCGACCGTTGACCACAATAGCACTGCAGATAATCCAAATATCAGTGCTTTACGTTCATTATGCATACTGCCTCCCTGCAAATCTGCCTTTTAAGCTAGGCAGTCTACGGTATTCGTACGCACCGAGATAGACTGGACATCTATCCAGTATCCCATTAGCCTTGCTGACATTGATGACCGCACAATAGAGAACCCATTATGCTTTCTGGCCTGTCATTACCGACGTTAGCTATTCTCACATTCTGTTTTGGCGTGATCAGTGCCGCCGGGTTGAGTTATTGGCTGCATCGACGCGTGGTCGCTCAGTATCAACATTGGTTTGATACCCAATATGCGCAACAGCAGTCAACGGCTGATATACAGCAACAACAGCTTCATCAGCAACTGGAGCAGCAACAACAAGAGCTAGACAGCTTAGATGTAGAGCGCGATCGTCTGACACAAGAGCTGCGCCAGTATTACGGCAAATTAACCTCCGCGAGTGAGAAGTTGCGTCAATTGGAACAATTGCGCCAAGACAATCAAACGTTGACCCACAAACTTGATGCGGTGCGAGAGGAAAAGTCTGAGCTGCTCGCTGAGCTGCGCGAGGTCAAAGCCAGCGCGGAGCAACAACTCAATGCCGCGAAAGAAAAGCACGCCTTATTGGAAAATGCGGAGGAAAGGCTGCGTACCCAATTTGAGCAGCTGGCCAACCAGGTATTTGAGCAAAAGGTCCATTCCGTTGATGAGCAAAACAAGATGAGCTTAGAGAGCTTACTTGGACCACTTAAGTCGCAGTTGGAAGGGTTTAAAAAGCAAGTCACTGACAGCTTTGGTGAGCAAGCCAAAGAACGTCACACCCTGATCCATGAAATCAAAAACCTCCAGCAACTGAATGCGGACATGACGCGGGAAGCGCATAACCTAACTCAAGCGCTTAAAGGTGATAACAAGCAACAGGGCAACTGGGGCGAAGTGGTGTTGGCGCGTATTTTGGAAGAGTCCGGCTTGCGTGAAGGGCGTGAGTATCAAACCCAGGTGAGCTTTGAAAACGAGCAAGGCAAGCGCTACCAGCCCGATGTGGTGGTGAAATTACCCCAAGATAAAGACGTGGTGATAGATGCCAAAATGGCGCTGGTTGCGTATGAACGCTACTACAACGCAGACACTTTGGTTGAGCAAGATGCAGCATTAAAAGAGCATGTCCAAGCCATTCGCCAGCATATTCGTGGCTTGGGACGCAAAGACTATCATCAGCTTCATGGTGTGCGTTCACTGGATTATGTGTTGATGTTCATTCCGGTGGAGCCAGCTTTCCAAGTGGCCGTGGAAGCCGATGCCAGCCTGATCCGTGAGGCGATGGATAATAATATTATGTTGGTCAGTCCCACCACTTTGCTGGTGGCACTACGCACCATCAATAACTTATGGCGTTATGAATACCAAAACCAAAATGCCAAACAGATTGCCGAAAAAGCGAGCAAGCTCTACGACAAGGTGCGGCTGTTTGTCAGTGATATGGAAGCGTTGGGTAATGCGTTGGGTAAAGCCAGTGACAGTTATCAAGGGGCGATGAACAAACTTAGCCAAGGCCGCGGTAATATTATTCGCCAAGCAGAGGGGTTTAAAGCGCTGGGCGTGGAGGTGAAACGGGACATCAGCCCGTCGCTGGCCAGTGTTGCCACCGACCCTGCGCCTGATGAGCCTCTTAATCTTACACAGGCAGAGCGGGACGCAAATCCGCAAGAATCATAATAAACTTGGTCGTACGCTTGGAGTCGGGATGGGCGATAAAGTAAACTGGGGCCAATACGTTAGGGGAATAAAATGACAGATAAAAACGCGCACCAGGATCAAGAGACGATCGATTTTGGCTACCAACAAGTGAAACGCCAAGAAAAAGAAAGCCTCGTGGCCAATGTGTTTCATTCGGTGGCTGCAAAATATGATCTGATGAACGATGTGATGTCGATGGGCATTCACCGTATCTGGAAACGCTTTACCATTGACTGCAGTGGTGTCCGCCCTGGGCAAAAAGTGCTCGACTTAGCCGGTGGTACGGGCGATCTCACCGCAAAATTCTCGCGTCTTGTCGGCGAGCGTGGTGAAGTCGTACTCGCCGACATTAATAACTCAATGCTCAAAGTGGGCCGCGATAAACTGCGTGATAAAGGCATTGTCGGCAATGTGAGCTACGTACAAGCCAATGCAGAAGCGCTGCCATTCCCTGATGACCACTTTGATTGCATTACCATCGCCTTTGGGCTGCGTAACGTGACGGATAAAGATGCGGCCTTGCGTTCGATGTTCCGTGTGCTTAAACCTGGTGGGCGTTTATTGGTGTTGGAATTCTCCAAACCCGTTGCCGAGCCGTTGTCAAAAGTCTACGACGCCTACTCTTTCCATGTATTGCCCAAAATGGGGCAACTGATTGTTAACGATCCAGACAGCTACCGCTATTTGGCCGAATCGATTCGCATGCACCCTGATCAAGAAACCTTAAAAGGAATGATGGAGCAAGCCGGTTTTGAACAAACCAGCTACTACAACCTGACGGGTGGGATCGTGGCGCTGCACCGTGGATATAAATTCTAAGGAGCCAACATGGCACTTGATTCACTGTTGTGCGCGGCCCTGGAAACAGCGCTCAATGCTGTGATTGCTAAAGACGCCGACAGCCAGCGTCGCCTTGCTCGGCTAAAAGGGCGTTGTATCGGAGTGACTCTACAAGAGCTTGATCGCCAACTGATTTTCGTCTTCGGCCAACGTATTGATGTACTTAGCCATTACGAAGGTGAATGCGACGCGGCGCTATCGTTGTCACTGTCAGCACTGCCACAGCTACAGCAAAAAGCAAACTTAACCGCCTTAATCAAAGCGGATAAACTCACGCTGGAGGGGGATGTCGATGTCGCCCAGCAGTTTTCTCAGTTGCTCAGTGGTATCGAATTAGATGTGGCAGAGTGGCTAGCACCTTACACCGGCGATGTGATTGCGCATACGGTGGTGAGTCAGGCGCAGCAGCGCTGGCAGCAATTGCAGCAATTGGCTCAGCGGCAACAGCGCTATGCAGGAGAAGTGATTACGGAAGAATGGCGCTTAGCGCCTGGGCCATTAGAAGTGGCGGCATACAGTGACCAAGTGGACGAGCTGCGCAGCGATGTCGCGCGGTTGGAAGCCAGGTTTAAGCAGTTGGTAGAACGGGTGGAGTCTGCATGACACTCAATGAAATTCGTCGCTTGTATTTTATCATCCGTACCTTACTGCTTTATGGTGTGGATGCTTTACTCCCCAAACAACCCTTAACACGGCTGGCGCACCTTGGCCGCCAATCATTGTTTTGGCTGAAGAATCAGCACCCAGATAAGCCGGTGGGGGAGCGACTGCGTTTGGCGCTGCAAAGCTTGGGCCCGGTATGGGTGAAGCTTGGGCAAATGATGTCGACGCGTCGTGATCTATTCCCCGCCGATATCGCCAACGAGCTGGCACAGTTGCAAGATAAAGTCGCACCCTTTGATGGCCACAAAGCCAAAGCGCAAATCGAAGCCTCGTTAGGCGGCCCGTTAGAAACCTGGTTTAGCGACTTTGATCCCCATCCACTCGCCTCTGCGTCGATTGCGCAAGTGCACACCGCTACGCTCAAATCGAATGGGCGTGAAGTGGTGCTGAAGGTGATCCGCCCCGATATTTTGCCAGTGATCCAAGCTGACTTGCGGCTCATGTATCGTGTGGCACGGCTGGTGGCGCGTTTTCTGCCTGATGCGCGTCGCTTAAAACCGGTCGAAGTGATCCGCGAGTACGAAAAAACCTTGCTCGATGAGCTGGATTTGATGCGTGAAGCGGCCAATACCATTCAGCTGCGCCGCAATTTTGAAAACGACCCGGCGCTGTATGTGCCCGAAGTGTTCAGTGACTACTGCCGCAAAGACGTGATGGTGTCTGAGCGAATCTATGGCATTCAAGTGTCGGATATCGAGGCGCTAGAAGCCAATGGTACTGACATGAAATTGCTGGCCGAACGTGGGGTTGAGGTCTTTTTTACCCAGGTATTCCGAGACAGCTTTTTCCATGCGGATATGCATCCAGGCAATGTCTTTGTCTCCTACGAGCACCCACATGATCCGCAGTGGATTGGGCTTGATTGCGGGATTGTCGGCACCCTTAATCGCGACGATAAACGCTATTTGGCAGAAAACTTTATCGCCTTTTTTAACCGCGATTACCGTAAAGTGGCGGAGCTGCATGTTGACTCTGGCTGGGTGCCGCACGACACCAACGTGGATGATTTTGAGTTTGCCATTCGCACCGTGTGTGAGCCCATTTTCGAAAAGCCATTGTGCGAAATCTCGTTCGGTAATGTTTTATTAAACCTATTTAACACCGCGCGCCGGTTTAATATGGAAGTGCAGCCACAGCTGGTGTTGTTGCAAAAAACCTTGCTCTACATTGAAGGGCTTGGGCGTCAGCTCTATCCGCAACTAGATTTGTGGACCACGGCGAAGCCATTTTTAGAGTCGTGGATGAAACAGCAAGTGGGGCCGCAAGCTGTCTGGGCGGCGGTGCGTGAAAAGGCACCGTTTTGGGCGGAAAAACTCCCCGAGATCCCAGAACTGGTGTACGACGGCTTACGGCAAGGTCGTCAGGTCAATCAGCGTTTAGAAGCCTATTATCACGGTTACTTGCAGACCAAACAGCGTCACTCGCGCGCCACTTATATGCTCGGGATTGGTGCGACGTTACTGCTGACGGCGACCATTTTGTTTGCCAACCGAGTCGAGACCTTACCGAGTGTCGCCGCTGCAGGTGCGGTTATCTTTTGGTTGTGGGGCTGGCGACTTTGTAATAAAACCTGTAATAAATAGCAGTTACACTGCTACGCACATCAAGTTAACCAAACGGAAGAAAGGGAACCGGTATGGGTGGAATTAGTATTTGGCAGTTGCTGATCATTGCGGTGATTGTGGTGTTGTTATTTGGTACCAAGAAGCTACGTAACATGGGGGGCGATCTTGGCTCAGCGGTCAAAGGCTTTAAAAAAGCAATGAACGATGATGAAACCAAAACCACTGACAAAGATGCGGATTTTCAGCAGCAGTCATTGGACAACAGTGACGCCGACGCGTCGAAAAAAGAGCAAGCACGCAAAGATAAAGAGCAGGTGTAAGCCGTGTTTGATATAGGTTTCTGGGAGTTAGTGCTGATTGCCATTATTGGCCTCGTGGTGCTTGGCCCGGAGCGATTACCGGTTGCGATACGCAATGTGTCGCGCTGGGTGGGGGCGGCGAAACGGATGGCAGGATCTGTCCGTGATGAGCTTGAACAAGAGCTCAAGCTAAAAGAGCTCCAAGACAATTTACACAAGGCCGAACAAGCGGGGATGAAAGATTTGTCACCTGAGCTACAAGAGTCGGTCGACACCCTGCGTCAACGCGCGGCGGATGTACAACGCCCTTATGCAGCATCGCCTTCTTCTCATCACCCCGATGAAGGCGACGATGCGCCATCAACGGATAAGCGATAACGAGTCAGACGCTTTATGTTTTCGGTGAACAAACCACTATGTCTTCTGTGAACGATACTCAGCCCCTTATCAGCCACTTGATGGAGCTTCGTAACCGCCTGCTTCGCGCAATTATCGCCATCTTAGTGGTCTTTGCCTGCTTGGTGTATTTTGCCAATGATATTTACAGCCTGATTGCCCAACCGCTGATCGACAAACTGCCCGAAGGGGCGAGCATGATCGCTACGGATGTCGCGTCTCCCTTCTTTACGCCAATTAAGCTGACTTTGGTCATATCCGTCTTCGTCGCCATCCCTGTGGTGCTATATCAAATCTGGGCGTTCGTTGCTCCCGGCCTGTATAAGCATGAACAGCGGCTAGTGATGCCGCTTTTGGTGTCGAGTTCGTTGCTGTTCTACGCGGGCGTGGCATTTGCGTACTGGGTGGTGCTGCCATTGGTGTTTGGCTTTTTCACGTCTATTGCGCCAGAAGGGGTGCAAGTGGCAACGGATATTGCCAGTTATCTCGACTTTATCTTGGCGCTCTTTCTCGCCTTTGGCATTGCCTTTGAGATCCCTATCGCGATTATACTGCTGGTTTGGACAGGGGCGACCACGGCACAAAGCTTAACCCGCAAGCGGCCCTATGTGGTAGTGGCTGCGTTTGTGGTGGGGATGATGCTGACGCCACCGGATATGATTTCACAAACCTTGCTGGCCATTCCCATGTGCTTGCTGTTCGAGCTGGGCGTGGTGCTATCGCGCTTTTATGTCCCACGTGAGAAATCAGAATCCGAGGAGGCCAGTGAATGATCGATATTGGTGTTAACCTGACAAGCACACGGTTTGATCAAGACAGAGAGACCGTGGTGGCTGATGCCAAACAGGCGGGCGTCACGGGCATGATTCTGACCGGCACCAGTATCGATGAGAGCCAAGCAGCCGCCGCGCTTGCGAGCTCTTATCCTGGTTTTGCCTATGCCACGGCGGGTGTTCACCCGCATGATGCCAAATCGGTCGAGGCGACAGATTTAAGCGCGATTCAGCAATTAGCGCAGCGTCCCGAGGTGGTCGCAATCGGTGAGTGTGGGCTTGATTTTAATCGGGACTTTTCGCCGCGGCCACAACAAGAAGCGGTCTTTGAGGCGCAGCTTGCGCTAGCGGCTGAGCTTTCAATGCCGGTGTTTATGCACTGTCGTGATGCCCACGATCGCTGGTTCGCCATTTTGCGTCCATGGCTCGACAAACTGCCCGCGGCGGTGCTGCATTGTTTTACTGGCGATGACCGCGCGCTGCGCGATTGCCTCGATGTCGGTTTATATATAGGGGTAACGGGATGGCTATGCGACGAGCGCCGCGGACAGCAGCTTCAGCAGCAGGTAAGCTGGTTGCCCGATGACAGGTTGATGATAGAAACCGATGCGCCGTATTTACAGCCTCGCGATATACGGCCGCGACCTAAACGCAGTCGTAATGAGCCGAAATACTTGCCCCATATCGCCCAAACAGTGGCACGATTACGTCAACAGCCTGTCGAACATATTATTGATTGCACAATAAAAAACACTCAGCGCTGCTTTTCTATTCAGTGACTGGGTGAACACTACACGAGGCAGTTCGCTGCCCCAAAGCCCAGGTCTGCAACTTAAAGGAGGATACAGTGACCGTATCCATTCAAGGCGCCTTTCCTGCTCGACGCCTGCGTCGTACACGCAAAACTGACTTTAGCCGCCGTATGGTGGCGGAACATTCATTGTCCGCAAGCGATTTGATTTACCCAATCTTCGTGCTCATGGGTAAGAATCGTCGTGAGCCAGTGGCATCCATGCCCGGCATCGAGCGACTCTCGATTGATTTATTGCTCCATGAAGCCGATTACCTTGCCAAGCTGGGTGTCCCTGCCATTGCGCTCTTTCCTGTGATCCCGAAAGAGTTTAAAACCAGTTGTGCCTCGGAGGCATTTAACCCCGAAGGGTTAGTGCCACGCGCGGTGCGCTTACTCAAAGAGCATGTGCCGCAAATGGGCGTGATCACCGATGTGGCACTAGACCCTTACACTGTGCACGGCCAAGACGGGATCATTGATGAAGACGGCTATGTGATGAACGAGCCCACCACTGAGGTACTGATCAAACAAGCCCTATCTCATGCCGAAGCGGGCGTCGATATTGTCGCGCCTTCTGACATGATGGATGGACGGATTGGTCGTATCCGTGAGGCATTGGAAGCCAATGGTCATATCAATACCCAGATCATGGCGTATTCTGCCAAGTATGCGTCCAATTACTACGGCCCGTTTCGCGATGCATTAGGCTCGGCGGCGAACCTGAAAGGGGGTAACAAAGCTAACTATCAAATGGATCCGGCCAACAGCGATGAAGCCTTGCACGAAGTGGCGATGGATATTGCTGAAGGGGCTGATACCGTGATGGTTAAACCCGGGATGCCGTATTTGGATGTGGTACGCCGGGTAAAAAATGAGCTTAAAGTGCCGACGTTTGCCTACCAGGTATCGGGCGAGTATGCGATGCACAAGGCGGCCATTGATAATGGCTGGCTAAAAGAGCGCGAGACAGTGATGGAGTCATTATTGTGCTTTAAGCGTGCGGGGGCCGATGGGATCCTCACCTACTTTGCTAAGCAAGTGGCCGAGTGGTTAGCGGAAGACGCGGGTGCCACCTTGCCTCCCAGACCGGAAGAGACGGTCGGCTAACTCGCCTTTTATGAAAGCGCCCTTGCCACGAGCAAGGGCGTTTTTTTTAGCCTGCCCTGGATGACCCCACAAAACTCAAGGGATCACATTGCGGTTAATGGGGTTCTGTAGTGAGATCAGTGTTTCTGTGGATTGTACTTCGTCGATGGCTTGAAGCTTGTCAATCAACACAAACTGTAGCTCTTCGATAGAGCGGCACATGAGCTTAACGAAAATATTATAGGCCCCCGTGGTGTAGTAGGCTTCTACCACCTCGTCGAGCTGATTGAGTTTTTCTAGTGCCGAGTGGTAATCTCGCGCCGCTTTAAGATTGATGCCGATAAAGCAGCACACGTCGTAGCCGAGTTTTTTGGTGTTGACCAATATTTCCGTGCCTTCGATGATGCCCGCGGCTTTCATTTTCTCAACCCGCACGTGAACGGTGGCGGGGCTGACATGAAAGCGCTTTGCCATTTCTGCGTAGGGGACGCGCGCGTCATCCAACAGCGTAGAGAGAATACGACGATCTAGGTCATCCAATTTTGGCAACTCGTTCATTGTTTTAGTCTTTTAGTTATAGCATGGCCAGATTTTTCGTTAACGCGGTTGCTTAGCCACTTCGTTAACGCCTAATGTAGGGTATCGCGTTGTTTAGCAAGATACCAACAAACCAACAGGAAGGGGATGTGGGGATCAAATACGTTTTCGGTGGCTTACTACTGTTCATCGCCAGTAGCGTCAATGCCGCACAAAAAGATGTGCTGGTGGTGCACTCCTATCATCCTGGTTTCTTTTGGAACCAGGCGTTGGTTGAAGGGTTGGAAACAGCCACGCAAGGCGAAGAGATCGCTTTCCAGCATTCCTACCTAGAAAGTAAACGCTACCATTCGGATGCCTATCGCGAACAGCTCAAAGATGTTTATATCCATAAACTGACCAACCATGATTTTGATGCCATTCTGACCACGGATAATGCCGCATTATGGCTGATCCATGAATTGCATGAGTACGTGGGCGATACACCGGTCGTCTATGCGGGGCTCAATAACTTTGGTCGTCAACATTACCCCTTACTGCCCAAGGTCACGGGGGTGAAAGAAGAAATAGACCTACCGCGCAACTTGGCGCTAATGAAGCGCTTGCATCCAGATTTAAAGCGGGTGTATGTACTGCTCGATGAGACGTTCTCCAGTCGTCAGTATTGGAATGTGGTGAAGGCGCAACTGAGAAAGGCGGGTCAGTCAGGCCTCGAGATTGTGAGGCTCTCCAACCTGCCATTCCAAGGCTTACGTGACCGTATTCAAGCGATGCAGCCGGGCGAGGCGGTGTATTACTTGTCCTATTTTCGCGATGCGAACGGCACCTTTCTCGATAGACTCAGTGGTATTCATACTCTTACCCAAGATTCGCCTGTACCGATTTATGGTGCGATGAGCTTTATGCTGGGTCAGGGCGTGATCGGTGGCATTGTGATCGATGGTAAAACTCAAGGTCAGCACCAAGGTCAGCTGCTGTTGGATGTACTGGCGGGCAACCTCCCCCCTGAACGAGACAGTACTAACCTGACGTTATTCGATTACCCCGCACTGAAAGATTTGGGTGTGGATGTGAGCGCCATCGAAGACGCTGAGGTGATTAACAAGCCTCAGCCGCTTTGGCAAAAGCACCAAGTTGCGTTTCAAGCCGTGGCATTGGCGGTGTTGGTATTGGGAAGCGTGATAGCCATGCTCGGTGCCAATATTCGCCAGTTACGTCGCAGTGAGTCAGCGTTAAAGCGTCACCGAGCAATGCTTAAAGGTATTTTTGATCAAAGTAACCAGTTTATTGCGCTGTTGGATGAGAACGGGATCTTAGTGTCAGGCAATGCCAGCTTTAATCAATTAATCAGCGTGAGTCACCCGTATCGTGGACGACCTTTGTGGTTTTGGCCGATTTGGCGCAATCCCGCCCACCTCGAGGAGCACCTCAAGCTTACCGATTTCTCCCAGCCTCGCCGGTTTGAGCTTTGCCTCAGTGAAGCGCATCGTGAGGTGATTTTGGACGTGGCGGTCAAAGGGTTTCCCAGCGAAAACGGTCAACGGCGCGTGCTGTTAGAAGCTCGTGATATTACCCAGCGCAAACAAACCGAAGAGAAGCTACAGCGCAGCGAAATTGAATACCGCATGTTGTATGAACAGCAGCCTGTCATTCTATTAACCATTGATTACCAAGCACGTATTCAATCGCTCAATCAGTATGCCGCTGATTTGTTTGGTTATGACAAAGCCGCGTTATTAGGGCACAAGATCACCTCCTTATATGCGGATCATCAAGTGCCTCCCCATCGAATGATTAAACGGGATCACAACAACCAAGAGCAGGTGTGGCGGCGTGAGATACCTTATCGTGCCGGCAATGGTCATACCTTGTGGGTCCGGGAAACCGTGCGCGCGATGCATAATCAGACGCAGCTGCTGGTGGTGGGCGAAGACATCACCGCGCATCGAGAAATGGAAAACCAGCTGACTTATCAAGCCCATCACGACTATTTAACGGGGCTGTATAATCGTAGTTATTTTGAACAAAAGCTCGCCGCCGCGCTGTTACAAGCGCGAGAAGAAGATCAGTGTCACGCGATGTACTACATCGATATGGACCAGTTCAAGCTGATTAATGACACCGCCGGACATGAAGCGGGGGACGAGGCACTTAAACAAGTTGCCCAGATCATCCAGCAACATCTGCCAACAGGGGCGGTCTTGTCGCGACTCGGGGGCGATGAATTTGGTGTGATTGCCTATCATCACTCGGCCGAGAGCGCGTTGAGTTGGGGGCACCAACTCCTGGCAACCTTGGCGGACAGTGAGTTTTTCTGGCACGGCAGTCGCATGCGCTTGGCGTGTTCGTTGGGGATTCGTCTTCTGGATCGTACCGCCGGCTCGCCGCAGCAGGTACACGCGCAAGCGGATACCGCCTGCTATGCCGCCAAAGACGAAGGGCGTAACCGTTTACACCTTTATCATCCGGATGATGAGGAGCTGCAACGCCGTGAGCAAGAAATGGCATATGTCAGCCACATCCATGATGCCATTGCTCACGACCGCTTTGATATCTATGCACAGCAGATCGTCGATATTCGACCAGGTAGACAAGATACGCTCTACATCGAGGCGTTGGTGCGGATGCGCGACACCCAAGGCGGTTGGTTGCCGCCCAGCATGTTTATCCCAGCAGCCGAGCGCTACAATATGGCACATCAACTCGACACTGTGGTGGTGACCAAAACGCTGGCGTGGTTTGATGCTCACCCGGATCAGATTGCCAAGCTGGGTAAAATCTCGATTAACCTGTCGGGACGGTCAATCACCCAAAAAGATTTTGTCACCTTCTTAATCGCCGCGATTAAGCAAACCCAAGTGCCTAGCGAGTGCATCTGTCTGGAGATCACTGAAACCGCGGCGATTACCAACATGAGCAGTGCTATCGAGCTTTTCTCGCAGCTAAAAGCCTTGGGGTGTGTGATTGCCTTGGACGACTTTGGCGCGGGCATTTCGTCGTTTGGTTATTTGAAGCGCTTGCCGGTCGACATCATTAAAATCGATGGCCAATTTATCCGCGATATCGCCACCGATGACACCGATTATGCGATGGTGAAAGCAATCAATGAGTTGGCTAAACAAATGGGGAAACAAACCGTGGCGGAGTTTGTCGAGAACGCCCATATTCTCAACAAACTACGCGCGCTGGATGTGGATTATGCCCAAGGCTATCATTTTAGCGTACCCGCGCCCTTAGGCGAGCAGGTAAAAAATTGGTCGACGCGTCGAGAGACGATAAAGGAAAAAATCCATCTCTGATATACTCGGCGCATAACCAGCCGCGGAGAGCCAATGTGCAACTCAGTTTGATTTGCGACGCCCCTGACAAATCCGAGCAATTTGAGGGACTAAAAAGCAAGTGGTCACTTACACACACACCTGATTCGTCATTTGCGTTGATCATGACCACGACACGCCTTGAGCTGCGCAAACAGGATGAGCCTAAGTTAGGCACTGTGTATGTCGACTTTGTTGGCGGTGCGGTCGGCCATCGGCGTAAGTTCGGTGGCGGCAAAGGGCAGGCAATCGCGAAGGCGGTGGGGCTCAACAAAGGCGTCACGCCACGGGTGTTGGATGCCACGGCTGGCTTGGGTCGTGATGCGTTCGTATTAGCATCCTTAGGTTGTCAGGTGCAAATGATTGAGCGGCATCCAGTGGTCGCCGCATTGCTCGACGATGGGCTACAGCGCGCCTATCAAGACAGTGAGATTGGTACATGGATGCAATCGCGCATGACACTGCTGCATGCCAGTAGTGAGCAAGCACTTACCGATATGGCGCAGACCCCTGGGCTACAACGACCTGATGTGGTCTATTTAGATCCTATGTATCCCCACAAGAAAAAAGCAGCCTTAGTGAAAAAAGAAATGCGTGTGTTTCAGGCTTTGGTGGGCGCTGACACGGACGCCGATGCCTTGTTAGCGCCTGCGTGCCAGCTCGCGCGTAGCCGCGTAGTGGTTAAGCGTCCAGATTATGCTGAGCCCTTGGCGGCAACGCCACCACACTCTAGTATTACCACCAAGAAGAACCGCTTTGACATGTATATCAACGCAGCGTTAAGTGCGGAGGCGTAAATGGCTAAGTCTTTGTGCAAATGGCGACGGGGTGAGGTTGAGGCCAACTTAAGTGCGCTCGCATCGATTACCACGCCACCGCGAGCGGCTTGCAGTAAGTGTGCGCGAGTCGCCAGTGAAAAAGGTTATCTCTGTCGCCCTGTGCCTCTTGCCAGTGACGGGGATAAAAAAGCGCAAAAAGCCAAAAAAGCCAAAAAAGCCAAGAATAAAGCGGACAAGAAAGACAAAAAGGGCAAAAAAGCGAACAAAGAAAAAAAGAAAGGCAAAAAAAGGAAGGAAAAATAAAGGCTCCATAGCGAACTAAGGAGCCTTGAAGGGCTTAGTCGAGGCCTTTTACCATCAGTACGGTCAGTAGTCCGGTGATCACTGAGACAATCAGGCCAGAAACGATTAGCCAAGGCAACATATCCATCATGTTCTGCACTCACTTCTTTGTTATGAATTGGGGGAAAAGCGAGCATGATTGAGCCTGAGTTTAGCGACATTCTCAATGTGCTAGACGTAGACAGTTAAGCTTAGTAACGATTAGAAACAAGGTGGCGACAAAGCCATCAAACAGCCCCCGTGGCACATAGGTCTATCAGTACAAAGGGTCCATCATGAGTGTCAATCAAGGAAAAGCCGATGTATCGGTTTGGGATAAAGAAGAAGCCTTAAGCCGGCTAATGGATAGCCCGGCGCTTCTTGATGAGGCTTGCAGTATATTTGTTGAAGAAAGTGAGCAACAACTGCCAAGCATGGAAAAGCAGCTTGCTAACGCCGACTACACCGCCTTGGCGCGCGAAGCGCACAAAATGAAAGGCAGCGCTGGCAATTTAGCGGCGCTCGAGCTGCATCAGCAAGCATTGACACTCGAGCAAGCGGCAAAGCAAGAGGCCGCCGACCAAGCCGCTGCTGCGTTAGCGGACATTAAAGAAGGCTTAGCACGATTTTGTGCGCAGCTCACTCACTAGTCGCCTGTCTCATCATGCTCGCGAGTGACCAATAAAAAACGCCGTGTTGAACACGGCGTTTTGATGTGAGCCCATTTCGCGCGGTTTAGCGCATGGTAACAAACTCTTCTGACCCGGTGGGGTGAATCGCGACCACACTATCAAAGTCCGCTTTGGTGGCGCCCATCTTCATCGCCACCGCAAAACCTTGAATCATTTCATCAACGGTAAAGCCAATACCGTGCAGACCGACCACTTTTTCTTCATCGCCTGCGCAAACCAGTTTCATCTTACAGGGTTGACGGTGCTGGGTGACGGCGGTGTACATGGCCGCAAAGCTGGAGGTATAGACTTTAATATTGTCATCGCCGTATTTGGCACGCGCCTCTGGTTCGCTCAAACCAATGGTGCCAATGGGTGGGTGACTGAATACCACGGTGGGAACCAAATCATAGTCCATTTTAGCATGCGTTTGGCCGTTAAACAGACGTTCTGAGAGTAGACGTCCTGCTTTGACGGCGACAGGCGTCAGCTCAATCCCGCCATCCATGATATCCCCGACACAGTGAATGTGTGGGACGCTGGTGGTCTGATAGGGGTCAACCTTGATGTAGCCATCGGCCGTGGTCTGCACGTCGGTGGCGCCGAGGTTGATTTTATCGGTCGTCGGGTGACGGCCAATCGCCCAGATCAGGGTGTCCGTGTTGTGGGTGGTGCCGTTTTCAAAGGCCAGAGTCAGGCTACCATCACTTTCTTCAGTGACCGACACGGGGACATGTTGGGTGTGAAGAGTGGGGCCTTCTTTTTCCATTACCTCGACCAAGGTGTCGGTGACCATAGGGTCGAAGGTGCGTAATGGGCGGTCTTTACGCACAAATAAGTGGGTATCAGAGCCCAAGGCATGCAGTACGCCGGCGATTTCGACCGCAATGTAACCCGCACCGACCACGGCCACGCGTTTAGGTTGCTCGGGGAGGGCAAAGAAGCCATCGGAATCAATCCCCAACTCTGCGCCTGGAATGTTCGGAATAGTGGGTGTGCCCCCCACGGCAATCAGAAAGTGATCGGCGGTGTAGTGCTCGCCATCCACTTCTACCGTGTTGTTATCGACAAAGCGGGCAAAACCACGAATGACATCGATATTGTTTTTACCCAGAACGTTGTCGTAAGCCTTATGAATGCGGCTAATGTAGGCTTCACGGTTATCCACTAAGGTCGACCAATTAAAGCCTTTCACGTCCACATCAAAGCCATAGTCTGATGCGTAAAGGTTAAGGGCTTCGGCAACTTGAGCACCGTGCCACATGACTTTTTTAGGGACACAGCCTACGTTTACGCAGGTGCCACCAAGGTGCTTTGCTTCAATAAGGGCGACGTTAGCACCGTGCATCGCGGCACGGTTGGCTGAGGCAATACCGCCGCTGCCGCCACCGATACAGATGTAGTCGAAATGCTTCGCCATGTCTTTCTCCATCTTATAGGCACTAGGTGCCACTGGCATTGATATCGAGGTCAGCTTGTCGTGTTTGGCGTCGCTTGTAAAGCCACTATCTCTGACCCCTAAAGACATAGCATACCAAACCGACAGTGCGGCAGCAGTCTCAGAATCATTTTGTAACGCTCGCAATACACCCCGCTAAACGGGGAGGGATTGAAAAGCGTAGAGAGAGACGGCATATAAATAAGGTTACTTATCTGCCCGGGGCTCGCGATGCGAGCGCCTTATCAGCAAAAAGGAAGGCACTATGTCCAACCCGCTTCTTCAATTTGAGGATTTACCTCCGTTTTCCGCCATTAAGCCAGAGCATGTCAAACCAGCAGTGGAAGCCGCGATTGCTGACTGTCGCCAAGCGGTAGATGCCGCGGCGGCGACTGAGCAACCCAGCTGGGATTCGGTCAGTGTGCCTGTCACAGAGGCGGAAGATCGACTTGGCCGCATCTGGTCACCGGTGAGCCATATGAATGCGGTGGTCAATAGTCAGCCATTGCGTGAGGCGTATGAAAGCTGCCTGGCGTTACTGTCGGAATACTCCACCTGGCGTGGTCAGCACAAGGGGTTATACCAAGCATACAAAGCGATGAAAGACAGTGCTGAGTTTTCCGCCCTCGATGTGGCACAGCAAAAAGCGATTAACGATGCGCTGCAAGACTTTGAACTGTCCGGAATTGCCTTGCCAGCCGACCAGCAACACCGCTTTGGTGAGATTCAAAAGCGGTTGTCGGAGCTATCATCATCGTTTAGCAACAATGTGCTCGATGCCACCATGGGGTGGAGCAAGCTGATTAGCGATGAAAGTGACTTAGCGGGGTTACCCGAATCGGCGCGCAACGCGGCAAAAGCGCAAGCCGAGAGCAAGTCGCAACAAGGTTACTTATTTACCCTGGATATCCCTTCGTATCTGCCCGTCATGATGTACTGTGATAACCGAGCGCTGCGTCAGGAAATGTACGAAGCCTTTACCACGCGCGCCTCTGATCGCGGGCCGCAGGCGGGGCAGTGGGACAATACTGAGCTGATGAACGAGTCGCTGCGCCTCAAGCATGAGTTAGCACGTCTACTTGGCTTTAATCACTACAGTGAACTATCCCTCGCCACGAAAATGGCGGAAACCCCAGACCAGGTGATGGGCTTTTTGAATGATCTGGTCGATAAAGCGCGCCCACAAGGCGAGCGTGAATTCGCGGAAGTGAAAGCCTATGCCAAAGAAGAGTTTGGGGTTGATGCCCTCGAGCCTTGGGATATCCCTTATTACAGTGAAAAACTCAAGCAAGCACGCTACACCATCTCTGATGAAGCGCTTCGCCCATACTTCCCTGAAGCACGTGTACTCTCCGGCTTGTTTGAAGTGATGCATCGTGTGTTTGGCATGACGATTACCGAGCGTAAAGGCATCGACACCTGGCATGAGAGCGTGCGCTTTTATGATATTCATGATAGCCAAGGCACCTTGCGCGGTAGCTTCTACCTTGACTTGTATGCGCGAGAAAACAAACGTGGCGGCGCATGGATGGATGAGTGTCGCGTTCGTCGTCGTCAAGCAGACGGTGAGCTACAAACGCCAGTGGCGTATTTAACCTGTAACTTTAACCCACCAGTGGGCGATGACCCTGCGCTGTTTACCCATGACGAAGTAGTGACCTTATTCCACGAATTTGGTCATGGCATTCACCATATGTTGACGCAAGTCGACGTAGCGGATGTGTCAGGGATCAATGGTGTGCCTTGGGATGCGGTTGAGCTGCCAAGCCAGTTTTTAGAGAACTGGTGCTGGGAGCAAGAGGCACTGAGCTTTATCTCGGGGCATTACCAAACGGGAGAAGCCTTACCGGAAGACATGCTAGAAAAAATGCTCGCCGCGAAGAACTTTAATTCGGCGATGGCGATGTTGCGCCAGCTTGAGTTCAGTTTATTCGACTTCCGTTTGTTCAGTGAGTTTGACCCAGAGGTCGGCCCGCGGATCATGGAAACACTCAGTGCGGTGCGTGAGCAGGTCTCTGTGGTTCCCGCGCCTGAGTGGAACCGTTTCCCGCACGCGTTTGGCCATATTTTTGCCGGTGGCTACAGTGCAGGCTACTACAGCTATAAATGGGCAGAAGTGCTATCGAGCGATGCTTACTCGCGCTTTGAAGAAGAAGGGATCTTTAACCGCGACACCGGCGAGGACTTCCTGAATCATATTCTCAGCCGTGGCGGCAGTGAGGCACCGAAAGATTTGTTTGTGCGCTTTAGAGGTCGCGAACCAAGCCCTGACGCCTTATTGCGTCATAGCGGGATCACCACCGCGTAGTGTCGCAGATCTTCAATAAAAAAAGCCCGCATCATCACTGGTGTGGGCTTTTTTATTCATCGCCGGTGTTAGATGCGAGTCTCGTCAGTGAGCACCACTAGGGGCAACCCAAGGCTTGATTGGCGCAAGGCCTCTTGCTCTAATTCGGCACGCAACAAGGGGCTGGCCTCGAGTAATGTGGTGTCCAAGTGTAGGGTAAGAGCATCCTCCTCGGCAGTGAGGGCTAGCATCGGTCGGACGCGACTGTCGCGTCGATGGCATAAGATCACCGCAATTCGCAGCAGGCGCAACAGACGATTGGCGCTGGTGGTAGACAGCGCGTGCTGGCCATCAATGAGCACCAGTTGCTCTCGATAGTAGCGGAGCAAGGTGGCGACCAATTGTTTCTGTGCTCGCGTAAAGCCGGGCAGATCGAGATGGGTGATCAAATACGCGGCATGATCACCATCTTGCTTAAAGCCAATGCTTAAACCAATTTCATGCACGCAGGCGGCGGCATGAAGCAAGCTTTGTGCTTCCGGCTCAGGTACCCAGGATGCCGGACATTGATTGAGCAGCTCCAAGGCGGTGTCGGCGACATTGATACCGTGTGCTTCATCCAGCTGATAGCGAGACTGGATGCTGGCAATGGTGCGGGCACGAATATCGCTATGGCGCATCGCGGTCATCATTTCATACACCAAGCCTTCTCGCAGCGCCCCACCCGCTAGGGTCATGCGTGTCACCTCTAAGCACTCGAAAATGGCGATCAGTATCGATAAGCCGCTTGGAAACACCAGCGCACGTTCTAACGTCAACCCCTCGATATCCAATGCGTCCATTTGCCCACAGGCGATGGCTTGATCGCGCAAACGATGCAGTTTATCGAGTGTAATCACTTCATCCATGCCTTGGGTGACCATGATCTCTTGCAGTGCCTGCACGGTACCGCTGGCGCCTACGCAGCAGTCCCAACCGAGCGCACGATATTGCGCAATCAGCGGGGCTAACTCGGCTTTGGCGCCGGCAATCGCGGTATCAAACGCCGATTGATTGAGCACGCGATCGGCAAAATAGTCTTCTAAAAAGGTGACACAGCCCATATTGAGGCTTTGCAATAAGGTAGGCTCAAATTGCTCACCAATGATGAGCTCGGTGCTGGCACCACCGATGTCGACCACCAAGCGTTTGCCCGCCCCGCCAGAGGTATGCGCGACCCCTTGGTAGATGGTGCGCGCCTCTTCTTCCCCCGAAATGATTTCAATCGGGTGGCCAAGCAGGTTGTTAGCTCGGGCTAAAAACGCATCCGCGTTGCTTGCGCGACGTAGAGCCGCCGTGGCGACGACACGGATATTGTCGGTGTTGAAATCTTGCAGGCGCTCGGCGAACAAGGCCAAGCAATCCCAGCCACGCTGCATGGCTTCGTCGCTTAGCTGTTGTTGGTCGTCCATGCCTGCGGCGAGACGAACTTTTCGCTTAATTTTCGCGAGAGTTTGCACGCTGCCTGCCACTTGGCGCACCACCAGCATATGAAAGCTGTTGGAGCCTAAATCAATCGCGGCGTACAGCGACGGGGTCGATGTGGGATGTCCGTGACCACTCATGATGCGCTCTGACCTATGTGCCGTTAAACCTTATGCCGACTTTTGCGGACGGCGACGTTGGCGGTTACGGTTATTTCCGCCACCTTTGTTGTTGCTGCGACGCTGCGTATTGGGGCGCTTGGCCATTTTCTTGGGCGGCGGCAAATCTTTTAGCAGTGCACTGCGGTCAAATTCGCTGACTGGAATACTGTGTTCGATGTATTCTTCAATCGCGGGGAGATTGACGGCGTATTCTTCACACGCAAAGCTGATGGAGCTACCACTGGCGCCTGCACGCCCCGTTCGGCCAATGCGATGCACGTAGTCTTGTGCGTCGTCTGGGAGATCATAATTAAACACATGGGTCACCTGCGGAATATGCAGGCCGCGCGCCGCGACATCAGTCGCCACCAACAAATCCAGCTCACCATTGGTGAATTGCTCGAGGATTTTAACCCGTTTTTTCTGCGGCACGTCACCCGTAAGCAAGCCTACACGGTGGTTATCGGCGGCTAAATGCGCCCAAATCGATTCGCAGCGATGCTTAGTGTTGGCAAAAATAATCGCGCGTTCAGGCCAGTCTTCTTCGATCAAGGTTTGCAGCAGCGGCATTTTTTCCTTGTTCGATGGCTGGAACAACTCTTCTTTGATGCGATGGCCGGTAATTTGTTCGGGCTCGACCACCACATGCTCTGGGCTCGTCATGTGCTCGAAGGCCAGTTCTTGAACGCGATACGACAAGGTCGCCGAAAACAGCATGTTCAAGCGCTGATCGGGGGCGGGCATGCGGTTAAACAAAAAGCGGATATCTTTGATAAAACCGAGATCAAACATACGGTCGGCTTCATCAAGCACGACGGCTTGAATACCATGCAAATCAATCACTTTCTTTTTGTAAAAATCGATGATTCGACCACAGGTTCCGATTAAAATGTCGACACCCTGTTCAAGTGTTTGTTGCTGTTTGTCGTAGCCTTCGCCACCATAGGCAAGTCCTGCGCTGATCGACGTATTGGCTAATAGCGGCTCCGCATCATTATAGATCTGAATCGCTAATTCACGCGTAGGAGCTAATATGATGGCACGCGGTTGATTCTTTTTACGCGATGCTGGGGCATCGGTTGTAAGGAGGTGATGAAACGTCGCAGCCAGGAACGCCAGGGTTTTGCCTGTCCCCGTTTGCGCCTGTCCTGCAATGTCTTGGCCGGTGAGCAGGACCGGCAATGCCAAGGCTTGGATTGGGGTACATTGAGTAAACCCTTTGGCCTCCAAGCTCTTAAGAACATCGGCGTGCAAGCCGAGCTCGGCAAATTTCTGCTCTGTGATATGCGTCATTTTCATCCGGATAGAATATCAGCTTAGGCTTGCAATACGGAAGCGAATCCAGTCAAATAGTCCCATAATTTACTGGTCGCAATTTAGCCAGTAACAAAAACATGTATTGGAGTAGAAGATGAGCGACAAAATTATGCAGCTAACCGACGACAGCTTTGAAGCAGACGTTCTAAAAGCTGCAGGGCCTGTATTGGTAGATTTTTGGGCAGAATGGTGTGGACCTTGCAAAATGATCGCGCCAATCCTGGACGAAATCGCTGAAGAATACGCAGGTAAAGTCACCATCGGAAAACTGAACATTGACCAGAACGCAGGTACACCGCCTAAGTTCGGCATCCGTGGTATCCCAACGTTGCTGCTCTTTAAAGATGGCAACGTAGCAGCAACCAAGGTTGGTGCAGTGTCAAAAACTCAGTTGAAAGAGTTTCTTGACGCCAACCTCTAATGCTAAAGTAACCGTCGCTGCCTCTCAGCGGCGGTTGTTTTTCTGCTAACTAGACGATACCCCATTTAGGTGCTACCTTATTGCACGGAATTTGTACTTCTGTTCATCTCTCGAACATACCACTGGTCTCGACACGCTAACTAATTTCAGACCTCAACTTTGACAAACAAGACACTCACCACTATGAATCTTACCGAACTGAAGACTCAACCCGTCTCGACGCTGGTTGCGCTTGGCGAAAGCATGGGACTTGAAAACCTGGCTCGCTTGCGTAAACAGGACATCATTTTCTCGATCCTCAAACAGCACGCAAAAAGCGGTGAAGATATTTTCGGCAATGGCGTACTGGAAATTCTTCAAGACGGGTTTGGCTTCTTGCGCAGCGCAGACAGCTCGTATTTGGCCGGCCCGGACGACATTTATGTATCGCCAAGCCAAATTCGTCGCTTTAACCTGCGCACAGGCGATACCATCGCGGGTAAAATTCGGCCGCCAAAAGACGGCGAGCGCTACTTTGCGCTATTAAAAGTTAACCAAGTTAACAGTGACAAGCCAGACAATGCTCGCAGCAAAATCCTGTTTGAAAACTTGACCCCATTGCACGCCAGCGAGCGCATGGTGATGGAACGTGGGAATGGCTCCACCGAAGACATCACCGCCCGTGTACTCGACTTAGCCTCGCCGATTGGTAAAGGGCAACGTGGCTTGATTGTGGCACCGCCAAAAGCGGGTAAAACCATGCTGCTGCAAAACATTGCGCAAAGCATCGCGTTCAACCATCCGGATTGTGAACTGATGGTGCTCTTAATTGATGAGCGCCCAGAAGAAGTGACCGGGATGCAGCGCTTGGTGCAGGGTGAAGTGGTCGCGTCAACCTTTGACGAGCCAGCGAACCGTCACGTGCAAGTGGCTGAAATGGTTATCGAAAAAGCCAAGCGCTTGGTGGAGCACAAAAAAGACGTGGTGATCTTGCTGGACTCGATTACCCGTTTGGCGCGTGCTTATAACACGGTTGTACCGTCGTCAGGCAAAGTATTGACCGGTGGTGTTGACGCCAACGCCTTGCACCGTCCTAAGCGTTTCTTTGGTGCGGCGCGTAATGTGGAAGAAGGTGGCAGCTTGACCATTATTGCCACTGCGCTGGTGGACACAGGCTCGAAGATGGACGAAGTGATTTACGAAGAGTTTAAAGGCACGGGTAATATGGAATTACACCTGTCGCGTAAGATTGCTGAAAAACGTGTTTTCCCTGCCATCGATTTCACCCGCTCTGGTACCCGTCGTGAAGAGTTGCTGACCAAGCCCGATGAACTACAAAAAATGTGGATCCTGCGCAAAATCGTTCACCCGATGGGCGAGCTGGAAGGCATGGAATTCTTGATTGGTAAACTGGCGATGTCCAAAACCAACAATGAGTTCTTTGACGCCATGCGTCGGCAAAACTCGTAACTGATAACGCAATAATGTTAAGCACTGCGCATTCGCAGTGCTTTTTTATTGCCCCGTTGATACTGAGCTCGCACAATCATTGTCACCAAGGAAAGGTGACGCAGGACGCGTGGCACCGAAGATAGGATTGCAACGGATGGCAAGACGTTTTCGCATCAAGTTATTAGGGATTGGCCTAGGCCTAGTGGGCCTTTTCTCGCTCTCTGTGTCGGCCAACGCGCCAGCGACAGAGGGCCAAATTGTGACTCAGCCTTTTATCGAGCAAGTGTTAGATAAAGCGAGCACGATAGATGCCATGCGGACTGCCTTTACCCTCCAAGCCAATGGCGAGATCAGCGCGCTTGAGTCGCACATCCGCCAACTGCCGCCGCTCACCCGAGAAGCGACCTTATATCGGCTGCTTTCTTCGCCTCTGCGGCTTGATAACGACAAGTGGCGTGAGTACCTTGCTACTTTAAGTCAGCAGCAGCCGCACTTCTTATTGCGTCATCAACAAGATGGTTACTGGGTGACCACGCCAGCATTTCATTATGCGGCCTCGGCCCGCAAGCAGCTAAATCGCTATCGTCAGCAGCAATTAACCCAAGAGCTCGGCATGCTATTGAGCTATCGCCAATTAGTGATGGCCGAGTGGATTGACCCCGATCAGCCCGACTATCGTCAACGCCGTGACGCCTTGGTGACCATGATTGCCGATTATGACGCCGATGGCTTAGCGTATTTGGCCGATCAGTACCTCAATGATCCGACCCTAATGTGGATGCCCGACAATGCTATTTTGGCGGCGTTGGCACAAGCCACTGAGCGTTCTGCGCTGTATGAGCGATTGTGGCGCCGAGGCACCGATCAGTATAGCCTTGCGGCCTTGCACGCGCTGCGTGAGCGGGGAACTGATCCCTTTGCACTGCGGCAAATGATGGCGGCGGCTGACAACCCCTCGCTGCGAGGACCTGCGATTCGACAACTGGCCAATTTGTCGCCGTTACCTGCACCCGTTGCCGACTTTTTGCTAACACAGCTGTCGTTGCGTCAAGGTAAAGAAGTGGCACAACTGCTGGTGGAAGCGGGCAAAGGGGATTGGTTGAGCGGATTACAAGACCAGCTCGGACCGCTTGGCCAACAGCACATTGCATCTGCGTTACCGTCGCGCTAATGTCGAGCCTTTACCGATCCGGATACCGCTTAACTTGGTATCATAGAGGCGACCATTAACCCCTTGAGCCTGATATGAAACTTTCCGATTTGCGCGATTTTATTGACTATCTTGAAACCCAAGGCGAGCTAAAACGCATTAGCCAGCCGGTTGATCCCGATCTTGAGATGACCGAGATTTGCGACCGCACGTTACGAGCTGGTGGTCCCGCACTGTTGTTTGAAAATCCCGTGGGCTATGACATGCCGGTGCTGGCGAACCTGTTTGGTACCCCCAAGCGTGTTGCTTTGGGCATGGGGCGTCACGACGTCCTCGAGCTACGTGAAGTCGGCAAATTGCTTGCTTATCTCAAAGAGCCAGAGCCGCCCAAGGGCTTTCGTGATGCACTCGATAAACTGCCCGTTTTTCGCCAAGTGCTCAACATGCCGGCGAAAACCGTACGCCGCCCTCGTTGCCAAGAGGTGGTGCTGAGCGGCGATGAGGTCGATCTGGATACCATTCCGGTGATGCGCTGTTGGCCGGGTGATGTGGCACCTTTGCTTACCTGGGGACTGACAATCACGCGTGGCCCTAACAAAAAGCGGCAAAACTTGGGTATTTATCGCCAGCAAAAGATTGGCAAAAACAAAGTGATCATGCGTTGGTTGGCCCATCGCGGTGGCGCGTTAGATTTGCATGATTGGATGCAAACCCATCCCAATGAACCTTTCCCAGTGACCGTGGCCTATGGTGCTGACCCTGCCACCATTCTAGGCGCGGTGACGCCCGTGCCGGATACCTTGTCCGAGTATGCGTTTGCCGGCTTATTACGGGGCAGTAAAACCGAAGTGGCCAAATGTATCAGCAACGACTTGGATGTACCGGCCAGTGCGGAAATTGTGATGGAAGGCTATATCGACCCTAATGAGTACGCGGATGAAGGGCCGTATGGCGATCATACCGGTTATTACAATGAGGTTGAGCGTCACCATGTGTTCACTGTGACGCATCTGACCATGCGCAAAAAACCGATTTACCATAGCACCTACACGGGGCGTCCACCGGATGAACCTGCCGTTTTAGGCGTGGCACTTAACGAGGTGTTTGTGCCGATTTTGCAAAAGCAGTTCCCAGAGATTGTCGATTTCTACCTACCGCCTGAAGGATGCTCGTATCGCATGGCGGTGGTAACCATGAAAAAACAATACCCTGGTCATGCCAAGCGGGTGATGATGGGCGTGTGGTCGTTCTTGCGCCAGTTTATGTACACCAAGTTTGTGATAGTGTGTGACGACGACGTCAACGCGCGTGATTGGAATGACGTGATCTGGGCAATAACCACGCGTATGGATCCGTCGCGCGATACCGTGATGGTGGATAATACCCCTATTGATTCGCTTGACTTTGCCTCTCCCGTGGTTGGGCTCGGCTCGAAAATGGGCCTCGATGCCACCAATAAATGGCAAGGGGAAACCGACCGTGAGTGGGGGACGCCTATTGCTAAAGATCCAGAGGTCGTCGCACGTGTCGACGCGATTTGGGATGAATTAGGGATCTTAGACTAATCCTATTGGAATGCGCTAGCATTCACCATTAACGATACAAACACAGCCAAAGGCGGTAGTGATGCCGCCTCTAATAACCTCATCGGCTGTAGCAATAACAAACAGAGGAACAGAATGTCGATACTATGTGAAGTGACCGCCGTTGAGCCGTTGGCGTGTCACACCTACCGCATTATCCTAAAGCCGCAGCAGGCGGTGAGCTATCAGCCGGGGCAATACGTGATGGCGGTGATGGGTGAAAAAGATAAGCGCCCGTTTTCGCTGGCAAGCAGCCCATGTCGTGAAGCGGGTGCAGAGCTTGAGCTGCACGTTGGCGCGGCAGATGAAAACCCGTTTGCCTTAGAAGTGGTTGAAAAGGCCAAAGCCGCGTTAGAAAGTGGTCAAGCGGACTTTGAAATTACTGAGCCTGCCGGTGATGCTTGGCTACGTGAGAGCGAGCGTCCTTTGCTGCTGATTGCCGGTGGTACTGGTTTTTCTTACGTGCGCAGCATGGTCGATCACTGTATTAGCCAAGGTATACAGTCTCCGATCTTTATTTATTGGGGCGCCCGCACCCCTTGTCAGCTCTATGCGCATGATGAGCTGCAAGCACTGGCTGAGTCACACAGTAATATCACCTTTATGCCAGTGGTGGAACAAGCCGAAGGCGAGTGGCGCGGCAAAGTGGGTAATGTATTGGAAGCGGTGATGGAAGATTTTGTCAGCCTGGGCGCTTACGACATCTATATCGCTGGCCGTTTTGAAATGGCGGGTGTGGCGCGTGACATGTTCTGCAAAGAGCGTGGCGTGAGCCGCGATCACCTTTACTCAGACGCGTTTGCCTTTATCTGATCGCGTCTTCTCTCTCGGATAAGTGAACAGGCAGGGATTTCCCTGCCTGTTTTGTGTTTGGGTGGCAGAGGCCGTGGGGCGGCCTACCGTGGGGCGGCCTACCGTGGGGCGGCACTCCGTTGCGCGGCAACGTGGCGTTTGACCCAGGTTTGGTTAAACCACAGCGCAGCTAAAATCAACACCCCGCCACTGAGTAATGGCATGAGATCTGCCTCGCGATTCCAAATCAGTACATTGACCACAATGCCGGCTGGGATCAGGGCGTTGTTCATCACCGCGAGTGCCCCCGCATTAACTAGCGTCGCACCTTTATTCCAAAAGAAATACCCCAGTCCTGAGGCGATAGTGCCTAGATAAATCAATACACCCCACTGGGTGGGTGTCGTGGGCAGCTTGTCGCTGTTGCCCAGCAAGGCAAAAGCCAGCACACCCACCACTAAGGCGCCAAGATAAAACCAACCGAATACCGCATGCTGAGGCAGCTGAGTTTGTTCTTTCTCAAGCAGGTATTTGTAACCAACTTGGCCAATCGCAAAGCACAGGTTCGCACCTTGCACCACCAAAAAGCCGATTAAAAAGTCAGGATTGACGGTCGCATAGCGGATCACCACGGCGCCAAGCACTGCAACCGCGGCAGTGACGAGATACCAGGCGCTAAACTGGCGTTTTAAGGCATCGTAAATCAAGGTGACGTAAAGCGGGGTAAAGACGGTAAACAGCAGCACCTCTGGCACCGACAAAAATAAAAAGGATTGATAGAAAAAGCAGTACATAATGCCGAGTTGACATGCACCGACCAGCATCAATTTTGCGGCAAAGGCAGGGCGTACTTGGCGAGGGCGCAAAAAGGGCAAAAACACCAGTCCAGCCAATACAATGCGCATCAGCACAGAAAAATAACTGTCTACTTGGCCGGCGAGATACACGCCAATCAGGCTAAATGAAAAGGCCCACAGCAGTGTGACGCCGCTAAGATACCCCATGACTTCGGTTCCTTCGATAAAATGGTAAAAAGGGCAGTGTACCGTTTCATCGCGGGGACGCAATCGGTTCATCTTGGTGTGAGTAGTAGATAAAGCGATGATGGCAGCAAGAAGGCGGAATCACCGCCTTCGCGGGGGAAGAAAGTGGTTCTGTTAGTCGCGGATAGGCACCATCAACAGATCCACCGGTGTTTTATTGAGTAACTGCTTGGTGGAGGAGAGCAACGAGCTCCAAAAGTCTTGGTGATGGCCGACCACGACCAGATCGATCCCCATATTTTGAATCGATTCAGTGATTTCCTCGGCAAGATCGCCACTGCTGACCAAGGTATGTGTCACTGGACTTTGCGCGTCACTGGCCAGTTGATTCAGCTTTTGCTGCGCTTCTTCAATCACACGGTTACGCGACTCGACTAAGTTAATGTCGATGAGCCCGGTGTAGAGCTCGGCGTAATTAACGTCGATATGGACTAAGGAAAGTTGGGCGTCGAGGGCACTGGCTAAGGCATCGGCTTTCTTGAGCAGGCGTTCACTGTCATCTGACAAATCGACAGCAACCAAAATATGCTTGTATGACATAGGGTTATCCTTTTTCTATCTGGCTGTCATCGCAGTTTAGCGAGCTTGCGTATAAAAAACAGTCACTGTGATCGCATTCCGATCAACAACTCGACGATGACACGAGTCATAAATTCGATACAAGACTCGGTCTCGATGCGGTTAGTCGGCGTGATCCGCTTGAAAACCAACGTGCTGCTGGTCAGAATGGCAGCTAACCCCAAATAAAGAGGATGTTTTATATGCTAGCACCTGCCATGGTTGACAGGCTCAATGAGCAGATCAATTTGGAGTTTTTCTCATCAAATCTATACTTACAAATGAGCGCTTGGTGTGAGGATCAAGGCTTCGAAGGAGCCGCGCGATTCCTGCATAAGCACGCACAAGAAGAGATGCAGCATATGCAGCGCCTTTTTACGTACGTCAGTGAGACAGGGGCGATGCCTATTTTGGGTTCGATTGACGCACCACGTCATGAGTTCGCATCACTGGGCGAAGTGTTTCGCGAAACCTATCAACACGAGCGCTTGATTACGGAAAAAATTAACAGCTTGGCGCACGTTGCGTTTACCACACAAGATTATTCTACTTTCAATTTCTTGCAGTGGTATGTAGCGGAGCAGCATGAAGAAGAGAAGCTGTTTAAAGGCATACTCGATAAGATCGAGTTAGTCGGCGAAGATGGCAAGGCACTGTTCTTTATTGACAAAGACTTGGCATCGATGGCGGTTGAAGAGTCTACGTCAGTGATGGACGGCTCAGCAGGGCAGTAATCTGGTTACCTCTCCCTCTGAGCGCTATCCGGCGTAGCGGAGGGAGAGGTCTATGAACGGTGATATCCTAATCGTGGCAGTTTTTACCGTCACACTGGTTAATTTCGCGCGCTACCTGTCTTCACTGCGCGCGCTCGTTGTGATGTTGCGCGACGCGAATCCGCTGCTTTATCAGCAAATTTGTCGCGGAGATAACAACTTTTTCTCACTCTCACCCCAAGGCGATATCTCGCGCCAAAAGCGCTTGTACCAGTACATTCGTAGTCAGGAGTATCTCCATCATCACGATGAAATATTCGTGAGCAAATGCAACAAAGTGCGCCATTTGTTCATCCTCAATGCTGCGTTGTCTGGTGCCTTGCTCGCGACCTTTTTTCTTGTCGCTTTTGCGGGCTGGTAAGCGGACGCCAACAATTTCGACAAAATGCTGACCTCGGTCAGCATTTTTTTTGTTAACCTGACGCCACTACTCGGATCACAGCGTAATTGAGGGAATCATGCAAAGCCTACTCCAATGGTGGCAGTCGCTTCATGAGGCAGCGGCGTGGGAATGGATCTCGGATGTTGTCACGTTAACGGGCATCAGTGCCATTGCATGGACGATTTGGCACGTACTGGTTGGGCGGCTGAAAGCCTTGGCGGAAAAGACCATCACCCGCTGGGACGACATCATTTGGCCGGCGATAGATACGCCTTTAAGTGTGTTGATTTGGCTATGGCCAGCTTCTCATTCGCTGGAAATCATTGTCGATAACACCTTAGGCAATGTCTCACTCAGTTGGCTTACCTTGGTGCAAGATTTGGTGGTGATCTGGGTCATCATTTGGGTGCTGTTACGCCTAGTTAACAGCAGCGAGCAGGTGATGATTGAGACGAGCAAACGCGACCACACCACTATCAATACCTTGGGGAATGTCTTACGCGCCCTCTTTGTGTGCTTCGGGGCCTTGTCCTTGCTGAAAAGCCTGGGCGTTAGCGTCTCAGGTCTACTGACCGTCGGGGGTGTCGGGGGTTTAATTGTTGGTTTTGCCGCTAAGGACTTGCTGTCGAACTTCTTCGGTGGGGTGATGATTTACTTTGATCGCCCGTTTAAAGTCGGTGATTGGGTGCGCTCGCCGGATCGCAACATTGAGGGCACAGTGGAGAAAATTGGTATTCGTATGACGGTGGTGCGCACCTTCGATTTGCGCCCTTTATACGTTCCCAATTCGGTATTCAGTAACGTGGTGGTCGAGAACCCCTCGCGGATGCTCAACCGCCGCATCTATGAAACCATCGGGCTACGTTACCAAGACGCCGATAAAATCAGCGCGGTGATTGACGATGTGTATGCCATGCTTGAAGCCCACCCAGACATTGAAACGCGACAAACCTTGATTGTGAACTTCAACAGCTTTGGCCCACACTCGCTCGATTTCTTTATTTACACCTTCACCAAAACGGTGAACTGGCAACGTTATCACCGCGTGAAGCAGGATGTACTGCTGCAAGTGATTGGTATTATTCATCAGCACGGTGCGGATATTGCCTTCCCAACCCGTACGTTGCATATGGACCCTCGTATGATTGAGCAAAACGCAGGTGTCATGGTGCCACCGCCCGAAGCGCAGGCGCGTTAAATCGCGCTTGCCGCTTACGTGCGGGCTGCTACAATGCCGCTCCCACAGGGTGAGCAGAGAATAAACAGGTAAGCGTGTGACTGAGTATGATGTAATTGTGATTGGCGCCGGTGCGGCAGGATTGATGTGTGCGGCACAAGCAGGCCAACGTGGCCGCCGTGTTTTGGTGGTGGATCATGCCAAAAAACCGGGCCGCAAGATCCTGATCTCAGGCGGCGGACGCTGCAATTTCACCAACTATGATGTCACCGCGAGTAACTTCCTGTGTGAAAACCCGCACTTCGTCAAATCCGCATTGGCACAATACAGCCAATGGGACTTTATTGGTCTGGTGGCCACCCATGGTGTGGCCTATCACGAGCGTGACCACGGCCAGCTGTTTTGTGATGACAGCGCCAAAGATATCGTCAATCTACTCTTGGCCGAATGCGACCAAGCCACCATCAGTCAACGCTATCGCTGTGAAGTGCATGATATCGAACAAGAAGAAGCCGGCTTTCGCCTTAAACTCAATGGCGAGCCGGTGCGCTGCCAGTCGTTGGTGGTTGCCACGGGCGGCCTTTCGATGCCCAAGCTCGGCGCCACCCCCTTTGGTTATCAGCTTGCCGAACAATTTGGTTTAAAAGTGCTGCCCACCCGCGCCGCCTTGGTGCCGTATACCTTGCACCAAGAGGACAAAACTCGCTTTGCCGATATTTCCGGGGTGTCGGTGCCGTGTTCGATCACCACCGAATCGGGTGTGTGTTTTACCGAGAACCTGCTCTTTACCCACCGCGGCTTATCGGGACCGGCGGTGTTGCAAACCTCCTCGTTTTGGCAGCCGGGCGAAGCGGTCACCATCGATTTACTCCCTAGTGAGTCGCTAAAAGACGTGCTGGTGGCGATGCGTGATAAGCATCCCAACCAAACCTTAAAAACCTCACTGTCTCGCCTATTCCCCAAACGTTTGGTCGAGGTCTTGATTGCGCGCGATAGCTTGCCGGATAAACCGCTCAAGCAGCTCGATGACAAGCAGCTCGATCAACTTCATCACTACTTTCACCAGTGGTCAATTGCCCCAAACGGCACTGAAGGTTACCGCACCGCAGAAGTGACGCTTGGCGGGGTAGATACCCACGCAATTTCCTCGAAAACCCTTGAAGCGCGAGATATCCCCGGCCTGTATTTTATCGGTGAAGTGCTAGATGTCACCGGCTGGCTCGGCGGCTATAACTTCCAATGGGCCTGGAGCTCCGGCTGGGTAGCCGGGCAGCATGTGTGATCTTGATTCTAAGTGCTCTCTAGTTGACTGTTTTTTAACTTAAAAATAGCAATCCTGTCTCAGTGTTGATACATTAGCGCGCTTGCCATGCCGGATAAAAATCATCCGGCGCTGTGAACCCGCGACGCGCAGGATGGGCTCGCGGTACCCTAGGGACGGGGTGACGGCTGTTCACTATTGCTACCTCGGTTATCGGGGAGTTTGGAATTAACCTGTCGTTGCTTTGAGAGCCGTTCCCATGCAGTTATCACTAAAACAAAAATTAATTGGGGCATGCTTATCTGCTGTATTGCTGATGGCCGCCTTTCTCACCTGGCTTGCTGTAAGCCAAATTCAAGCCCAAACCCAGTCGAGCATCTATAGCCGCGTCAGTGGTATCGCCGATGCGGCGACTGAATCGATCAGCGGTTGGGTGCAAATCCGTGCTGATATCACCAGTGCCTTTACCGATTACACCAGCAGTAGCCATCGTGTGAGCTATTTGCAGCAAGCGCGTGAGGCCGGTGGGTTTGACGATATCTACTTTGGCACCCCAAAAGGCGCCATGTATCGTTCGCGTCCTGAGCGCAACCGCGATGATTATGACCCTCGCGTCCGTCCGTGGTACAAGCAAGCCGTGAGCGCAGGTAGCCCGATTATTACCACTGCTTACAGTGATGCGATTACCGGTGCGATGCTGGTGACCTTGGCCGAGCCAGTACGTCGTAATGGCGAATTAATCGGTGTGGTGGGCGCAGATGTGTTGATTGACCAGCTGATCCGTGACGTGACCCAATTAAAAGTGGGCAAAAATGCGAACGCGATGCTGCTAGGTGCTGATGGCACTTTTCTCGCTCACAAAGACAAAGCGCGCCTGCTAAAACCGTATCGCAGCCTGTCTCCTGAGCTGAATGAAAACCGCGTGCGTCAGGCGTTGGCACAGCAATCGCTGGTGGAATTGCCTGTCGATGGCGTTGATAAACTGTTTTATTTTGCCTCTGTTCCTAACACCGATTGGGTACTGGCGATTGAGCTGGATAAGCGCACTGAATACGCCAGCCAGCGTGATACCTTGTTCGACCTAATGCTGACCGCGGTAGTGATCACTTTGCTGGTGGCCGGTGCCGTGACGTGGTTGATGCACGTGTTGTTCCGTGACTTGCTCAATGTATCCGCCGCGCTAGAAGAAATTGCCTCCGGTGAAGGGGACTTAACCCAGCGCCTAGAGCCACACAGTAATGACGAAATTGGCAAACTTGCCAACAACTTCAACCGCTTTGTCGGCAACATGCACACTATGGTGTCGCACTTACGTCAGCTGTCTGGCTCGCTCAAGCAACAAGCCGAGCTAACTGCGGCGCAAGCGGAAGAGCGCTCCACCCGGATTGGTCATCAGCAAGATGAAATCAATATGGTGGCGACCGCTATCCATGAAATGGCCTCGGCGACCCAAGATATTGCCGGCAATGCCGATAATACCGCGCGCACCGCCCAAGAGACTGAAAGCGTAGCCAACGATGGCGGCCAGCAAGTGGAGCAAAGTAAGCACTCGATCACCGAGCTTGCCCGTGAAGTAGAAGCGGCGACCGGTGTAATTGGTGAGCTGGATCAGCATGCGCACAGCATCACCAGCATCTTGTCGACCATTCAAGAAGTGGCTGAGCAAACCAATCTGCTGGCATTGAATGCCGCGATTGAAGCGGCACGCGCCGGTGAACATGGCCGTGGCTTTGCGGTGGTAGCCGATGAGGTACGGATATTGAGCCAGCGTACCCATGCCTCTACCACCGAAATTCAGCAAATGATTGATACCTTGCAGCAGGCAACTGGTCGCGCGGTGACCATGATGCAAGACAGCCAGCAACGTGCGCATGCCAGTGTGGAAGATGCCAGCGCGGCGAACGAAAGCTTGAGCCAGATTGTCGCGGCGGTGAGCCAAATTAGCGATATGGCGACGCAAATTGCTTCGGCAGCGGAAGAGCAATCGAGCGTCACCGCGGAGATCACCCGTAACTCAGAGGGCATTCGCGATGTGTCCAATGAGCTATCGACCGAAGCGGATGAAGCCGCGCGTCAAGCCGCGACGTTATCCGAGCTTTCTCATAGCCTTGAGCAAGAGATCAGCCGCTTTAAGCTGTAACCCATAAACGACGTAAATGCCGGGCATGGCAGCGCGCTGTGCTCGGCGTTTTTTTGTTCACGCGTTTGACGTCAGCATCTTGGGGGCGGGGAGCGGTGTGGTGTGATGGTGGCGATCGGCCTCGTAACTCTCCATAAAGTGGGCAAGAAAATGGTCCAGCTGCGTAGCGGCGTTCACGTCGCCTTGGCTTCGTAGTAATGCACTCACCGCTTCACTGGTACACAGGTGTCCCGGTGGCTGGTTGCGCCTGAGCGTATATTGCGAGTCGGCTGTCGACGGCAAACTGACCCGAGGCAGACCATTGAGCCACGGACTTTTATTGAGCATTTTTCGCGCCTGCTGCCAAGTGGCATCCAGCACCACAAACTGTAACGGCGCGCGAGGTGCATTGGTGGCGGCTAACGTCTCTGCGCAAGAAGCTGAACTATCCGCGCAAGAGACAGGCCGAACCGCGTCAGCAAATAGCCTATCGGCGGGGACGGCATCATCACAGGGAAACAACAACCAAGGTGACACATCACCGCGCGCCCAGCTGTCGAGCAAGGCTTGCGGTGGTTGTTTGCGTTGCCAAATTTCGATTTTCGTGTCGGGCAGCGCCGCTTTAACCAGTTTGCCGGTGTTGGATTGGCGCGCCGCTTCGTTTTCGTGCATCACCAGCACGCATTGCAATTGGCTTTCCAGCAGCCAATAGCAGTGACAGATACAGTGATAGGTAAAACCGCATTGGCGGCAGGGCAAACGGGCCATCAGACTCTCCTCAAGGTGTCAGGTTGCTATTGTGCGCAAGTCCGACAAGGAATGCGAGCCCGTGTGCCAAGGGCGCGCGCGTCTACGTTATTCTTCTCCCAATACCGCCCCTTGTTGGGTGGCATAGATGCCATCGGCAAATAATGCTGTGTCTGAGCTATCCGGTTTAGGTGCGCGAGGTGCAGTGCTGGGGTTGAGTGGATAACGCTGCCCATCAAATTGCATCACATGGTGGCCGGCCGGTGCACCACCGCCACCGACCGGCACGATCAAATCATGCCAACCTTTGTTTTGGCTGCGTGCTAATAAAAGGGGCACATGCACCAGTGTCATGCGGCTATTAAACTGCCAGCCTTGCGCGTCGCCTTTAAACACCAATAAGGTGCAGCCGCCACTGCCACAGCTGTCGGTCAAAACCAACAGATCAGCTTGCCCGTCTTGATTGAGGTCGTGGGTAAGCCAGCGATAGGTGAGGGGGCCGGTTTGGCCATTATCGCTAAGATAGTCTTTGAGTGCTTGCTCAACGCGCGGGTTTTTCTCGGCGCTGCCTTTAATGCCGGCTTGATTCGATACGTTCACGGCATCCCCGACTTTGAGCCTCAGCGTTAAGCCGTCATGACCTAATGAGTAGCTGTTGCCATTAAAGGTTTCCTCGGAGGCGGAGAGGGAAAACCCGTTACGTGTATATATGCGCTCAGACACCACCATTTGCTCACCACTACGGGTAGTGAGCACTTGGACTTGGTTCTCCCCAACTGGCTGCCAAATCCCGGTTTCTTTGGTCACCGCTTCCCCTTGTGGGTGGTAGCTGGTGATGGCGCTATGATCGGGCAGCAACGTCAGTTGGGTGGTCAGTGTCGGTTGGCCGGGCGACTGGCTGGTACCTTGGTATTCTCCCGCCCAATGCTGACTGGTATCCACGGAAGGTAAGATCGCACACCCTTGGTAAGTGCCTTTCGCCGTTTTTAAGCGTGCTTGCCAGCCATAGAGGGTGTTGGCGCTTTGTTGGCAGCCTTGGGCGCTAAGCGTTAAAGCGGCTTGTTGAGCACGGAATTGTGCCTGCTCTTGGCTCATGCTTTGTCCGCTGAGCGGGCGCTCTTGTGAGTCTTGCTCGCTTTCCCATGCCAGATGCCCTTGGCCGACAGCGGCTGACCAGGTGGTAGGGGTTTGGCCTTCCGCCAACAAGGTATTACGCGGTTGTGCGCATCCCTCTAATTCGCTGGTGAGCATATTTAAGCGGGTCATGGTCACCGCGGCAGGGTAGTCGGCACTGTACCCGCGGCGTGACACAGGTGTGAAATAGCCCTCAAACTCACTGTATACCGGACCGGACTGCTGCGATAAGGTCGCGCGTTGGTCAGCGGTTAAATCAAGCCAGTACTGTTTTTGACTTCCGCACGGCGTGAAGCTGGCCGTTTCTGGGCTGACAGAAATGCGGCCGGTTTGCATAAAAGGTTGCGGTGTGTGAACCAAGCCGGTTGAAACCTTGTCGCTACGATGGCCCAGCTCTACCGGACCAGAGGTGCTACCGCACCCGGCGAGGGCAAGCAAACTCATCGAGGCGATGATAAGGGGACGAAGAGATGGCACGAAAAACTCCTTGTACTGAGCGAGAGTAGGCAGGCTTGCGCCCTGAATGCAGGCAGGGCAAGATTGCCGCCACCATCCGATTAAGAGCAAGCTAGCATGAGTTATTGGTTATTTAAAACAGAGCCAGATACCTTTTCGATAGACACACTAAAGCAGCAAAAGGTTTCATGCTGGGAAGGGGTGCGCAATTATCAAGCGCGTAATATGCTGCGTGATGAGGTCAAAGTGGGCGATGAGGTGCTGATTTATCATTCCTCGTGCAAACAAGTGGGTGTCGCTGGTGTGGCGACCGTGGTCCGCGCTTGTTATCCCGATCATACCCAATTTGAGCCAGATAGCGGCTACTTTGATCCGAAAGCCACACCTGAAACCCCACGTTGGTTTATGGTGGATGTGGAATATCAGCGTCATGTGCCGTTAATTGCACTGGCAGAGATGAAGCAAAATCCGGCGCTGGCCGAGATGCCGTTAGTGAAAAAAGGTAACCGACTGAGTGTGATGCCGGTTACCGCAGCGCAATGGCAGGCGATCCTGGCGATGGCGGGGGAATAATGCATCGCCATCAGGCGCCTGTTGGCTCACGGTGTGAGCCAGGTCGCTTATAAAAGTGAGTCTAATAGGTGCGCTTTCAAATAGCGCGCCACCGCTTCATCAGCATGACTACCAATAATGGCTTTATCTGAGAGGGTGGCCTTGACGCGCGCTTGTGCGGTGGCCATTACCAAGCCTTGTCCGGCGGCACGTAGCATTTCGACATCGTTCATGCCATCGCCAAACGCGATACAGTCCGCCAAGTTGAGCTGATGACGACGCGCCACTTCCTCTAACGCGGCCCCTTTGGACACCCCATTGCCCATCACTTCCAGGCAGAATGGCGTCGAAAATGCCACGCTGATGTTCTCGCCATACTGCGACAAAAACTGATGCTCGTATTTGAGTAGGTGGTCGTGATCGTGGCGAATAAAGAAAATCTTCGCGATGTTATCGACCGGTGGGTTGTCCACATCAAACTCCTGGGCGTTAAAGCCAGAGTCTTTATGATAGCGGGCGAGCTCTTCATCCATTTTGCTCAGCAGCCAGTCATTATCGCGGTAGAGGTGAATGGTGACGGTCGGATCCTGCTTCACCTCGTTAATCAGGTTGGCAACAATCTCAGGGTCAACATTGTGTTGGAATACCAAGTTGTCATCACTGTCATGCACGCGTGCGCCATTGGAGGTGATCATGTATGCAGGAATGCCAACGGTTTCACGAATGCTCGCTACGTCAACATGATGACGACCCGTGGCAAACACAAAATGGATGCCTTGCTGGTGCAGTTGTTCCAACACCTGTTTGGTATAGGGCGCGATACTGTGCTCTGGGGTGAGCAGGGTACCATCGAGATCGGAAGCGACGAGTTTGTACATCATGTCCTCATTAGTTAGGCGATCACAATCACAGTATGTTTGAGTCTACTGCAACTGACGACGGTGAAAAAGGGAACCCTCTCACTGAGCGATTTCCGCTTTTAGTGTTGGCTCTGACGTTGAAAAAAATCATCAATGGCCGTGAACGCTGCCAGCCGATGTGTATCGGTTTCAAACAAGATTTCATGTCGTGAGCCTTGAAAAAACTGCCATTGACTCGGCTGATTGGCTTGCCGGCGTAAAAAATGGAACTCGGCCATCGCGGGATTAGACACAATCTGCTCGCCGCCAGCTTGGCAAATGAGTGTCGGAGTGGCCAATTGGGGGGCGATGGCTAAGCAGTGCTGGGCTGCGGCCATTCCCTCGGCAATCCAGCGAGCGCTAGGCCCGCCGATCTGCAGTTGAGGTTGGTTGATGTAGAGCTGACGAAACCAGGCATACCGTGCGCGAGAATGGGTCAGGCGGTTTTGCTCAAACGGCACATGACGATAACCAACTTGTCCGGGCCCAAACCGTGGTGGATGCTGATAGCGCGCCAGCGAACGACACAACCAAGGCGCGATACGTCCAAGCCACGGGCTGACGTGCACGCCAAACATCGGCGCGGTCATTGCAAGCCCGTCTATCGCGTGGGGAAATCGATGCGCATAGAGTGCGGCGATGGCCCCGCCCATAGAGTGGGCGAGCATAAAGGTATGGTCGTATTGTCGGTGCGCCCCGATAAACTGCATGAAGGTCGCCAGATCAGTGACATAGTCGTCAAAGCGTTCGACATGACCCAGATCGCGCGGTTTGATCACGAGCCGCTCGGACAAACCTTGGCCGCGGTGATCAAAGCTGTAAACGTCATAGCCCATCTGAACGAGGTCATAAAAGATCTCTTGATACTTCATCACGCTTTCAATGCGGCCATTGACCACCACGACCGCTTGCCTATTCTGCGGACGGGTAAAGCTGCACCAGTGTAAACGTAGCCCTCCTTCCCCGTGGAAGTAGCCTTGTTCACGCTGTTGCCAAAAAGGTGTTATGTGGTGCTTAAATGCGTCGCTCAGCACTGCTTCACGGGCGAGAGAGTGCGCGTCAAAAGCCGGCTGATCCTTACTGTCGGCGAGATCTGTCATCTTGGTTTACCATCACTGAGATAGGTTTACTATAACCGTCTTAAAGGATGGATGAAAATGACACTTATGGGAAAAGCGCCGCGCCAAAAAGAAAAGGCAAGCGCGAGCGCTTGCCTTAACACCGAATAACGATACGTTACTGGTTGAAGTTGTAGTAGGTTTCTGCACCAGGGCCAACGGGCAGACCGAGCACGAAAACCCATACGTAGAATAGAATGCTCCATCCCACCATAAAGATCATCGAATAAGGCAACATGGTGGCAATCAAGGTGCCTATGCCAAGGTTTTTCACATAGCGACACGCCACCGCCAGAATCAGCCCGAAGTAACTCATCATCGGGGTAATGATGTTGGTCACTGAATCGCCAATCCGGTAGGCTGATTGAATCGTCTCTGGGGCATAACCGACCAGCATCAACATAGGTACAAAGATGGGGGCGGTGATGGCCCACTGCGCCGATGCCGAGCCGACCGAGAGGTTAATCAGGCCACACATCAAGATGAAGGCAAAGAATAATGCAGGCCCTGTTAAACCGATGGTTTGCAAAAAGTCAGCACCGCCGACCGCAATCACTTGACCAAAATTGGTCCATTTAAAGAACGCCACAAATTGCGCCGCGAAAAACACCAGCACGATATACATGCCCATGGCGCTCATCGACTTAGACATCGAATCAATCACGTCGCGATCGTTATTGATGGTGCCGACGGTACGGCCAAACACAATACCGGGAACGGCAAAGAACACCATAATAAAGGCAACAATGCCTTTCAAAAACGGCGAGCCTGCCACTTCATTGGTCTCGGGGTGACGCAGTGGTCCCCACTCAGGGACGATGGTGAGCGCTAAAATGCCGCTGACAATCAGCACCGCAATCCCGGCATTACGAAGACCGCGTTTCTCGTCATCATTAAGCTTGCTCGCGGAGGCGGCGGCGACATCTTCAGACGCTTGGTCGTGGTCATACTGGCCCAGCTTAGGCTCGACAATCTTATCGGTGATCCATGCACCAACAATCGCGATGAAGAAGGTAGAAACGAACATAAAGTACCAGTTCATTTCGGGCCCAACGATGTAGTCTGGGTCAATCATTTGCGCGGCTGACTCGGTGATCCCCGACAGCAAGGGGTCGACAGTTCCCAACAACAAGTTAGCAGAGTAACCGCCTGATACCCCGGCAAACGCTGCGGCAAGCCCGGCTAATGGATGACGGCCTAATGAATGGAAGATCATCGCGGCAAGCGGGATTAAAACCACGTAACCGAGCTCTGAAGCCGTATTCGAGATAATACCGGCAAAGACAATGGTAAAGGTGACGGTACGGCGCGACGCGCCCATTACCAGGCCGCGCATGGAGGCTGACAGCAGTCCTGAATGTTCTGCGACCGACACACCGAGCATGGCCACCAGCACGGTGCCGAGTGGGGCAAAGCCGGTAAAGTTTTTCACCAAGTTGGTGACGATCATTTGCAAGCCTTCGGCGTTGAGCAGGCTTTGCACATAAATCATGCCATCTGCCGCACGTCCTTTTGCGCCCTCTGGGCGAGGATCGGCGACAGACACATCAAAGTAGCCAGCGACACCCGAGGCGATCAGGATAGCGACACAGAAAATCGCGAATAAGGTCACTGGATGAGGGAGCAGGTTGCCGAGCCACTCGACGGTATCGAGAAAGCGCGTAAACAGTGTGCGCTTGTGCGGCCCACCTTGTTGCTCTGTGGTACTTGAGTGCATGGGGTTGGTCTCCTTCGTTGTACTGCATTTCCCGTCTATGGGAAAAGGAGGCCGAATGTTAATTGTTTTTTAACTTAAATAGCAAGATTAAAAGCTAGTTAGTGAGCGTAAAACTCGATCTACGTGCTGCTAATGAGGCAAAAAAGAAACATATTTGACTGGATAATGACTTTAACGGACATCATTTGACGCGAAGTTGGCGTATGATGGATGCGTGCTCGATCCGGTCACTGGTTAAAAGTGTTAACAAATGCAACAGACTGAAACACAGACACATATTGATTACCTCGACATATTGCGTGTCCTCGCTGCCTTTTTCGTGGTGGCGATTCATGTACTGGGTCCGTATCGGTTTCAAATTGGTGATATTGCGCTGAGTGATTGGGTGGTCGCGGTAGGGCTAAACAGTGCAAGTCGCTGGGCGGTGCCGATTTTTATTATGATTTCGGGCTTACTGCTGCTCTCGTCGACGCGGCCTTTCCGCTTGCGCCATTTTATCCGTCGCCGCGTGGTTAAGGTGGTGGTGCCCTTTCTGGTGTGGTCGTTCGCGTTTGCGTGTCTGTCTGGACTGACGCCGGATGGTTTTTCGTGGCAGACCGTCACCCAAACATTGGGCGCGGCCCCTCAGCATGAAACTTATTATCACCTTGGCTTTTTCTACTATTACATCCCGTTGCTGCTGTGGGTGCCATTGCTACGCCCGTTAATGCCACGCTTACCGTCATGGTCAGTGGCTTTTATCGGATTAGCATGGATAAGCTTAACGGCTTGGTATTTAACCGGCGCGCATGGCTGGTGGCGGAATGATTTTATCCTCTATGGCGGCTACTTATGGTTAGGCTATTGGCTACACCAAGCGCCACGTGCGTTGTTACTGTGGTGGGCGCTGGGCTTACTGGCTTTGGGTATGACCGAGTATCACGTGTTAACCACCAGTGTTGCGCATCAGCGTTATATCACTGAGGGTTGGTTATCGTATACCACGATCAACACGGTGCTGATTAGTGCGGCACTTTTCCTTGCCGTCAAACATTGGCGAGCGAATAAAGCGACACCATCGTGGGTTGCAACCCTGAGTCGTTATAGCCTAGGGATCTACTTGATTCACCCAGTGTTCCTTTGGCCCGTCAGGGCTTACTGGCCCACTTTATCGCCCGCTATGGTTTGGATCCCCTTGCTGACGCTATATGCCTTTGCGGGGGCGGCGCTGACCACTGCTATATTGCAACGATATCGCGCCACCGCGTGGTTGGTGCCATAAATGATGACACTTTTGACGACAACGGCGGTCATAACTGATTGAATATAGGATGACAGGATCAGATCGCAATCATGAAGCCTGATGCCCCTAAATGGTATAAAAACCACCATACTCATAAAATGGGAGCTGGTAAGGAGAGAGACCATGGATGACGTCGCAGTCGTGATTAAGCACAGTAAGCGCCTAGAAGGCTTGCTGCGTGAGCACTATCACGCCGAAGGGAAGGGGCTCCATCAGCTCATCGACAGTAGCCAAAAACGCCTGCCGCATGATGTGATCAAAAAACTGCGCTTTGTCGCCACTATTCGTAACAAAGTCGTTCATGAAGAGGGTTACGAAGTGGACGATATACGTGAATTTATATCGGTGAGTAAGTATTGTGAGTCAGAATTAGTACCGCGAAGCAACCGATTGATTTGGCGGCTTGCCGCGGGGCTTATCCTGCTGTTTACCGCGGGGGCAATTGGTTTTTACGCGCAAGTGTGGCCGCAATGGAGTGGCTAGCTAACCACAAGAATCGGTTGTCACCCCACGGTTAACGTTACGATTTTTTTAAACTGGATCTTGTTCTCATCAAGGGACGCTGGACATCTCCGCCAGCCAGCCTAGACTTGGCGTCCTTGTCTTGAAAGGAATGATACTCATGTGGAGCTGGTTCGCTGTCTGTTGTTCTGGACTGCTGCATATCTCCGCAGCCTACCGGGGCCCGCGTTGGCAGTTTTATCTTTTTAAACCGCTGACTATTGTGATGCTCATGGCGATAGTGGGCACTCACATTAGCGTCTCTCATTATGCGCAATGGGTCTTCGTCGCGCTATTGCTCTCTGTGGTGGGCGATGTCTTTTTAATGCTCCCCAAAGACAGGTTTGTGCAGGGGTTAACCAGTTTTTTACTCGCACACCTGGTCTATATCTTCGCGTTTTGGGCGCAATTTGACGGCCATATGGTATGGTGGCTGCCCGCCATGTTGTCTGGCCTGGGCATTATCGTCTTTCTTTTACTGCTCCCAAACTTAGGGCAGCTCGCGCTGCCTGTGGCCGTGTATATTGCCGTGATCACCCAGATGGTATGGGCGGCCGGTGAATACTGGCTCAATACTCACTCCCCCGCGGCGGCACTCGCACTGGCCGGTGCTATCTGTTTTATGGTGTCAGATACCGTGCTGGCGTTTGCGCGTTTTAAGGGCGAATTTCGTGCGGCACAAGCGATGGTGATGTCGAGTTATTTTTTAGCGCAAGCACTGATCAGTGCCTCGGTGGTGATCGCCCAAGGAGGGTGAGATGGAAAAAGTCTATCAAGCGATGAACACCTTGGAGGCGCACAGCTTAAAAGGCCTGTTATCCAGCCATCGTATTGATTGTGTATTGAAAGGCGAAGCGCTGAGTGCGGCAGTGGGCGAGTTACCCACTGATGTGCAAGGCGTAACCTTATGGGTTGCCCCAGAAAATGTCGCTCAAGCAAGGCAATTACTGCAGGCGTATGAAGAGCAAAGCGAGACACACTGGGTATGCCAGCACTGTGGAGAAGAGAACGCCGGCAGTTTTGAACTATGCTGGCAATGCCAGCATAGTCGCGAATGACACTTACATCATATGCTTGCGGCGAATATCGAGCAGCGCAAAAATCCCAAAAATCAGGATTGACCATTTTTCCCAGCGCGTCATGGTAATTTTGTCGCCAAATGCTCCTAAGAAAATCAGCATTTGTAGCCCATGCATCACCAACAAAAAGCCGGTCATGATATAGAGCGCCATGGCGGCCACCCCTGGAAACGGGTGAACGATGTTGGCCAGTAAGACGATCCAAACAAAGGCGATGGCCGCTTTGGCGAGTAGAATTAGTCCTTTCATAGTGTGTCTCTTACGTTTGGTCGTTGAAATATAGACGGAAGTTGACTTGTCCTGCACGTTTTTCACGATGACAGTGCCAGTTTCCTGGGACGTGATAGTCATCCAGCTCACTTTCCGCTTCAACGTAAATACATGCCCCAGGTGCGAGCCATCCGTTGTTTGCGAGCGCAGCCAAGGTGTCGTTAAGCAACCCTTGATGAAACGGGGGATCGACAAAGACCACATCGAACGGGCTGTTTTGCGGTGGCGCGGCGAGTAGAGTCAGTGCATCTGTGCTATCTACTTGCGCATTCTCTGCGCCAAGCTGATCGAGGTTATCTCGAAGTTGTTTGGCCGCTACGGGGTTTTTTTCGCAAAACTGCGTCCAAGTCGCGCCGCGAGAGAGCGCTTCAAAGCCCAGTCCACCACTGCCCGCAAACACATCCAAGCAGCGCGCTCCCGGAAGATGGGGCGCCAGCCAATTAAATACGGTTTCTTTCACCCGGTCGGTAGTGGGGCGTAACCCCTGTGCGTCTTGCACGACAAGCTTACGGCCACGCCAGCGGCCAGCAATGATACGAACAGCTCCAGCCCCACGGGAAGCGTGAGCTGATGAAGATTTGCGGTTGGCGCGTTTAACCATAGATTTTTTGACCGTAAAGAAGGTGATAGACTATGCCGATTCGGTATTGAGCCGCTGATTGTATCAAGCATGCTTTAGGATTTGCCAATGGCAGAAAAAAAGAAACGTGGATTTATGTCATGGTTGGGTCTGGGTCGGAAAAAAGACCAGACACAGCCTGAACCAGAACAAGCGTCACCAACGACTGCGCCAGACGTGGCGGAAGAGACGGCAGAGTCAACCACATCGGTAGAAACATCGATTGATGAGGCGAACTCGCAACAACCGCAAGAAACCCTTGCATCTGATAGCGAAAGCGAAGTCAATACCGTGCCAGAGCCAGAGCCAGAGCCAGAGCCAGAGCCAGAGCCAGAGCCAGAGCCAGAGC